>JADEXA010000050.1 GCA_015207365.1 Vacuolonema iberomarrocanum LEGE 07170
GTGGCGGCTCATCGTCGGGGGGCGGTGGCTGCAGGCTAGAGCGGGGCACAATCACCAGTTCCACCGCGCAGCGCAGATCCTCGGCATTGACTTCAGCCCGTCCTTCCAGCGCTGCATGGGCTTTGGCCACCCGCACGGCAAACAGCTCGGCCCGATGCCCCTGCACGCCACCCCGTAGCGCTTCATTGACGAGATAGGCCACTTGCTCCGTACTAATCTGCACATCCTTCAGCCATTCCCGTGCCAGGATGATCTGGGTTTTCAGATTGTCCAAATCTTCGGCATAGAGTTGTAGAAATTGCTTGGGCGACTCGGCATAGCCCGTAGCACGCTCCACGGCGGCAACCCGCTGATCTAGCCCCAGCACCGCATCCGCAGACAGGGCGATCGCAATGCGATCGAGTAGGTGCGATCGCAAATCCCCTTCTTCGGGATTGTAAGTGGCAATCAGCAGCGGCTTGCAGGGATGCTGAAAGCTAATGCCTTCCCGCTCAATCCGGTTGACGCCATCCGTCAACGTGGTGAGCAGCAGATTAGCAATCTGATCATCCAGCAGATTCACCTCATCCACATACATCACCCCCCGATGTGCCTCGGCCAGCAAACCGGGTTGAAACACCGCCTCGCCACTTTTGATCGACTGCGCCACATCCACCGATCCCAGAAGTCGATCTTCGGTGACACCCAAAGGAACTTGGATAAAGGGAGCCGGAATCACCTGAGCGGGAATGCCATCGAGCCCACCTGCATCAGCGGCATCGGCGATGTCGGCCAAACGGGCACGGGTTTCGTCATCCCACTCCTCCGGATATGTGGGGTCGCAGTTGCAACAGGAGTCTTGAATCACTTCGATGGGTGGCAACAGTGTATGAATGGCACGTGCCATCACGGATTTTGCCGTTCCCCGTCGCCCTGCAATCACAACCCCCCCCAGCCCCGGATCGACCGCTGCTAGGAGTAGCGCCAGCTTGATAGCGTCTTGCCCCACAACGGCGGTGAGGGGAAAGCTGATCGGGGTAGACGGGGCGATCGCAGTCATACAGCAATAAAAAATGAGCGAAAAAATGGGCTTGAAAGAATCATCAAACGCTTGAAAAACAAGGCATCCAGCTTTTTAGGATACCAGTTTGCTAGAACACACGGACACCTAAACAACAGAAATCCTCAAGCGCATCACGAGCGCGCATCCTTGGGTTCCTCGATCATGGATTTGGCGATCGCCTGCAACGGTAAGCTTGGCGGGAATTTGCCATCGTCTTTGATTTGCTGAATCATCGTTTCGGGAACCGACACCCCAAGCTTCTGCGCCAATGCTCGAATGATGTCGCCCCGGTCAATCACTCCGGCTACGGCTCCTGCCGGGGTGAGCACGGTAATGCGCGAGAGCGTCAGGCGTTCTAGCTTATCGATGGCTTCCGTTAGCGCCGTTGATTCATTCACCGTTGGAATGTCGGAGAGGGGATGGGCGATCGATTGGAGGATTTGTCGATTCCACTCACTGCGCTCGATCTGCTGCAAGTCATCGGGCAAAATCTGCCCCCGATAACGCCCGTCTGACGCCGCAAAAAAGGTCGGGTAGCGTCCTTCCTCCCGCAGCAAATAGTCTTCGGTGAAACGCTGGAGCGTCATACCCGCCTCGACCACTCGAAAATCTCGGGTCATGGCTTCCGCCGCCGATAGCTTAGACACCGCTTCTTGCAAATCGGCCACACGGCTGTAGCTGTTGGCGTTGTTGAGAATGAACCAGCCAATGAGGACGCTCCACAAGGCACCGCCACCCCCCGCCTGCAGGAAGAGAAAAATTCCAAGCGCAATGATGGACCAGCCCAGAGCCTTCCCGGCCAACGCCGCCCAGCGTAACCCTTTCAAACGACTTCCAGTAATCTTCCAGACCAATGCCTTGAGCACCTGTCCACCGTCTAGGGGCAACCCAGGCAGCATATTGAAAATCGCCAAAACACCATTGATAATAGCCAACTCCAGCACAACACTGTCATAGGGCTCAGGAATGGGCAAAACCTGCACCGCACCGCCTAACACAATACATAGCAAAAGACTTACGGTGGGACCCGCGATCGCCACCTGAAAGGCTTGCCACGGCGTTTTCGATTCCTGCTCGATAGAGGCCACGCCACCAAAGACGAAGAGGGTGATGGAGTTAACCTTAATGCCCTGCGAAAGCGCCGTCAGGCTATGTCCCAACTCATGCAGCAGCACCGAACCAAACAGCGACAAGGCCAAAATCAGCCCAGTAATCCAAGCGGCGGCTTCCGACAACCCGGCCGCCTGAAACCGCGCCGCGTTACTCAAGGTCACCAGCGCCAGAATCAGAAACCAGGAGGTGTCTAGCATCAAAGGGATGCCGAAAATCTTACCGACTTGCCAACCTGATCTCATATACCAATTCTTAGGAGAGGGTGAAGAACCGAACAAAAAGCGATAAATGGATTCACAAAACCAATGCCGAGGACTGACAGCATGACGCCCTATGCGAGACCTCGTTGAGACGAACGACAGACACCACGCTAAAAGAGACAAACTGACGGACGAATCCAACCTGACGCCAATCACTGTCGATCCCGTGCGAATCATTCAACCCATAACGTCAGCTAGTGGGAATAAATGTCTGGGGTGCAAATGCAAAGCCCCGACTAGACGCACACAGATTTGATCTTAATTCCTTTTTGTTGTTGATGGGGAGTAACCCTGTGCGAGAAAACCGTCAGTGAGGTTTCGATTATCCTCCCTTACCTGCTCTCACTTCTCAATCAGCCGAAGAACCGCTTTCAATTCGTCAATCATTGACTGTCACAGGACTTACGCAGAACTTGCGCAATCCTGAGTAAATTCGTTGATTTTGTGGCCGCGACGCGGCCACAAAATCAACAAAATGCGTAAATCCAGTGTCATTAATCGAAGGGGTGATGTGCGATCGCACATCACCCCTTCTAGTGTTTCAGCGTCACAATGTTGTGATCCAAGCCAGTGCTATTGGCGCTAGATCACACCCGCATTGGACAACCCCAGGATCAGCCCTGCACCCAGAACATGACCAAGGCTTGCCGTTGCCAGCAATTCAGGCACACCAAATCCGGTAAACATTGCCGGAAGTCCTACAGGGAGACTAGGACCCTGGCCTTTTTGCTGAATGGCGTAGTAGCCAATGGCAACGGAAAACAAGTTTGCCGCAATCATAACGATGGCCGTGTTGATTGACCAAGGCGACGTCTTTGCCACCACGAGCAAGGTATCGAAATATTGAATCAACGGTTTTCTCCTTACCTTCGTTTAAAGGGATTGATGAATTGGGTGATTGTATATGTCGCCAATAGACAGCCGGGGTACCCCCGACTACAATGCCAGGATAAAAGCCCCGATTCATCTCCAAATTGGAATGAGCCGTGCCCTATCCTCGCCACTATTGCGCGAACGAATAAGTGCTTACGACAAGAAAGAATGCCGGAGACAGGACTCAGGGGCAAGATTTTGTTTGAAGAATTAACAACTTGCGACGGCAACGCAACAAAACGCAGCATTCTAGGCAATATTACTTAATGATTCAGGTCAAGATTTGCGGTATCACCCGCGCGGAACAAGGGCAGGCGATCGCCCGAATGGGGGCCACAGCTCTGGGGTTCATCTGTGTGGCGCGATCGCCCCGCTATATCACAGCAGAAGCCATTCGGGCGATCGTCCCTCACCTGCCGGAAGCGGTGGAACGGGTCGGGGTATTCGTCAACGCCACTCCCGCTGAGTTGGTGCAGTGGGTCAAGGTTTCAGGGCTCACGGCGGTGCAACTGCATGGAGACGAATCACCGCAAACCTGTCGCGACTTGCGGGAGGCATTACCTGGCATCAAGCTAATCAAAGCCTTTCGTGTGAAGCATCCCAATGTTCTCGCCCAAACCGACGCCTATACAGCATGGGTCGATGCGTTGCTATTGGATGCCTATCACCCCACCCAACAGGGGGGGACAGGTCAGACCCTAGACTGGGAGACCTTACAGTCGTTTCGCCCGGCTGTCCCCTGGTTTTTGGCCGGAGGGCTCACCCCAGCGAATGTGCGGGAGGCGATCGCCCTTACCCACCCGGATGGCATCGATCTTTCCAGTGGTGTGGAGCAAGCCCCCGGCATCAAAGATTTGCAAAAGGTCGAACACCTCTTTGCCCAACTTCAAACCATTATGCCGACGCCGCTACCATGACTCCTGCGCCCTCTGCCCCTAAATACACCCTTGCCGCCATCAACCAGATGAACCAATCGCAGTTTGTGGCAGCATTTGGTGAGCTGTTTGAGCAAACCCCAGCGATCGCCCGTCAAGTCTGGCATCTGCGCCCCTTCACCTCAGCTCACACCCTCTATGAGCAGATCATGCATGTCGTGCGCGTTCTCTCTACTGACGATCAACTCGCCCTGATTCGCGCTCACCCCGACCTGGGTAGTAAGACCCAGATGGCCGATGCCTCCGTGCAGGAGCAAGCAGGCGTCGGGCTCGATCGCCTCACGGCTGCAGAGTACGAGCGGTTCCACCAGCTCAATAGCGCGTACAAAGAAACCTTCGGCTTTCCCTTCATCATTGCCGTCCGCCATCACACCAAAGCTTCCATCCTCCAGGCATTCGAGGAACGACTCCAGCATGATGCCGCAACGGAGCGCGATCGCGCCCTGGCAGAAATTCTAGAAATTGTGCGGCTGCGGTTGCGCGATCGCCTGGTCGATGCGCCATGAACGCCCCCTTTGGGGATTAGCCGTTGGCTATCGCGAGATGATCAGAGCCTTGCTCTTTCTAACAGATCCCTTGAGTGATTGTTCAGCTATCTTTTGTTCACTCACGCTCATATTTCCTATACCAATTCGCTAAGAATCCACTACAGATAATTTTTTGAAAGCCTTGCACTGCGCGGCTTTCAAAAAATTATCTGGTTTTGGTTTTGGTTGAATGGGTATTAACCCAGGCTCACGTCAATCGATGCGCCCACAACATCTCCAGAGTGGAACATCTACACTGCTTTAGCGTCTTTTTTATTGAGAGTAGGCATTGCCCATTTGGGCTGAAGCAGGATACGCCCCCCAACATTTTGTTTCTCGCTGGGCTGACAAGCGTTTCTCGCTTTATAGAATCAAAGTAAGCGTCGCCCACCCAAACGCTTTTCCTGACTCCCCATCGAATTCATCATCTTGTTTTCCGGAGGTCTGCCATGAAGTGGCATCTTTTGCTAGCGGTTTCGGCGCTATTCTGCGTCTCGGCGTTCCCTACTGAGGCTCAGGGCGCTTCGCTCACACCAAGCGAAACAACGGAAAAAGCCTCTCTCGTAGACACCTCTCCCACAGACAATCGCCTCAAAGACGAGTGGGATGACTGGGATGAATCCATTGATGATGATTGGATTCGCGAGCGTGACCGCGACCGAGATGATGACCGCGATCGTGACCACGATCGGGACTACCGCGATCGCGATGATTTCGATGGCATTGACGACCGGCGCGGTCGCGATCGGCGAGATTCGTGGGATGACTGGGACGACGATGACTGGGATGACTATCGCGACGACCGCGATCGCCGCCACCACCGCCGCCACCGCGATCGCGACGACTATTACTATCGCGACGACCGCTATTACTACTATCGCGATGGCCGCCATGATGGCTGGGAATACTATGAGGGTTGGAGTGATGACGATGGTTGGGGCGATCGCCGCATCTACCGCCGACATGAATCCAACGACGGGTTCAATTTCATCCTCCGCATCCTCGACAACCTGGACTAATATCAAATCCGGTTGAAGAACCCCTAGCAATAGCGTCGGATGGGTTCTGCTAATCCACGACTCCAGCCCAGAACAAGAACCCTCTAACGGCGCTAATTTTGGCTCTGTTGCAGCAAGTGGACATCCTGCTGAGGGTAGGGAATGCTAATGCCTTCAGCATCCATGCGAATCTTGAGGGTTTCGTACAAAGCAAAGAAGACATCCCAGTAGTCTGCGGTCTGCACCCAAGGGCGCACCGCAAAATTCACGCTGCTGTCCGCCAGTTCCAACACGCCGACCATAGGAGCCGGGTCTTTGAGAACGCGTGGATCCTTGTTGAGGACATCTAAAATGGCTTGCTTCACCTGATCAAGGTTGTCGTCGTAGCTGACCCCCAACACCATATCGATACGGCGCGTGTCGTTGGCCGAAAAGTTAGTAATCGTGTCACTGTTGAGCTTGCCATTGGGGACAATCACTCGGCGGTTATCCGGGGTATCTAGCGTCGTCGTGAAGAGGCTGATGGCCTGAACAAGCCCTGCAGTACCACCGCCTTCGATATAATCTCCGACCTTGAACGGACGAAAGATGAGCATCAAGACTCCGGCAGCAAAGTTTTCCAATGATCCTTGCAACGCTAGGCCGATCGCCAACCCCGCTGCCCCCAGTACCGCAATAAAGGATGCCGTCTGAATCCCAATACGGTTGAGCGCTGCAATGATAACAAAGGCAAGAATTGCGTAGTAAACGAGGGTCGAAACGAAGGCCACCAGCATGGAGTCGAGCCCTCGACGGCTGAGCAATCGTTTGACAAAGCGCGAGATAACCTTTGCAACCCAGCTACCGATGATAAAGATGGCGATCGCCGCCAGTATACTCAAACCAAACTGAGCCAAGACAGCCCAGATCGTTTCCATAATTTGCTCAAACTCTGCCATAACCTATTCCTTTCGAGGGTTGGACTGACCTGTGTGCAATAGCAATGCGCAACCACAGGCAGTGTTGAAAAATACGCGGGGGTTAAGCGTCGTGATGGACAAGCCCCGTGGGGGTTTATCACAGAGGATTTGTCACAATGGAGCGTTGACAAAATCTGGGGAAAACCTGATGTTGACCGAACTCTGGATCCGCCTGGGTAAAGTGAGTATCAGCTCAACCGCTGGCCAATGCTCCTACCGAGCAATTTCTACAAGAAATTAAGCCAAATTTTTGCGGAATTCAAGTTCGCGAACGACGTTTGCCAGAAATTTCTCTATTTCTTTATCTCTACTAGGACTTACGCAGTTTGTTGATGGTGTGGGCGCGACGCACCCACACCATCAACGAATTCAGGCAGGCTTACGCACGGTTTGCGTCAGTCCTGTCTATCAATACGGCAACCGACTCGATGCCGCGAGGATCAGCCTTCAGCGTTATGAAACCTGGTGCAGCTTGAGGAAGTTTGTGCCCCCTGCCGCTGCCATCGGAATACCGCCCATAACCAAAATGCGATCGCCCGTTTCTGCAAAATTCCGTTCCTTCAGGTATTTCTCCGCCTTCACCAGCGCATCTTCAAAATTCGCTTCCAACCGATCGACCAGAATCGGGCGCACCCCCCATACCAGGTTCAGGCGGTGATAGACCTCTATCCGAGCCGTCAGTGCTACCACCATTGCCTTGGGACGCTCCGCCGCCGCTAGCATTGCCGAGTAGCCGGATGTCGTGAAGGCAACAATACACCGCAAATCGAGAATGTCATCAATGACATTCAGCGCCTCGCTAATGGAATGGGTTTCGTCATTCATGTGCGGTGGGAAATTCATAAACGTAACCGACTTCTCCACCTCCTGCGCAATGCGACCCATCATCCCCACAGCCTGCACCGGGTAGGTGCCGACGGCTGACTCTCCCGACAACATCACCGCATCGGTGCCATCCACGATCGCATTGGCCACATCACTCGCCTCCGCGCGGGTCGGGCGAGGATTTTGAATCATGCTCTCCAACATCTGCGTGGCTGTGATCACGGGTATTCCCCGCTCATTGCACCGCCGAATAATGTGTTTCTGCACCATCGGCACGCGCTCTGGGCTCACCTCTACCCCCATATCCCCCCGCGCCACCATAATGCCGTCGCAGGCATCCAGAATATCCTCTAGATTTTTAATAGCCTGGGGCTTCTCAATTTTCGCAATTACCGGATTGTCAGCCTTGTGATCGGCCAAGCGTTGCTTCAGTTTCTGCACATCCTCTCCTTCGCGCACAAAGCTTAGGGAAATCCAGTCCACCCCCTGGGACAATCCAAACTCTAAATCGGCAATATCTTTCTCCGTCATCGACGGCAGTTGCAAGTTCAGGCTGGGCAAGTTCACACCCTTGCGGCTCTTGAGTTTGCCCCCTTTGACCACCACGGTACGAACCGCATCGCCTTCGACCGCCGTCACTTTTAGCTCCAGCAGCCCATCATCCAGCAAAATTTGGGTGCCCGGTTCGGCTTCCTCTGCCAAGTGGGGATAGTCAATAGAAGCCGTGTCTGGTTCTTGCTGGTACTTGTGCTCTGGCAACAGCGTCAGATGTCCCCCATTAGTGAGGGCGATCGCCCCATCCGGCAATTCGCCGACCCGAATCTTTGGCCCCTGCAAGTCTTGCAACAGCGTAATGGGTGCATCCATTTCTCGCGACACCCGACGCAGCGTTGCGATGGTGTTGGCATGATCCTCATAGCTGCCATGGGAAAAGTTGAGCCGCGCAACACTCATCCCCGCCAGCACCATTTCTCGAATCACTTCTGGAGAATGGCTAGCAGGCCCAATGGTGGCCACGATCTTCGTGCGGGGAGAGGTTGTATTCATGCGATGTCTTTAGCTCAAAGGACGGTTTCATTCTAGGGAGTGTTTTCAGTTTGAGATGTGCTGAAGACAACGACCGGTCGTTTTAGAGAAATTCTTAGGGATTTGTCAAGATGTTGGCCGTAATTTGGCCGCAGCAGTTTGACGAAAAGCCCTCAGCAAAAAAATCCCCGACTTCTAGCTTGAGAAATCGGGGAATCAGTGTCAAAGAACGTTCGCGAGGGAGTCCTTACACGCAGGGCTTACCAGCAGACTCGCTGGGATTACGCCAAGTCGAAGAGGAGCACTTCGGCCTCGCTGTGGGCTTGGATATCGAGCAGCGTCTCATCGCTGATGGCCGCGCCATCTCCCGCTTCGAGGGAATGTCCATTGAGGCTGATCTTGCCACTGGCCACTTGCACCCAGCCATACCGACCGGGACGGAATGTAAAGGGTTGGCGATCGCCTGCCGTCAGAACTGTGGCATAGATATCCACATCCTGGTTGATATGCACAGCCCCTTCAACGGGATTGTGGCTTGCCACTTGCCGCCATTGTCCTTGCTTGTCCGCCGTCGAGAACACTTTCTCGTCATAGCTGGGCGTCAATCCCGGGGTATCCGGCAGAATCCAGATTTGCAGGAAATGCACAGGATCCGCATCGGAAGGGTTGAACTCGCTGTGAGCAATGCCCGTACCCGCCGTAATGCGTTGCACCTCTCCCGCTTGAATCGTGGCGGCGTTGCCCATACTATCTTTGTGCGCGACCGAGCCCGAAAGCACATAGGAGATGATTTCCATATCCCGGTGAGGATGGGTGCCAAAGCCCCGCCCCGGTGCGACCTGGTCTTCGTTAATCACACGCAAGGCTCGAAAGCCCATGTGCTCAGGATCGTAGTAGTTGGCAAACGAGAAGGTGTGGTAGCTATCTAGCCAACCATGGTTGGCATGACCGCGCTCGTTAGAGGGACGAAGGGTAATCATGATGCAGAACCTCCTTTAGGTGAGAAGTGAAGAGCAGAAGGGTAACCATGGGTCAGCCTGCGAACCATACGCTGTAGAAGCGAGAGAGCTTACTATCGCAGACGTTGATTCGAACAAATCGAAATCGCTACAATCAGAGAAAACTGACAGGTAATCCAGGCGTAGATTGATGACAGGCCGTGATGAGATGGATTTCCCATGAAACATGCCACCGATGCCGCACTGGATCAACTAGACGCGTTGCTGATACTGCTGCGCCAAATTGAGGGATTGCGAGAAAAAAAGCGCGGAACCTTTTACCGCAGATCCAGTGCCTTTTTGCATTTCCACGAAGACCCCAAGGGGTTGTTCGCAGATTTGCGTTATCCCGACGACTGGCATCGCTTTCCCGTCAACACGGAAGCAGAGCAAAATGCCCTAGTAACGGCAGCACGAGACTTGCTGCAATCCTTACAAGCAACTCAGTCAACCCGCCGCACAGCCTGACTATCAGCCTTGGCCTTCACAAACGAGGCAACGTCGACCTCAAGTCTTTGAATGGTTGGTGCTTCGAACCGCACAAGGGGCAAGACCGCCCCCTTATGCTTGGTGAAACCATTCGTTTCTGGATAGAGTTCGTTTCTGGAATTAGAGCTTGGCGTGGGAGCCATCACAGAAGGGCTGATTGCCCGTCACTTTGCAATTACACAAAGCCACCGTCTTTTTCTCATCGAGCGTAAACGCGATGGGGGTGAAGTCCGTGCCTTTATGCGAACCGTTGCAAAACGGTTGATTGCTAGACTGGCCGCAGCTGCACCAGTAGTATGTCCCTGCATCCAGATCCATTACGGCAGGCTTCTTATCGAAAATAACGGGCTCAGACATGTCTATTTCTCCTAGTCGTGTTCTTCTCAGATCGGCTCTCGGATTGGCGGAGATTTCATTGCGAACCGGGGGCACAGCATCGAACTGCTCCCCCAAAACAGCTCTGTTTGAGCTGGGTTGAATTGCATGAAATCTCGTGGCGTAAGGGACTTTGCCTGGGCTAACAGAAACAGTCCAATTCCCCTTACTATCAGTGTTTCGCTCTCGGGCAAGCAGTTGTTAAGTTCTCTGCTCAACCCGATGATTTAAGTCTATAGTGAGTGCACAGGAAAAAGGAAGTATGCACTTTGAAGTAAGGTACTACCCAAAAGGATACTATTGGAGAAAACCAAGGGTTTCAGGGATCTTTTGATGAACCACAGAGGCACAGAGGACACAGAGAGAAAGGAATGAGCAATCGCATGTCATAGCCGAACGTAGTCGCTTGTCACGTTACCCATCTGTATTTCTCTGCGTTCATCCGCGTTTATCTGCGTTCCACGTTTCATCCATTACCGATTGCGCTTATGTCACCCTCAAACTTGTCTGAAACGGAAGCGGCGAGTCGTCTAGAAACTACGGGCGATCGCCTCACCTGCGCCGTCGAAACCACCCTCGATATCATCGGCGGGCGCTGGAAAGTGCTGATTTTGCATGAGCTACTTCGGGGGGTGCGACGGTTCAATGAGTTGCATCGGGCGCTCAACGGTGTGACCCAGAAGATGTTGACCCAGCAACTCCGAGAACTGGAAGAAGCAGGTATTGTCCACCGCGAAGTCTATCCTCAGGTACCCCCCAAGGTCGAGTATTCTTTAACCCCATTAGGGCGAACGTTGGAGCCGATCCTTGATGCGATGCACGAGTGGGGCAATCATTACCACCAAAGCAAACTGGAGCAGCCGGAGCAAACCTAATGTCCAACGGACGGCCTCTGCTGACCCTGCTCACAGATTTTGGGCTACAAGATGCCTATGTCGGGGTAATGAAGGGGGTCATTGCAGGGATTAATCCCGATGTCTGTGTGGTCGATTTGACGCACCAGATTCCTCCCCAAGATATCGCCGCCGCTCGTTTTAACCTGCTCAACTCGGTGCCCTACTTTCCCCAGGGCACGGTGCATGTGGTGGTCGTTGATCCGGGGGTTGGGGGAACGCGGCGGGCGATCGCCCTGCAAACACCCCGCCATGTTTTCATCGGCCCTGACAACGGTGTGTTCAGCGGCATTGCGGCACAGGAGCCTGTGCTAGCCGCCATCGAACTCACCAACCCGGCCTACTGGCGCACCCCAAAACCAAGCACCACATTCCATGGGCGAGACATCTTTGCGGCAGTGGGGGCGCATCTGACCCTGGGCGTTGCAATAGACGCATTGGGACGGGCGATCGCCCCCGACTCTCTGGTGCAATTACCTCTACTCGCCTGCCAAGCAGACGGCGCAATGCTCCATGGCGGCATCCAGTACATCGACCACTTCGGCAACCTAATTACCAACATTCCCGCAGACCGTGTCCTGCCATCCACCTGGCAAATCACCCTTGGCGACTTCACGCTACCCGGGCAAACGACCTATGCCGACGTGCCATCCGGAGAGCTGGTGGCACTGATTGGCAGTCATGGCTGGGTGGAGGTGGCTGTAAATAGCGGGCATGCGGGCGATCGCCTGCATGCCAAGATCGGCGATGCTGTTCAGGTACAGTTCTTATGAAAAGAAAATTGCGTTAAACCGAAACGGGAGCCGATATGGCGAGAACAATCACCCTGAGAAGTGGCGAAACGGCACTGATCTATCGACGACGTTTTAGCAGCCTGGTGATGGATATTCGATTTCAGGCGATCGCCCTCAATGCTGGGCCAGCCGCCGGAGAGGTCACGATTCAGGGTTCCAATTGGATTTTTCCAAAGCCCCCAGTGATCCAGCCGTTGCAAGAACAAAATGTGGTTCGTGCAGGGTTTTGGGACACGTTTTTCAAGATTTCGGTGACGGCCCATACCGATCTTGAGATTACAGTACCTGGGAAAACGGTTGATTTGACCCGCTGGATCGTTTGGGCCATCGCTTTTGTCGTCATCGCTGCCCTGCTGCTTGTCTGGCTGGCCAGCTAGCGTTTACCCAAACGCCACCGAGCGGTTTCCTAAATACCCGGCATCTCGGGAAACATCCTGTGCCAGACCAGTCGCCCCCGTCGTTTCGTTGTTAGAATCAGAAAAAAACGTAAAGATTTAGATCATTTCGCAAGGAAAGCAAAACTGTCATGGGGCGAGTCGGCGTATTACTCCTAAATTTAGGTGGGCCAGAGAAGTTGGAGGATGTCCGTCCGTTCCTCTACAACCTCTTTGCCGATCCCGAAATTATTCGATTGCCGATCACTTGGCTGCAAAAACCACTGGCCTGGTTCATCGCCACGACCCGCAGTTCCAAATCTCAGGAAAACTATCGTCAGATTGGCGGGGGGTCTCCCCTGCGTCGCATTACTGAGGAACAGGCAGAAGCACTACAGACAGATTTACACCAGCGGGGACAAGATGCCAAGGTGTACATTGGGATGCGCTACTGGTATCCCTTCACGGAGGAGGCGATCGCCGCCATCAAGCGGGATAACGTTGAGCAGTTGGTGATTCTTCCCCTCTACCCTCAGTTTTCCATCAGCACCAGCGGCTCTAGCTTTCGGCTGCTACAAAACCTGTGGCGCGATTATCCTAATTTGCAGCCCGCTGATCATACGGTTATTGCCTCCTGGTACAAGCGTCCAGGCTATTTGCAAGCCATGGCCGACCTGATTCAGCGCGAACTGACTCAGTACGAAGATCCCGACTCAGTTCATATTTTCTTCAGTGCCCATGGGGTGCCCCTCAGCTATGTGGAAGAAGCTGGAGACCCCTACCAGCAGGAAATTGAAGAATGTACCGAGCTGATCATGCGCACGGTCAATCGCCCCAACAAGTACACGCTGGCTTACCAGAGCCGGGTTGGCCCGGTGGAGTGGCTGCGTCCCTACACCGAAGATGCGATCGCCGATTTGGCTGAGCGGGGCATCGAACGGCTCCTGGTCGTGCCCATCAGCTTTGTCTCTGAGCATATCGAAACGCTCCAGGAAATTGATATCGAGTACCGCGAGATTGCTGAAGAAGCAGGGATTCACGACTTTCATCGGGTCCCCGCGCTCAACACCCACCCGGTCTTCATCTCAGAGCTGTCGGAGATTGTGATCGATGCCCTCAATGCCCCCAGCGTGGATGTGTCAGAAACCCTGCGTCCAGCAGAACAGGTCAAAATCTACCCCCCCGAGCGTTGGGAGTGGGGCATGTCTCCCGCCGCAGAAGTCTGGAACGGTCGGCTAGCCATGCTGGGATTTCTGGCCTTGATGCTGGAATTAATTAGCGGACAGGGTCCCCTCCACTTCGTCGGCTTGCTCTAGACTCACCCCCCACAATTCACCACAAAGACACAAAGGGTACAAAGAACTTTCTCTCTGTTCTCTGTGCCTCTGTGGTTATACCAATTCAACGAAAACCAAAACCAGATAATTTTTTGAGAGCCGCGCAGTGCGCGGCTCTCAAAAAATTATCTGGAGTAGATTCTTAGCGAATTGGTATTACATATCACCCATCAGCATCTGCCGATTGCTGCTGCCATCGCTCCCAGAGATCGGGGCGGCGTTGATGTGTGCGTTCGATTTGCTGATCCTTGCGCCAGCGGGCGATCGCCTCATGGTTCCCCGAACGCAGCACCGCTGGCACTTCCATGCCACGAAACTCCGCTGGGCGGGTGTACTGGGGATAGTCGAGTAAGCCATCTTCAAAGCTTTCCAGCTTCAACGACTCTGCCTTGCCCACCGTGCCAGGGCGCAGGCGCATGACGCCATTCAGCAGCGCTAGCGCCGGAATTTCGCCACAGGTCAATACAAAATCGCCGAGAGAAACCTCTCGTGTCACGAGCTGCAACACCCGCTCATCCACGCCTTCGTAATGCCCGCAAATCACTACAATCTGATCGTCTTCCTCGGCCATGTATTGAAACAGCGGTTGGGTCATGGGTTCGCCCTGGGGGGTCATCAGCACCACTTCCCGCCGGGGCAACACAGGCAAGGACTCCACAGCCGCAAAAATAGGTTCTGGCTTCAGCAACATCCCCACACCACCGCCGTAGGGCTCATCGTCGACTTTGCGATGCTTGTCGGTGGTGAAGTCACGGGGGTTGGTGAAGTGAACCTCCGCAATTTGATTGGCGATCGCCTTTCCCATCAACCCCGACTGCAATGACGATGTGAAGAAGTCAGGAAACAGGGTAATGATGTCGAAACGGAGGGGCGATCGGGACATGCGCTTAGGATAGGAAACACGGTGAAAGATTGGGGAATATCGGGAATGCAGATGAACGCGGATGGACGCAGACGGAAAGGGATGCGTTATCGTCTCGTAAACAGTGTTTGCGCCAGCGTCGCGTATCAAAACTTAGCAACAAACTGACGAGAGACCTAGATATCGCCTTCGCCTTCAAACAGGGTGCGGAGGGGCAGGGCGTTGATTTGATGCACTTCCTGCAGGTAGCGGGCGAGAACATCGGTTTGCCCATGGGTAATGTAGACGGTTTTGGCTCCCGTTTGTCGCACGGTGCCGATCAGGCTGTTCCAGTCGGCGTGGTCCGAGAGAACGAAGCCCCGCTCATAGCCGCGTCGCCGTCGTGCCCCGCGCACCGCCATCCAGCCAGAAGCAAAGGCGGTCTGGGGGTGGGAGAAGCGCTTCATCCAGGAGGAACGATGCCCCGACGGTGGAGCCAGTACCAAATCGCCCTCAAACTTATACTTGCGGGGCATTTCAGACACGGGAATGGTCGGCACCATGTCGACCCCCACATCACGGTAGATTTCGGTGAGGGCATGGACGGCTCCATGGACATAGACAGGGCGATCGCTCAATGCTTGCAGCTCACTCAGCACCCGCTGGGCTTTACCAAAGGCATAGCAAAACAGGAGGGAGGGGCGATCGCGATCCGACTGCCACCAGTCATAGATTTCTTGAGCGGTTTCCCGACCGGGCTTCCAGCGATAGATCGGCAAGCCAAAGGTCGCTTCCGAAATAAACACATCGCAGGGGACAACCTCAAAAGGTTCGCAGGTGGGATCCGCGCATCGCTTATAGTCCCCAGAAATGACCCAGACTTCGTTCGCGTCTTCGACCCGAACTTGCGCCGAGCCCAGCACATGCCCCGCAGGATGAAAAGAGACCCACACGCTCCCCAGCTTTAGTTTTTCGCCATATTGAACGCCCTGTAGTTGGATGCGATCGCCCCCCAACCGCCTTCGCAAAATACCTTCGGAAATCTGCGTGGCGATATATTGCTGGGAGCCGGAACGGGCGTGATCTGAGTGCGCATGGGTGATTAGCGCCCGGTCAACCGGACGCCAAGGATCGATGAAGAAATCACCCTTTTCGCAATACAAACCCTGCGGCTGTACCGTAATCAGGGACATAGACTCAGTGCTAAAGCAACATCAACATTCGAGCGACTCGCGCGTGCTGACACCCGTTTTTGGATTGGTGCCGCTGGCGGTTTTGCACAGCTCAATCACCTGTTCGCGATCGAGCAACGCAAAACTGAAGTCTGCCCCTGTGATCTTAGCGTCGCGAAAATTCGATTGCAGCAGCATCGCGGAATCTAGCACCGCGTCAGTGAAATCGGCCTCAGCAAAGTTGGTGATATAACCGATGCCGTTGCTAAAGTCGGCTCCATGAAAATTGGCTTGCCGCAACTCGGACCCGTTGAATACCGCACCGCGTAAATCCGCATTGCTGAAATCTGCGCCCGCGAGTCGCGCATCAGCAAACTCGGCCCGGATCAGGTCTTGCCCCGAAAAATCTTTCCCTTTGATATCCGTATCATCAAAAGCACGGATGGCAGCAGAACTGGCGGCGATCGCCGTAGGACTTCCATTCAACCATCCACCCAAAAATCCACTGAGACCCATTACGACGGCAAGCAAGGTTGCAAGCAGGCGCTGAGTCGAAGGCATAACAATCATTGTTTCGGCAACTGCGATACTGGCAACATTAATTAGGAATACTCAGAAGATTAACATTCTTTAACAACGTCATGGCAATGCGGCTGGAGATTTTCTCTAAAAACCATCATTGCTGGATCATTGAATGCCATACAGCAGAAGCATTTTTGCGTGGATGGAAAGATCTCTATTGGGTTCAATCGTTTAGATATCTCGTTAGACGTCGTCATCCATCTAAACAGCCTGAACGGATCGGATCTATCTCTGACTGAATGGCAGCACGGTCTGAAGAGCGGCACAGTCCCACACCTCAGGAACGATGCCAGAAATCGTCCAGCGACTCTTTCGGGGAAGCAGAGCTAGGCTGACTCGCAAACCGCTGATTGTACCAATGGAGAAACTCTTCATCTGAACGGAACAGCGTTGTGCGTCCGGTGCTGGGGTCATAAATCATGGAGCAGGGTTTTCCCTGGCGATCGTAAATCTGGCAGATGCCAGGTTCTTCTCCCAGTAACATGCGACAGGTCAGCGATCGCCAGACGCGACGCAACCAGCGCTGGACGGGCGGCAGGTGCAAGGTCGGCTCGGTCAGGGCCTCGGGGATGAGTTCGAGTTGCTTATATCGCATCCATTGGGGACGCATAAGGATTCCTCCTGGTAGAACGTTGATGGGCAGTCAAACGGTCAGAAACTGGCTGGCGGAGTCGAAACAGGTGAACGGCGTCGCTCAAATCAGATCGAGCCAAGACGTAAGCAACAACAGGGCAATCCTCAAATGATTGCAACGCACCTTCAGTCGCTACGACATTCTTCACAGACTGTCCGGGAAATTTCGCACAGCCCCTTTAACCTCTCTGGAGAAGTTGCGTATGATAAAAATGATGTAAAGATTTGTAACCATGCAGACTGGAACCATTCAGGACAAAGTTGTTGTGGTCGTCGGCGCGACGGGGGGCATTGGCACCGCCCTTTGCCAGCAGCTTGCACCGATGGGTGCAAAGTTGGTTTTGGCTGCGCGCAATAGCGATCGCCTCTCGGCCCTGCAGCAGCAACTCACTGCGGCAGGAGCGCCAGAGGTTCTCAGCGTACCCACTGACATCACAGATGCAACGCAAACTACCGCCTTAATCGAGAAAACGACCGCCCGGTTTGGTGCCGTTGATGTGCTGGTCAACACAGCCGGAGCCGGGATTCTCAAGCAATACAACAAACTAAGCGCCGCTGATTTTGATGCCATGTTGGATTTGAACCTGAAAGGGAGTTTTCACACCTCTCAGGCCGCGGCCAATGTGATGCGGGAGCAACGCTCTGGGCATATCTGCAACCTAGCGGGGATTCTCGGCAAACACTCGATGGTCATGGGGACGGCCTATTGCGCCTCCAAGTTTGGCGTCGTCGGCTTTACCAAGTGCATGGCCGAGGAATTGAAGCGATTTGGCATCAAATTCACCCTGTTCTACTTTGGGGGAGTCGACTCACCGTTCTGGGACACTGCGGGGCTAAAAGTCGATCGCAGTAAAATGCTGCGCCCGACAACCGCCGCTAACGCCATCGTTTTTGCGATATCGCAAGAACCCGCCGCCATTCCCATGGAAGTCAACATGCAGCCAGAGAGCCATCTCTTTTTCTAGCTATCTCTTTTTCTAAGAAGGCTTCGAGGTTGGGCAACGCTTCTAGGGTTTCAATCTTGCCAACATAGCTAAGCGCGTAACGCTATAGATGGCACCTCTTCCAGGATGAACAACTCCTATCCCCCAGCGATCACGCCTGCGATCGCCCAATCGATCGCATCTAGACTCCTGTGCTCTTGGACATTGGGATTTCCTCCACAAGGTGGGAGCAATGGGGGGCAATCTTCCTCTTTACTGCAACAAATAAGGCATCTATCTTGAGCTAAGACAGGTTGAGCCAAAGCATCGTTCAAATTTTGCTCCAGGCTCCTTAAATCGCTGTGTCGCTACATTTGCTGTGTCGCTTTTGTCACGATTCCCGCCCGTCTCCCGTTTCCCAAGGCGCGATCGTCAGTTTTACCCCCGAACTGTCTGTGAGACCCCCTGCCAGAATGGACATTGATCATCTCCACTTTTATGTCAAAGATGCCCAACAACTACGCAACTGGTTAGTCCAGCGGATGGGCTTTACAGCCCTGGCGAGCCAGATAAACCTTGGCCAAGATACCCAGGTTGAACTGGTGGGCCAGGGAGCAGTGCGGTTTTTGCTATCGTCGGCGCGATCGCCCGCCAGCCCAGTCGCTCGCTATCTCAAGCAGCACCCACCCGGTGTCGTCGACATTGCTCTGCGCGTGAGTGGGTTAGTCCAGTGGTGGAAGCAGTTCCTGGCCCACCACCCACCATCGCCTCTAGCGGCATCCTCGGACACCCTACATACCAGTGAGCTACAGCATCAGGAAGAGTTGGTGTGGGGCACTATTACGCTTACTGATACCCTCCGCCATACGTTAATTGAGCGTCCCCAGGCTGGCTCGTCAGACTTCGCCTTCCCCAACCTCACCCTGACGCCCTCCGCACCCATTGATCTCCCTTCATGGCAGCTAAAGCCGCCTCTCAATCAGATCGACCATGTTGTGCTGAATGTGCCAAAAGGTTGGCTGTCCAAGCTCAGCGATTGGTACGCTAGATTTTTTGGGTTTCAGAAAAAGCAATCCTTTCGTATCAAAACCCCCCATTCCGGACTGCGGAGTGTGGTAATGCAGGATCCAACAGGTGCCATCCAGATCCCTATCAATGAGCCGACGACTGTAAATTCACAAATTCAGGAATTTCTGGACTACAACAGCGGCGCAGGGGTGCAGCATATTGCCCTACGCACCAGAGATGCGATCGCCACGGTTGCTCACTTGCGCCAGCGCCAAGTCCCTTTTATTACGGTTCCCAACACGTACTACGCGTCTCTGATGCAACGAGAAGGGTGCCATTTGACAGAAGCAGCCGTAGAGGCGATCGCCCTTCAGCAATTGCTGGTCGATTGGCAACCCACCGATCCGCAGGCGCTCTTACTGCAAACCTTTACTCAACCGATCTTTGCAGAACCCACGCTGTTCTTTGAGATCATCGAGCGTCAGACAACATCCCAGCCGCTCTATCCCATTTCGATCGTTGATGAACCGATTCAAGCGCAACAACTTTCCCCGGTTCAAGGGTTTGGAGAACGAAACTTCCAGGCATTGTTCGAGGCGATCGAACAGGAGCAAATCCACCGGGGTAATCTACAGTCCTCTTGCTGAATCGCAAACTCTCTCTATAATTGTCTGTGAAATGGATGCGGAGCAAGCATTTCACAGACAATATAATTTAGTATCAGGCACACAGTAAAAAGAGGCTCAGCCTCAACCGACTAGCCTCTAGTATTTTATTTCCAGCACCATCCATGATAGTGGCTACTCGCAGACTCATGCTGCCAACAGCCAGGGGAAATCCAAAACACTCAACGCTTGCGCATTTCGCGCGCCATGTTGCGGAACATATCCATACTGCTATCAGCTTTGCGCTCCTCTTGCTTTGCGGAAGAACCACTGGCAAAACTTGTATTGCTGCTGCTAGCTCCATTGCTGCTCATGCCATTCATAGCAGCGGGCTGCCACTGATCGGTAGAACCATCCTCTAACTTAGGGGTTATTGGGCTGTCGGCATCATTCATCTTGCCCATCGCGGACACCGAATCCGTTTGCTCAAACTCCGCCTTATTACTAAATGTTTTTGGGAATTTGTGCTTGATCGTCTTGGACGTGCGCATGTAGTCGATGTCGCCATAGGTCTTGGCGGAATCCGAATCTAGGAAATACGCTTCCTGCTTCTGCTTCGGGGTTCCATCCGGGTTTTTCTTGCCACCAAAAAAGCTAAAAAGTCCTGCCATTGTTTTTGTAGAAATCTGAAGATACTCCTATTCATATTATGTTACAAAACTGCGTTGGACGCTAGGTTTGAGAGCTTTTGGTCAAGATATTTTTTAGGGCTTAGACGAACTTCTTCGAGAGGTTTCAGCAGAAAGGTGGGTTAGGCGATCGCCCCTTTGCCCACAACACATCCCTTTCTCAATCTATTTTGCCTAGGCTCGAGAGATATAGATTTATGAGGATTTTCTGACTTTTTATGAGAAAGCTCATCGTCAATTCTGAGAAAGGTGCTATGTCTGAGAAAGTCCTCTGGGCCGTCCTGAAAAGTTGAACCGCCAGCCTCCTTAGGATTATGGATTAAATAAAAACCATAATTTTTTGAGAGACGTACGGCGGTGCCGTGCGTCTCTCAAAAAATTATGGCAGGTTGATTGATTCGCGATCCTTAGTGTCCAACTTCCATGCTGGGGAAAAAGCGCGTTGGATTTTCGGCCACCCAGCCCAGCTCAGAATTCCTACGAACCTCGAAGTGGAGATGGCTCACGCTGGCATCTCCGGTTTGTCCCACAGTGCCTAGGCGATCGCCCGCCCCGACCGCTTGTCCCTGCCGCACGACAATGCTGTCTAGCTGCGCATACCGAGTTTGAATACCGCCCGCATGGTTAATCACCACCAGATTGCCATAGTTGCCTTGCTCATCAGCAAAGGCAACGGTTCCCGCAGCGACGGCCCGTACTGGGGTTCCCACTTCAGATTGCAAATCGACCCCACTGTGAAACACAATCTGGCTCGCCATATCCACCTGCCAACCAAAGCCGAACAAAGCATTGGCTGGTTCCGGTAGGGGGTAGGTGTCCAAACTCACACTGCTGTTCTCTGCTGGCTGAAACCCCCCCGGTGCCCAGTTCACACCAGGGATGAATGCCTCCGATGACACCGGCTGGCAACCGTTGACTTCAAACAGCACATCGGCCCGTATTCCATAGGTTGCAGACAGCTCTGCCCAGGTGGTTCCAGCGGGTACGTTGATGCGGATGCCATTGTAGGGAGGCACCAAGATTTCGGCACCGACGGGGAAGCTGCCATCCCGCAACACCGGGTTCATGCCCATCAGAGTGGCGGGAATCAGATTGTACTGCTGGGCGAGAGAGACCAAGGTTTCGCCAGGAGCAATGCGATGGCGTTGAACGCGATCGAGGGCGGCATCAGGGCATAGGGATGCGTCGGTTGGCGGCGTTTGGGCGATCGCTCCGTGTGCCATGGGTCCTGTACTACCGACCAACAGCGCTAAGCATGACAGCAAGAGCCCAAGGGAATGATGAGGGTGCTTGTTGTCCGCGAACCAAAACCATGAAGAGGAAAACATAGTCAGCATTACAACCGCGATGAGAGAAGGCTTAAATTATGATTATGGCGAAGATTGGGTCGATCGGATGGAGGCGATCGCCTGCCATTAAGTGTTAACAAAGTGGGTAAATCTAGAAAATCGCCGGGGAACCAAGCGCCTCCGTTACCATAAAAGAAAAGCCCATTGGTTCCGGCACCAGTATCTCCGTACATCTGCCTTAGCTTATCCGGAGAAAATGTCCAAAACCTCCACTATCCGAGCGATTTGTATATCATCAACCCATGAAACATTTGGCAACTTCTCTGACCCTTCTAACTGCCGGAATCGCTGTCGGAGTCGCGGGCGGTTATGGTCTCCGCATGAGAACGGAGCCAAGCGCTCCAGCCGCGTCTGCGCCAATCGTACAGCCGTTGCTCGATCAGTCGAGTACCGTTCTACCCAATCTACCGAGAGCTGCCGCTACCCAGAACCGTAACTTCATCGCCGATGCGGTCGAACAGGTCGGCCCTGCCGTGATCCGCATCGACTCATCCCGCGAAGTGGCCGAGGCCATGCCAGAAGACTTCGACAATAATCCTTTTTTCCGCCGCTTTTTTCCCGAAGAAATGCCTTTGCCTGAGCGCATCGAACGGGGCACGGGGTCGGGGTTCATTGTCAGCGACGATGGACATATCATTACTAATGCCCATGTGGTAGAAGGGTCAGATCTTGTGCGGGTCACGCTGAAAGATGGGCGTGAATTTGAAGGCCAGGTTGTGGGTACGGATCCGGTTACCGATGTAGCCGCCGTCAAAATTGAGGCAACCGAGTTACCAACGGTGACGTTGGGTAGCTCGGAAGAATTGACCCCCGGACAATGGGCAATCGCCATTGGCAATCCCCTGGGGTTAGACAACACGGTCACCGCTGGCATCATCAGTGCCACAGGACGCTCTAGCTATCAGGTCGGTGTGCCCGATCGGCGCGTACGCTTCATCCAAACCGATGCCGCTATCAATCCTGGCAACTCCGGTGGCCCTCTGCTCAACGACCGGGGGGAGGTCATTGGCATCAACACCGCGATTCGCGCCAACGCCCAAGGTTTAGGGTTTGCTATTCCCATCGAGACCGCCCAGCGGATTGCTGAGCAACTGTTTGCCAACGGTCAAGCCGAACATCCCTACCTGGGGATTCAAATGGTGGATCTATCGCCGGATGTGAAGCAACGGATTGCCGAACTGGAACAAATCAATACAGAAATCGCTGTTGATCGGGGCGTGCTCATTGTCCAGGTAATGCCCGGAACGCCCGCGGAGGAAGGCGGCTTGCAAGCCGGGGATGTCATTGTCGGTATCAACGACACGACTATCACGACCTCCACAGGGGTGCAAGAGCAGGTCGAGCAGGTACAAGTGGGCGATCGCCTCGAAGTCACCATCAATCGCGAAGGGGAGGAACTCACACTCACCGTGCGCCCCACGGACTTTCCGGTTGATCAAATTCGCTAATCAACGTTAGGACATAGCCCCTTGCAGGACTTACGCATTTTGTTGATTTTGTGGCCGCGACGCGGCCACAAAATCAACAAAATGCGTAAGTCCTGCCCTTAATCGGTAACGTTAAGAAATACGTCTCCAAGGCGTCCTTCAAAGCGAAATGGGAACGCTAAAGATTAGGAAACAAGTGGATGCGAACCATCGTCCGCTCATCTCCTCATTTCAGCCGTTCGACCTATGAGCTTGCTGTCGTTATCGCCACAAACAAACGCCCCCACCTCTGGCACGACAATCAGCGCATCGCCATCACTCGCTATTAGAAGCCTGCATCCTAGCCCCACCTGAGCACCACAAAGCAAGCTCTAAATATTTGCATCGCCTGCCTTACTTGATCACTCCCATTTGTCGCTCTCGCGTATAGCAGCCGAAGGCGTCTTATCAGGGGGCTTATTGCACCTAGCTCGGTGGTTGCCGTGACGGCTCAAAGCGTTGTCACGGTATAGCCAGCGAGAGTTTTACATGTCTCATTGAATTTGGGGAAGAAACACTCATGCATGACTTTGAACCCGTCACGGTTAGTCGCCGTTCTACAGTTGAAGACCGCCAGCTTGCCTTGAAACAAATCTATCGCCAAGTGCTAGAGCGTATTCCTTTTGAGTCCGAACGAGCGAGCCTGGCACAGCTAGAAAAAGATTTTCTCAAAGACAAAATTGGCGTTCGGCGGTTTTTGAAAGAGCTCGGTTGCTCAGATTTATATCTCGATTTCTTCTACTATTCGTCATCCAACGTCAAATTTCTTGAAACTTGCTTCAAGCATTTTCTGGGTCGCGCCATCAGCAGCCATGAGGAAATGCGGCATTACGATCGCATCCTGACCCGCATGGGCGTACGCGACATGATTCGAGCCATCATGGATTCGGAAGAATACCGCAAGGCATTTGGCTGTTTTACGGTTCCCTATCCCCGTACATTGAATTGCTATGAATCTCCACGGGTATACCTAGAGTCGCAGATGATCAACGAGGAACATGTTGGGCAACGGGGCTGGTCAATGCCAACCCTCTACTGGCATCAAATGGGCTATACCTGCATCAATGGCGTTTGCCATCATCCAGAAGCCTACGAGGAGCTGAACTCGCCGCAACCCCGTACTGCGAATACACCACGGGCTCATAACAATGCTGTTCCCACCTCTGACATACCTGTCGATGAGCTTCTCGCCCTCATTCGCACCGCTAGCCCTGCTCAAGCGCGTGAGCTGGTGGCCAATTTGACCCCCCAACAACGCCAAGCGATCCGCGCAGCGATCCACTAAATTGGCAGGTGCAATTAAACCTAAAACCCTAAAACCCTGTGCCGCCCGCGCTGCGGGCGGCACAGGGTTTTAGGGTCTGGTTTTTCATCATACCGAGCTACTTAGGCTGAATTCAGTACCATCGACTATAGACAAATAAAAAAAGCGGGAGGCAATGCTTGCCTTCCGCTTTTGTTGAATGAAATGAATGATGTCCGAATTAACGATGTCTGAATCAATTAGGGAGTAAGGGGGGCGATCGCCCCACCTCACTTCAGCTAATTTATTCAGCCCCTTGCGGCAAGAGTTCGCGGGGCTTGTCTCCCGGTGCAACCGTGACTTGCCCTTCTTCGTTGACATCAACGAGGGCAATATCACCATCTTTAATGCGACCGGAGAGAATCTCCTCAGCCAGCGAGTCTTCCAACAGCCGCATGATCGCGCGGCGTAATGGACGAGCCCCGTAGCTGGGATTGTAGCCTTCTTCGACCAACCGATCCTTGAACTTCTCGGTAACCTCAAGAGTAATGCCCCGCTCGCCCAAGCGAGAGAACACCTCTTTGAGCATGATGTCGGCAATCTCCTTCACCTCGTCCTTCTGGAGTTGGCGGAAGACAATGATTTCATCAACCCGGTTGAGGAACTCTGGACGGAAGTATTGCTTCAGTTCTTCGTTCACCAACGACCGGATGCGGTTGTACTGCGACTCGGAAGCATCGCCATCGGAGAACTCGAAACCCAGTCCACCGCCACCTTTTTCGATGACCTTAGAACCAATGTTCGAGGTCATGATCAGCAGGGTGTTCTTAAAGTCTACGGTGCGTCCTTTGGCGTCGGTCAAACGACCATCTTCCAAGATTTGCAGCAGCATGTTGAAGACATCGGGGTGCGCCTTTTCAATCTCGTCGAACAGGACGACGGTATAAGGCCGACGGCGTACCGCTTCGGTTAGCTGGCCACCTTCGTTGTAGCCGACATATCCCGGAGGCGAACCGATGAGCTTGGAGACGGTGTGGCGCTCCATGAATTCGGACATATCCAGCCGAATCATGGCGTCTTCGGAACCGAAGAAGTAAGAGGCCAATGCCTTGGTCAGCTCCGTCTTACCAACCCCAGTAGGCCCGGAGAAGATAAAGCTAGCGATCGGGCGATTGGGGTTCTTCAGACCCACCCGTGCCCGACGGATCGCCCGAGAAACCGCACGAACCGCTTCATCTTGCCCAATGATGCGCCCATGGAGGGTATCTTCCATGTGCAGCAAGCGCTCCGATTCAGACTCGGTGAGCTTGTTGACCGGAACCCCTGTCCAAGAGGCAACAATCTGAGCGATATCTTCCTCCCCAACGACGGGGCTGCTGTCTTCCCCTTCCTGGGTTTCGCTGCGTTTTGTTTGAGCAATGGAACGGATTTCTTGCTTGATTTCCATTTCCCGCTCACGCAGTTGTCCGGCTTTCTCGAAGTCCTGAGAACGCACAGCGTCGTCCTTATCCTTCAGAAGCTGGCGTAGCTCCTTATCCAGTTCCTTTGCCGCTGGCGGCAGTTGGGAGTTGATCAGGCGAACCCGCGAGCCCGCCTCGTCGATCAGGTCGATCGCCTTGTCGGGCAAGTAGCGATCGCTAATGTATCGATCGGACAGCTTCGCAGCCGCATCCACCGCTTCGTCAGAAATTTTTAGCTTGTGGTGTTGTTCGTAGCGTTCGCGCAACCCGCGCAGAATTTCGATGGTTTCATCAACCGTAGGTTCGCCCACCATGACGGGCTGAAAGCGACGCTCTAGAGCCGCATCGCGCTCAATGTGCTTGCGGTACTCATCCAGCGTCGTGGCTCCGATACATTGCAACTCGCCCCGCGCCAGAGCTGGCTTGAGGATGTTGGCCGCATCGATCGCCCCTTCGGCTGCACCGGCACCAATCAAGGTATGAACTTCATCAATGACCAGAATGACGTTTCCGGCCTGACGAATCTCATCCATGATTTTCTTCAAGCGTTCCTCGAATTCCCCGCGATACTTGGTACCCGCCACCAGCAGACCAATGTCCAGGGTGACGACACGCTTCTCTTCGAGGATGTCAGGGATATCGCCATTGGCAATGCGCTGAGCTAAACCTTCGGCGATCGCGGTCTTACCCACGCCGGGCTCCCCAATCAGCACCGGGTTATTCTTTGTCCGACGACCCAGGATTTGAATGACCCGTTCAATCTCTTTCTGACGCCCCACAACCGGATCGAGCTTTCCTTCGGATGCCATCTGTGTGAGATGGGATCCGAACTCGTCCAGCGTTGGCGTCTTAGTACGGCCCTGACTGCCACCTGTCGAAACCTCGGCGGTTTCGCCAAGCATCCGGATAACCTGGGTGCGTACCTTCGAAAGGTCGACGCCAAGATTTTCCAGAACCCGTGCAGCAACCCCCTCACCTTCGCGAATCAACCCCAGCAAAAGGTGCTCAGTACCAATGTAGTTGTGACCTAATTGGCGAGCTTCTTCGAGTGAGAGTTCGAGAACACGTTTGGCTCGTGGGGTAAAGGGGATTTCGACTGCGACGAAGCCAGACCCTCGACCAATAATTTTTTCAACTTCAATCCGAGCGTCTTTTAGATTGACGCCCATTGATTTCAGGACTTTGGCAGCAACCCCTGTCCCTTCTCCAATTAGACCCAGGAGGATCTGTTCTGTGCCAACAAAATTATGACCCAGGCGGCGAGCTTCCTCCTGGGCGAGCATAATCACTTTTATGGCTTTTTCAGTGAAGCGTTCAAACATGGCAGTTCATATCACCTGCTACGAGCCGGTACGCTGATTCTAGCATAGGAAAATAGCGCAATCGGCACTGCTACAACCGTAACAGCGCAGAGTGATCCCCACCCTTGACAGGGAATTGCCCGTAATTTCTTTATCAGGGCTTAACCACAAATTTCTGAAAGTTTAATTCTGGGACACAAGAGACTAGTTTCATCCCAAGGAAAGATACTGTCGGTAAGGGGGCATTCTGTCAAGAACGCAGGAAGACACTATGGAGTGGAATCAAAGGCGATCGCCCTTAGGCAGGAATTTTTCGCCTGAACCTTGAATCAATCCTGGTCAACCCTCAACGGCACAAGCCTCTGCTCACTATGATGGCAAACCAACCCCCATCCGCGCACCTTACCGTTGGGTGATCTGCCCCTCGCCGACTGGGCTAGTTGGCAGGGTGCGAACCAACTCCCACCCCCAGCGCTGCCGACGATCGCGCGCTGATTCCTGCCACGCCGCCAGTGATTCCACAAACTCATCCGTCTGCAAGCCTTTGCGCCAGAGAATGCACGCATCTTCCACTGGGTTCTTGTAGTAGGCTTTGCGACGTCCAGCTTCCTGAAATCCAGATTGGTGGTATATGGCGATCGCTCGCCGATTCGATGCCCGAACTTCCAGGGTGGCGCGGGTCATCTGCCGCTGCCGAGCCTGGGCGAGGAGCGCGCCTAGCAAGGTTCGCCCCAATCCCTGCCCTCGGTAGGGTTCATCAACCACCAGCACGGTGATATGCGCTTCATCCAACACCATCCACAAGCACCCCAAGCCAATCAGCGGCGTTGCGGCATGGGGGCGATCGCGTCCCTCTGTCAGTCCTAGCAGAAGTCCATTGGGGCTTTCAATCTCTCGTAAATATCCATCCGCGCTCCACATCCCTCCGAGGCAGCGACGATCCAGTTCGACCGCCGCTGTGACCTGCTCAGGGGTAAGGAGTTGGAGATATAAACGGCTCATACCACATCCACTCATGCCATATCCATTGTCTTGAGACGAGCGCTCAGCGCGTGTTCGGGCGGCGAATCCCTCAAGGGAAGTCCATGGAAAGAACGGTCCCAGACAACTGTAAACTAGAAGGATTGGGATAGGGTCACGCTGCAACTTAACGAGGCAAAACTCTTAAACACAATCTGTTCTTCTGTTTCCTGGGATGGTGCATGCCGTGCATCCACACCCTGATTTGAGACTCAGGTTGCGCCAATTTTCAACCGCTTCCCATGCTGCAATCAGCTTGCAAGTCTGTTTGAGTTTAATGCATCTGAACCCGCTATCGTTTCCATCGCTATCCTCGCCTTACCAATTGCTCCTTCTCCTTATTAATTAATTGGAGTGTTTTTTGAGGTTGCAGGCGATCGCTCAAATCTGTTGACAGCGTCGTGATGGATGGGCTGGATGGATTGAACCGCCTCTATCCATTGAATCGCTTTTATCGATTGAACCCTCGTGATGGATTGAATAGGCTTGAATTGACGACATCGCCCACTACATGTACCGATTATCGCTAGTTTCCAAGGAAGGCTCATGGTATCCACCCCGATCGCAACCCCCAAAAACTCTGGTGCCCATTATTTAGTTGAGCCCACTGCGGACGGGCGATCGCCCAATCAGTCCTTGCTGCCCCTGACCGCCAAGGTCAATGAACAGAACCACTTGGAAATTGGCGGCTGCGACGTACCAACCCTGGTCGAACAATTTCAATCACCCCTCTATATTCTGGATGAGGCAACATTGCGAGCCGCCTGCCGTCAGTATCGTGATGCCTTTCAGCGGCACTACCCAGGCGAATCGCTTGTCATCTATGCCTCCAAAGCCTGGAATTGCTTGGCCGTCTGTGCGCTGATTGCCAGTGAAGGCTTGGGTATTGATGTCGTGTCGGGCGGTGAGCTGTTTACGGCGTTACAAGCCGGGGTCAGCCCAGCCCAAACCTATTTTCACGGTAATAATAAGTCGGCCGCGGAGTTGGAGTTAGCCATCACATCAGGCGCAACCGTTGTCGTGGACAACTGGAGCGAACTCCATCTGTTGGTTGATTTAGCGCAAGCCGGCATCTATTCCCCTGATGTGATCACTGCGACCGAGCAGCCCAGCATTCGCATCCTGCTTCGCCTCACACCCGGGATTGAGTGCCACACCCACGATTACATCCGCACGGGTAGCATTGACAGCAAATTTGGCTTTGACCCCGAGCAACTCGAGTCCGTGTTTGCCTTTGTTCGCGATCATGCCGTCCTCAACTGTGTTGGGCTCCATGCACACATCGGCTCCCAGATTTTTGAAGTACAGCCCCACCATGACTTGGCCGGGGTATTGGTGGATTGGATGGTAAAAGCGACGGAGTATGGCTTACCCATCCAAGAGATTGATGTCGGGGGTGGGCTGGGGATCCGCTACACCGAGTCGGATGATCCCCCCAGCATCGAAGCCTGGGTGCAAGTCGTGTGCGAAGCCATGGTCAACGCCTGCAACGAGCGGGGTGTGGCGTTGCCGCGTTTGATTTCGGAACCGGGGCGATCGCTGATTGGGTCGGCCTGCGTCACGGCTTACACCGTAGGCAGTGACAAAACGATTCCTTCGCTGAACAAAACCTATGTCACCGTCGATGGTGGCATGTCCGATAATCCACGTCCCATCACCTACCAATCCCTTTACCGGGCAGTGGTAGCAAATCGGATGCATGAAGCCATGACAGAAACGGTTACCGTAGCAGGCAAGCACTGCGAATCGGGTGATATTGTCATTCCCTCTGCCCAATTGCCCAAAACGACCAGCGGTGATGTTCTGGTCGTCATGGCGACTGGAGCGTATAACTACAGCATGGCATCAAACTACAACCGCCTTCCTCGTCCAGCAGCGGTATTGGTGCATCAGGGAGAGGCTAATATTATCTTGCAGCGCGAAACCTACGACGATCTGCTGCGGCAGGATCGCTTGCCCCATCGCTTGCAATCAGAGCAAAATAATGGCTGATTTGCGCCATCAGACAAAAAAGGAAAGACAGCAAGACACTAGGGCTAAACCGTAAGACTTTACGCTGAATTTATGAGGGATTTGCTTTTCGGGCGATAGATTGTTGTAAAGAGAGTTAGGGCAACTGTCTGTCAGTTTGTTCCGTCGTGGAGAAAGATTGATGTCTTTCCCCCTACTGTCATCGGTCGTTTGCCCTATAACCTATTAGTGTTCATCTATCTCGAACAGCTTGTGCATCATTAACAACGCAACGTTTTCAATCTGTGGAGTTTTCTCCGCTGGCAATGGTCTAGTCTGGCTCTCCGGCCTTCACGGTGAGCCAATGGGCGATCGCCAACCGCTCCTGCCTCCGGGGCATCCAACCCAAGCCACGTCAATCCAATGGGTTCTCTGCTGAAGCAATGGCTGACTAATTTTGGCTGGACTCAGTCTTTGCTGCTTCCGGCCGTTGATCTGACTCTTGTTTTACTCCTCACCTACGTCCTTTTGGTCATTATCGGTGAGCGGCATACCCTATGGATGGTTAGGGGATTGATTGTCTTGATGCTGGCCTCTGCCCTGAGTAATGCCCTTAGCCTTCGACTCCTGAGTTTTGTGTTGGAAAAATTGGTAATCGGTGCAGCCGTTGCTATGGCGCTCACGTTGCAGGCCGAATTTCGGCGTTTGCTGGAACAACTGGGGCGCGGAGAGCTGCTGCAACTATTCCAGCCTGCCCCCGAAGCCATTCCCAAAACCAACAACGTGATTGACGAAATCGTGGATGCCGTCAAAGAACTCTCCCAAAATCGGACGGGCGCTTTACTTTTGCTCGAAACGGGGCAACCTATTGACGAGCGCGATTTCTCAGTACCAGGGGTGCGCCTCAATGCCGAAGTATCAAAAGAACTGCTACAGACAATTTTCCAAACCTCTACTCTCTTGCATGATGGAGCCGTTTTGATACGTGGCAACCGTGTCGTGTCGGCAGGGATCATCTTTCCGCTGTCTGAACGAACCGCATCACGCCAGTTGGGAACGCGCCACCGTGCGGCGATGGGAATCACGGAACGGGTCGAAAATTCCCTATGTATCGTTGTATCAGAAGAAACAGGGTCAATCTCGCTGGCAGAGCGGGGCAATCTGAACCGCCCATTGACCAGCAGTAAGCTGAGAGAGCTTCTCATCTCTCAATTCTCTCTATCTGTGGATCGAGAGGCTGTTGCACCTCAGCTACGGAGTTTGGGGCGTCAGTTGCGAGCACGCTTCCATCGATTGTTTAAACGTGTTTTTCGTCATTCATCGTCGGCTTCTCGGAGAAAAAATGACAGCAAAGCCAACCGTTTTTAGCGAACTTCCTACAGATCTCAATCGCGATCGCCTACCCCAGCATGTGGCCGTCATTATGGATGGGAACGGGCGCTGGGCACAACGACGTGGATTGCCACGCATCATGGGGCATCGGCGGGGCGTCGATGCATTGAAAGATTTGCTCCGCTGTTGTCGGGATTGGGGGGTTGGGGCCCTCACCGCCTATGCCTTTTCCACCGAAAACTGGGGACGCCCCCTGGAAGAGGTGGATTTTTTAATGACCTTGTTTGAGCGCATTTTGCGGCAAGAGTTACGAGAAATGATGGCCGAGGGGGTGCGCATTCGCTTTGTTGGCAACCTGCAAGCGCTCCCGCCCTCCCTGCAGCTAGAAATTGAGCGATCGATGCAGGAGACGGCCAACAACCAGGGCATTGAATTCACCGTGGCGACGAACTATGGCGGTCGGCAAGAAATCATGCAAGCCTGTCGGGCGATCGCTATGCAGATCCAACAGGGCCACATTCAGCCCGAAGACATTGATGAAGCATTGTTTGAACAACATCTCTACACGCGGGGGATCGCGGATCCCGATTTGTTGATTCGGACCAGTGGCGAAATGCGGATTAGCAACTTTTTGCTGTGGCAGGTCGCCTATGCCGAAATCTACGTGACGGAGACCTTCTGGCCCGACTTCGATCGTGCAGAGTTTCATCAAGCCTTGTCCAACTACCAGCAGCGCGATCGCCGTTTTGGCAAGCTCAAGGCAAAAAGCTAGAACCTGGGGATCACGCTCACCGTGGTTGGTTTCATGCCATAGAATGACGGGATCAGCTACAGGATGGCGGGATCAATCAGAGCGTGAATCCAGGGTTAATGTCAAATCCGGTTAATAGCGTTTGTGCCCGCTGTAACGCAGCGGGCACAAACGCTATTAACCGGATTTGATGAGTCTCCAATGGGAGACCCACGTTACACAAGAGATCTAAGGCCCAGCAAAAATGACATCGTTTAGATCTTTGCGGCTCAGGGAGTATTTGAACGAGCGCACAATATCTCGTCCACCGTCCCCGGCCTTTAGGTAGCGCACGGTGAAGGCATCAATTTCCATCAAAATCTCTGCCTCCCAGCTTGGGCGCTTGACATACCAGAGATTGATTTCTTCGGTATCGCGTTCACAATCCTGCGATCGCAGCCAGTCTTCAATTTCGGGCAGCGGATGATTATAAATCGGAGTTTCAGGAGGAGGAAGAGCCATGATAATGCTGTGCAAGCTGATAACGAAGGTGGTCGAAAAAATGAGTGACTTAAGAGAGCCAACAGAAACGCCCTAACTTCTATCGTAGAGCGCAATTGGGGTTCTAGGTTTTGAGAGGAAAGGGCACGGTTGAATGAATGGAGCGATCGCCTGTTGGAGATTCCGTCGCCTGAGATGTGCCGTGGGTTGTTTTCGCGGTTGGAGCATCTGGTAAAACTGGTGCTGTCGGAGCTAAAGACTTGCTACGTTCGGGCGAGTGATTGGATTCTTCTGGCTGCACCGATGGCCGTTGGGTAGAACTCGCCTTAGCGGCTGCCGCGTCTCCCACTTGCGGTGACGCGGCGTCAACGGACGGCACCGCTGGGGTCGATGGAGACGATGATGGCAGAACAGTACGCAGGATCGCAGGAACTGGAACTTGGTCAAAGGACTGAAACGCAATCTCGCCACGGGTTGCGCCCACCATGACCACCACCAGCAAACAAACCGCAAAGGTGACGCCCAAAATGAATAGGGCAAAAATTTCTCCAGGAGAGAGCGGGCGATCGGTCGGGTCGAGATAGGCCGAGGAGCTGGGGCGAGGAGAGCCTGCCTGGGGCGCATCGAGCGGCAAATCGGGTCGCATTACCCGCACCCGTGAGTAGCCATTGCGGATGTCGTAGCTTGCCCGCAAATCTGGGCTGCTCAAGGTAGCATAGGCTTCATTCAATTTTTGAAACTTTTCGGTCGCAACGGCGGACGGCAAGGTCGTGGTATCGGGATGGTAGAGCTTACTCAACTCTCGGTACGCTCGCCGAATATCCTGCACAGACGCGCTGGGCATCACGCCCAACACAGTGTAGTAGCTGGAAGGTGACTTTTCTGCCGACATATCCCAATCTCCCAGACATGGAACTGATGGCTCAGCTCCATTTCACAGCACCTTAGCGGATGAATGTGTTGATCGTCTCAACTTCGATCGTTCAACAGATTTTTTACAGTTTAATTAATATTTCGTTATCTTACCCGGAAAGGTGACCTGAAAAACAGTCAGGGCATAGGCTCTCTCTATCAAGCCGGTTGATAAGCGCCACGGGTTAGGCGGATTTGTGCCAGGGTGAAAACCACAGGGATAATGCGGCCATAGTTAGTGGCGATCGTCCGCCAGCCTAAGTCTGCGGCCAACCACATCCACAAAGCTGGGCCGAGGAATGCAAACACCGATCGCACGGCCCCATATCGCGCCGCGCTCAGCGCCATCGTTCGATAGGCCGTCTTGGCTGCCACTTGGGTCGCGATCGCGCCCGTATGAGCTGCCTGCCGCGCTAACTGGTACTTCGCCGCATGCAACATCACCTGTCCCGCCAACTGTTGCAGTAGCCAGGGACGCACCACCGAGTTGATAGCCAACACGCTGCCCCCTTTCAGCAATAGATTGGCCGGGTCTTGCTTGAGCGTCGTGGGTAACTGCTGCGCCAGTTGAGACTCCGACACCGTTTGCTGCAATTCCCCTTGCAAGATACTCCGCTCCTCATCGGGTAGCTGCTCCCAGGCTCGATGGAGCAGGTGCAAGAAAATTTCTGCTTCCAGATCCGCCGTCGATAGGCTCTGGGAATAAGCAATTTTGAGATGGCGGCAGACCCGCATCAACACCTGCCGATAGCTCAGAGTACGCGTCTTGCCCCGCAAAACCGTGATCCCATCTGCGGCGAGAAAGCAGAACCGCTCCTCTAACTCATGCAGCCAGACCAGCCGTTCCTGGCTCTGCACCTCAAGTGGTTCGGGTGTGTAGACGTAATCCAGTGGATTTAGCTGACGCCGAAATAGGATATCGGTCAGGGCTTCCAGCTCCTCGTCCGTTGCCAGCTCTAAAGCGGCTCTCACTTCATCCACGTCGGATACCTCCACCGTCGCTTAGGGGATAACAAAACAGGTTAGATGCCATCCTTAAGCCATCGAAACAGAGTAAGAACAGCTTGAAATGGCGAGAAAAACCGGGCAAAGACGCCAAACAACAGCGATCGAATGCACCGCTATTGTAATCCGTAGAAATAAAATATGGGTTCACTACGATCGCTGCATCAACAGATTTAGCTTTCCATCGTGCCACGGGTCACGCCCAGCTGGCTGTGAAGCTTGAGCATTTTCCAGAGTTTGGCTCCGCTGATTTCTCCAGCCAGCAGTTGACGGTAAGCGTCTAGCGTGCGACGCATTTGGTCGGGGGTGTCATGCAAAAACTCTAGGCGGAAATGACGAAGTCCTAGTTGCAGTAGACGCTGGGCATATTCGGCTCCGGTCTGAGCGGTGCCATTGAATAGCGTGTTGCGGCATCCGGCATCGGCATGGAGAATATGCTCTGTGCCCCTGCGATCGCGCAACTTCACCTCCTGAGTTTCGCAGGGACGCCCACAATCGCGGTAATCCGTACCATCAGAGAGAAAGGCGCAGAACACACAGTGCTCCATGTGGAACATCGGCATGTGTTGGTGTAACGTCACTTCCAGCCACTCGGGCGGACAGGTCGTGAGCAGAGATTCGAGTTGGCTGATGTTCAGGTCGTAGGATGCTGTGAGCCGCTCTAACCCAAATTGCTGAAAATACTGCGCCGTGATGGGATTGGCAACATTGAGGGAAAAGTCACCGAGACAAGGGGAATCTGCAAAAAATTGCAGATGGTCATAGTTGCGGATGAGATAACCATCGGCGTTACAACGGCGCACCTGTTCCAGAATCCAGTTTTCGCTGGGCTTGGCGATGCGCGGCGGCGCGACGAACAGGCGTATATCCTCAGCACCCTGGGCGTCACGGAATTGCTGCACCTGCTGCACCGCATCCCGATAGCGGCGGGGATCTTCGAACTCGCAGTAGAGGGTTTTAATCCCTGACTCCAACGCCGTTGCTAACTGCTTCTGATTGCGAACCAGCACAATCAGTTCAGGTTGTGTATCGCCGGGAAGTACAACAGTAGGCAGCAAGTCCTGACGTGAGGCCGTCGCGTTGAGCTGCCAGCGCTTTGGCTGTTGCCGCAGCGTATCCAAACGCTTCACCAGCTCGCGTCGCATCCGGTTTAGCTCGCTCACAGGCAGCATTACCGCGCCTTCAAGCTGAGCTGTGAGCTGATCGAGGCGAAACGGGGTTCCACCCAGTCGACTAAATTGTGCGGTTAGCCGGTCTTCGCCGAGGGGTTGCTTTTCTGCCTGCACCAGCGGCATTTCAGATTCGACCTGCACCACATGACCCTGCTCATCGCGGGCGATCGCCACCAGATTTTCTCCCAGCACCCCATGTACCTCCAGCCAAATGGGGCGCTGAAACTGGGGTTTATCGCTGGCATAGCTCTGGCGCAGGCGCTTGTCTAATTCAGGATCGCTGGTCTTCCATAGGCGATCGCCCACCTTCACCCGCCGCAAGTCTACATCCCGCCGCCCAAAGGTCAGCACCGTTTCCTTCCCCTGGCAATCGACAGTGTAAACGCGACCGCCCTCCTCACGCTCCGCAGGCTTTCCGGCATCGAAGACCACACCATCCCCCGGCTTCAGTGGTGCTTCCAGCCGTAGGAAGAGGCGATCGCCCTTCACCCGCGTCACCGTTCCTAGAAACACGCCACGCTTTTTGCCAAACCGCGCATGAACCAGCTCCTGGTTGTTGATGCCATTGAACCAACCCGTGTAAAGACCGCGCGAGAACGCCATTTCTAGGTCGTAGCGGTCTTGATTCTGCCAGGTGTCTTGGGTAAAGGGATGAGTTGCTGAGAGATCCCCCCAACCCCCCTTGCTAAGGGGGGCTCTGGGGCTACTGATCGGAGGCAAAGATTTCTGCTTCGCAGCCGAGGACGGTTCCCCCCTTTCGTAAGGGGGGGTAGGGGGGATCTGCTCCATCGCGCGATCGAGCGCTTGCCGATAGACACGGGTGACATTCGCCACATACTCCGGCGTCTTCAAACGGCCTTCGACTTTGAGCGAGGTCACCCCGGCTTTGACCAAATCTGAAAGGACGGGCAATCCAGCGAGATCCTGGGGACTGAGAAGGTATTGGCGATCGCCCAAATCCACCGTCTCCCCATCGGCAACCAGCTCATAGGTCATGCGGCAGGCTTGGGCACATTCTCCGCGATTGGCCGATCGCCCACCCAACGCTTCGCTCGTCAGGCATTGCCCGGAATAGGCCACGCATAGCGCCCCATGCACAAAAACTTCCAGCGGCAACGCCACCTTTTGTTCAGCACTCTGATTTTGGATTTTGTGGATTTCCTTGAGCGAGCACTCCCGCGCCAGCACTACCAAATCGCAGCCCAGGTCTTTGGCGAAGGCGACTCCAGCGGCACTGGTGACAGTCATCTGCGTCGAGGCGTGGATGGGAAAATCTGGCGAAAGGTGGCGAATCAGACGGCAAATGCCCACATCCTGCACAATCACGGCATCCACACCCGCTGCAATAATGCTGCGGAGATATTGCTCGGCCTCGGGCAGCTCCGCCGGAAACACGAGGGTATTCAGCGTGACATAGCCCTTCACCCCGCGCCAATGCAGAAACGCCATCAGCTCTGGCAAATCGGCTTCCGTAAAGTTCTGCGCTCGCATCCGCGCATTGAACCGATCCAGCCCAAAGTAGATGGCATCGGCTCCATTTTCCACCGCCGCCTTCGCACAATCCCAGTTGCCCGCCGGAGCCAACAACTCTGGACGTTGCACCGTCGAAACCGAAGCGCTATTCCCTTGCGAACGTACCGCCGCATCCATACCTGAAGCCACAACCCAACCCTTGCAATGATACCGCGCCGCTTTTCTGGATGGGCGAATGACAATTTGGACACCGCAACGTTTGTCGGAAACCAACCCCATTTCCGGTGATGCGGGATTCAAGTATGAATTTTTTCGAGAAGGGCTGCAGCCCTTCTCGAAAAAATTCATCCCCTCAAACAGCAACGCCAACCCCATTTCCACGCTTCGGTGGTTAGGATAATTAACAATTGAGCGATGTGGTCTAGCTGAAATCATGACCCTACATAAACTTTTCATCCTCCGGGCGAGGAATCGCAATGTAGAACCAATGCCTCACGATCGGTGTTTTCTGCACAAGATCTGACGCTGATGGAGTTGCAGGTTTTGAGGAACGACTTTGGCTGGGAGGAAATCATGACCATCAAAGCAATTAAAGAAACAATCATGATTCTCATCTGTGCGGAAACGCATCGAGATTCGATGCCTAGACATACCGCGAGCTGACATTCATCTTTGAGGGTTGGCAAACCTCTCCCATCAACAAACTTCGGATCAGCCATGAGCAACTCCACGACAGATGTGACCCGCTCGTCTCACTCAAAGCATCATCCCAGGCAAAACGACTGTAGGCACTTGCAAGCGCCTGCTTGTTTGTTGCGACTCAACGTCACGGCTCTCTCATGGGAGTGCGTCGTTCTGGGTTGAAGCAACGTTACTGACAGATTTCACACAACAATCCTGTCAGAGCAACAATCCTGTCAGAGCAAATTAGTCTGTCGTCGCCCCCGTAGCAGAGTCATCTGAGCGCTTGTATGAACGGTTTATTTGCTGTGCTGACCGAGCACGAAAAATGAACATGATTCGAGATAGTTCGAGCTGCCTCTGCTCCATCGGATGCGCTTGGGCTCTAGCCTTTCGGCGAAACCCTTTCCCTGTTTACCTTGCAAATCTTTAATCTGTACTGAGGCCATATGCTATCGAGTCTGGCTAGTCAAACCTCATCTCAAACAGAACCTGCCAAATTAACCATACGGCAAGTGTTACAGCGCAGTGTCATGTTGGTGCTGCAATCGGCTCCGCGTGAAATCATCAACTTGATGTTGCTCAGTCTCGTGTCGGGGGCAGGCCCTTCGATCGCCCTTTACTTTGGCAAAGTCGTGATCGATGAAGTGACACGACTTTTATCCGATGATCTCACCGCAACGGCTTTGACAACATTACTGAACAATCAACTTTTGCTGACGGCGATCGCCATCACTGTTCTGCTCAACATTGCGATCGATTCGCTCCAACCCATCGATACCAACCTTGTGACAGCCCTACGCGATCGCGTGAGAGGTAGCGCTCAGGAAAAGATGATTGAGAAGGTGTCCACCTTCGAAGATATTGCATTGTTTGAAGATCCAAAGCGACTCAATCTCATTACGCTGACCGAGGAAAAGAGCCTGTTTAAGCTTCAGGAAATCACGTTTAAGTTGATCGAAATCCTAACCGGTACATTACGGCTTGTGCCGTCTATGTTGCTCACAGCCACAATTGCTTGGTGGATTCCGCTCCTCCTGCTGACGGCATTTATTCCCACAATGCACTGTAGGCTCAAACACCATGATCAGAGCTGGCGCGTTGAAGAGATACAGGCCAGTCTTTCGCGACAGATGAAAATTTATGCCAAGGTTTTGACCGAAGACGGCTATGCGAAAGAGGTGCGACTCCTTTCGCTACAACCGATTTTATTGCAGCGATGGCGTGACTTATTCGAGCAAATTTTCCAGGAAATGCAGCGCGTGCGACGTAGCGGTGCGATTCAAACAATGAGCTGGTCTTTGCTGAGTGGTTTGGGTGCAGCGGTTCCCTATGTATTCATCATTTTGGGTGTACTCGATCGTCGCTATACGTTTGGCGATTTGGCTCTATTTACCGGACTAATTTTGGAACTTCGAAATGGGATCTTCTTGTTGGTCTATTCATTTACCGGACTCTACGATGTGTCTCTGGGTGTCCGTCCCTTGTTTGAACTGCTCGATTTGCAGCCTCAAATTCTCAGCGGCGCTAAACCCATCCCCTCGCCCGATCGCTCACCTCAAACCCAAACCAACGGAATTCACATCAACAACCTCAGCTTTACTTATCCCGGCAGCGAAAAATCGATTTTGCAAGACATCAACCTAGCGATCGCCCCAGGGGAAATGATTGCTCTGGTGGGCGAAAACGGAGCCGGGAAAACGACTTTAGCAAAATTACTCTGTCGTTTGTATGACCCTACAGAGGGCACAATTTTGTGGAATGGGCGCGACTATCGCGATCTCAAGCTGGATGAACTGCGATCGCAGATTGCCGTGGTCATGCAAGACTATGCACGCTTTCCGGCAACGCTGCGCGAAAACGTTGGCTGGGGCGATTTGCCCCAAGTAGAGGCTGACCCTGCCATTGAACAGGTTCTGGAAGAAGCGGGCGTCGCGCAACTGATCCATACCCTAGACCAAGGACTCGATACACCCCTGGGCAAACAGCTTGAGCATGGGGTCGATTTGTCGGGCGGGCAGTGGCAGCGAGTGGCGATCGCTCGCTCCCTCCTCCGCTCCCAAGCGGAGCTATTGGTGTTTGATGAACCCACGGCTGCGCTCGACCCCAAAAACGAGCATGAAATCTACCAAATCTTCCGGGCGATCGCCCAAGGGCGTATGACCGTTGTCGTCAGCCACCGCCTCGCCCTCGCCAAACTTGCCGATCGCATCATCGTCCTGGAACAAGGCAAAATCCTTGAAGCGGGCACCCATGCCCAACTCATGGAGAATGGCCATCGATACTGCGAGATGTTCACACGACAGGCCAGCAGCTACGTCACAACGTGATACAAACTTGCGAAATGCACTCACGGAGACGATTCCATCGGTTTTGGAGAAGGAACGCCCATCAAACCCGTTGGGGAACCTTCGCTTGGATCAGGACTGAACAGACTGGACAGACTATTCAGACCAGTCAAATGCTCGAACGGAGATGGATCCGCAATTGGATTTTCCACAAGACCAAGAAAGACCAAATTGGGTAGGTCTAACAACGGAGACGCATCCGAAATTTGGTTGAAGCCAATGAAAAGCCCCCTTAACTCAGGCAAATTGGCTAACGAAGACACATCCGAAATTTGGTTGAACGTCAGGCAAAACATCATTCTCAGCGGTGACATGAGTGCTGCCCACACCCATGAAAAAAATCGACATCAGACCAACGGCGAATGCTTTTTTCATCTTTTTTTACATGCAGGTCACCTATAGCGGTGTGCAACCGCATTAAGCACAGCAACGGTTGTGTGGGGCGCGGCGCGCCCCACACAACCGTACTTAACTAACGCGCATAGCGCTATAAGTCATACCAATTCCTCAAGAAAATTTGTTCCAGACATGTCTCTGAAACCCTCACACTGCAAGAACTTCAAAGAAATAATAACCTTGTTGGGTAATAGGTCCCAAAATCCTCGTCCCCCTTCTGGAAAGGCTTTTGACTAGCCTTAATCAAGGACATTAGAACTCAGTCTGAGCAAGTATTTCAGCGACTTTCTTCGCTATTTCTCAACACGTCTAATGTACAAACTCCTTCGCGCGGGACGGGGCACGGGCGATCGCCCAGCGGATTGCCAGACAACCGAAGCATACGCAACGACAGACCCGCCAATACAGATACATCTGTAATTTCGTTATCAACTAAGTAAAGGAATCTCAGATCGATTAGATTCACCAACGGAGAGATGTCTTGCACAGCGTTGTTACTCAGATGAAGCCAAGTCAGATTCGTGAGATTGGCTAATGGAGATACGTCAGCAATTTGATTGTTACTGAGTGCAAGAAAATCCAAAGCACTTAGATCTGCCAGTGGGGCAATATCCACAATCTGATTACCCATAGCAAGAAGCACTGTTAGACGACTTAAACTCGCCAACGAAGACAAATCTGCAATTTGATTAATAGTCAGATCAAGTTCATTCAAATTTATCAAATTTGCCAAAGGCGATATATCTGCAATTTGATTTCTACGGAGGGTAAGTCTCGTCAGGTTGGTGAGATTTGTTAACGGAGAAACATCTGAGATTTGGTTAGTGCCCAGATCAAGGTCAGTCAGATTCGTCAGATTAGCTAACGGCGAGAGGTCTGAAAGCCGTCGATTTTCTAGGTCAAGCTCCGTCAGGGCTGTTAGTGTTGCATTAGCCTCTTCACAATCTTGAGTTTCAGCCGTCTCTAGCAAAACCTCAACGGTACGAGCTGCTTCTTGACTGAGGCTAGCTTGATTCAGGCACCACTCCGTAAAGGTTCCAAACGTCTCTGGTTCGCTTTCGCTTTGGGCTACAACATGAGTACTACTCATCCCTACTATGAACACTGGCAATAAACCGACGGTGAATGCTTTTTTCATAGTTCTTGCTCTGTCATTACGAGGTTGACTCACTTTAAGCACCAAGCATCAAAACACAAGGATTAAAAGTCGCAAATGATCTCAGATTCTACGGGGCAGGGGCAATCGCGTACTTTACGGTTGTTCCTCATCGCTTTCGCTCAATCTAGTCAATGCTTTGGGTGGGCGATCGCCCCAAAATGGACAAGGTCTTTGCCTAAAACTGACAGATAGATTGGGGTTGCACGGGGCAGGTGCGGTTTTCAAGCGGATTGAACTGGAGGTCAAGCATAGTCAGATTCGTGAGCGTGGCAAGGGGAGCCACATCCGCAATTCGATTCTCCCAAAGGTAAAGTTCGGCTAGATTCGTGAGGGTGGCGAGAGGGGAAACATCCGTGATTCCATTGATACCGAGGGAAAGCCAGGTTAGCTGGGTGAGGTTGGCGAGAGGGGAAACGTCTGTGATTTGATTTCCATCGAGGGAAAGGTAGGTCAGATTGGTGAGGGCGGTGAGGGGAGCCGCGTCCACGATTAGAAGATTTTGCGCGAGCCGAAGCTCAGTCAGATTCGTGAGGCTAGCGAGGGGGGAAATATCCACGATTTGATTTTCACTGAGGTCAAGATTAGTCAGATTCGTGAGGCTAGCTAAGGGCGAAACGTCTACGATTTCTTGATACCCCAACTCAAGCTCGGTCAAGTTAGTCAGCGTTGCTTCTGCCTGATTGCAGTCCTGCGTTCCCGCAGTGGCTAGTAGCACCCCGACGGTATGCCGAGCGTCTGGGGTCAAATCGGCTTGATTCAGACACAAATCAGCAAAGCTTACAGCGGTTTCAGCCATCGCGGTGGAATCAGGCATTGCATCAGGCCCAGGTGTTGCCATGGAGTCAGGCGTTGCGCTCGGCTCAGATGGTGTGATGGAGTCAGGTGGTGTGACTGTTTCTGAAAACGCCGCATCTTTTGCTGGTGCCGTGGGTTGTGAGGGAGCCACAGTATGAGGTAAACCTTCGCTTTGGGCGGTCACATCTCTGCAACCTGCACTCACGATAAGAACCGACAGCAAACCTGCTTTGATCGTTCTATTCATGATTTGTTCCTCATCCTTCTCGATCAACCTAGCCAATGCTTTGGGTGGGCGATCGCCCGAAACGGGACAACTTGCTGGCTTAAAACTGACAAATATAGCGCTGTGCTTAATGAACGCGCACAGCGCTATAGATTGGGATTATTGGCCCTCTATCCAAACAACCTCTAAAGAAATTCAGAATCGGCGGCAATGAAGGTGAAGCAACGTACTGGTGATGCTGTAAATGGTTCCACCTCACTCAGAACGAATAACATTCACCCAAAGCACATCCAGTTGCACAAAGTATTCGAGATCGCTATACGAGGGTTTCAAACGGCGATCGGTCTGATTTTCATCACAATAGGCCAACAACTCGTACCTAAATCGCCTCAAACATAGCGTCGAGCAAATGGGAGAAAAATCAAGATGCCATTTTCAAGACTGTTGTTTGCTATCGTTGCACCCATTGCCATTAGTCTGTCCGGATGCATCGCGCGTATCCTGGAAACACCTGCCCCCCCGACGATTTTGATCCAAGAGCCAGACTACCGTGGTGTGCTCTTTAGCGCCGCCGAGGCCGAGCGCCGACGCCTTGAGGCACTGATGACTGCTGACACTGTCGAGTTTTGGTCACCTTCAGTCGAAGACATTACCCGCATGGAAGCGCAGATTTTGCCTGCCCTGCTTACAGACGAGCGATTGCGCGATGGCGTTGGCTTTAACCCAGTCCGACCTTTGGAGGAAGCGCTACCTGACTATGGCCGTCAGTATTTCGGCTATTTCAACACCGATGGCGAAGCGGTTATCTATGCCAGTTTTTTCTGCGATGCTCCAGTCGAGAGATTGATTGATGGGGGGACTCCTCCCGCTGATGGGGGAGACTGTTTCTTTCAGATTCACTACAACACCGACACCGGCGAGTACTTGGATTTATACGTGCATGGTGAGGCGTGATCTGCTTTTGCAGGGAGATGAGAAAGCACCTTGTTGCCAACACAGCAGTGCTCAAGTGAGGGGTGTCAAAACCAGCAGATCGTTTCGGGTTGCACGGGGCAGGTGCGATTTTCAAGCGGATTGCCCTCTAGCCCAAGCATGGTCAGATTCGTGAGGGTGGCAAGGGACGAAACGTCCGCAATGCGATTGGTACCCAGCTCCAGCTGGGTCAGCTGGATAAGGTTGGCAAGGGGCGAAACGTCCACGATTCCATTGTTAGGGAGGGAAAGATAGGTCAAATTGGTGAGAGTGGCAAGGGACGAAACGTCCACGATTTCATTGGCACCGAGGTTCAGCGCAGTCAAGTTAGTGAGGGTGGCAAGGGACGAAACATCCGCAATGCGATTGGCACCTAGGTTCAGCCAGGTCAGATTGGTGAGGGTGGCGAGAGGGGAAACGTCCTCAATTTGGTTGTCCCAGAGGGTAAGCTCGGGCAGATTCGTGAGGTAGGTAAGGGGGGTCACATCCACGATTTGATTGTGAGCGAGCCAAAGCTGGCTCAAATTAGTGAGGCTAGCGAGGGGCGAAACGTCTACGATTTGGTTGCCATTGAGTTCAAGCTCAGCCAGATGGGTCAATCTACCCTCAGCTTGGTTGCAATCCTGGGTTCCGGCTTCCTCTAGCAGCGTTTCAACCGTATGTTGAGCCTCTGGGGTCAAGCTGGCTTGGTTCAGACACCAATCGGCAAAGGTTTCAAACCTATCTGGTGAGATTTCGTCCTGAGACACATCGACGGCTTCAAACCAATCTGGCGAACCTTCATCCTGAGATACGTTGACGGAGCCAATACCCAGCACCAACAGAACTGCCAGAAAACCTAGTGCGATCGCCCGTTTCATGGTGGTTCCTCATCGCTTTTTGATCACCCTAGCTAATGCTTTGGGTGGGCGATCGCCCGAAACCAGACAAGTCGTTGGCTGGAAACTGACGGTCAAACAAACAGATCATTTCTGGTTGCACGGGGCAGGTGCGATTTGCAAGCGGATTGTCCTCTAGCCCAAGCCTGATCAGATTCGTGAGCGTGGCAAGAGGCGAAACATCCGCAATTTGATTCTCAGCAAGGAAAAGCTGAGTCAGATTCGTGAGCGTGGCAAGAGGCGAAACGTCTGCAATTTGATTCTCAACGAGGCTCAGTGAGGTCAGCTGGGTGAGGTCGGCAAGGGGCGAAACGTCCGCAATTTGGTTGTCAGGGAGGGAAAGCCTAGTCAAATTGGTGAGGTTGGCCAAGGGCGAAACGTCCGCGATTCGATTGGCACCAAGGGAAAGCCCGGTCAAATTGGTGAGGTTAGCAAGGGGCGAAACGTCTACGATTTCATTCTCATTGAGGTTCAGCCCAATCAGCTGGGTGAGGTTGGCGAAAGGGGAAACGTCCGTAATTCGATTGCCCTCGAGGGAAAGCTCGGGCAGATTCGTGAGGCGGGCAAGGGGAGCCACGTCCACGATTTGATTGCGCACAAGCAGAAGCAAAGTCAGGTTGGTAAGACTGGTGAGAGGCGAAACGTCCGCAATTTGGTTGTAGCCGAGGTAAAGCTCGGTCAGATTAGTAAGGCTAGCGAGGGGCGAAACGTCCGCAATTTGGTTGTAATAGAGGTTAAGCAAAGTCAGATTGGGGAGGCGGGCTAAGGGCGAAATGTCCGCAATTTCGTTGTACTCGAGGTCAAGCTCGGTCAGATGGGTGAGACGGGCTAAGGGCGAAACGTCCGCAATTGGGTTGAACTCGAGGGAAAGTGAGGTCAGGTTGGTAAGGCTGGCGAGGGGCGAAACGTCCACGATTTGGTTGCCATTGAGTTCAAGCTCAGTCAGATGGGTCAATCTCTCCTCAGCTTGGTTGCACTCTTGTGTTCCGGCTTCCTCTAGCAGCGTTTCAACCGTATGTTGAGCTTCTGGGGTCAAGCTGGCTTGGTTCTGACACCAATCGGCAAAGGTTTCAAACCGATCTGGCGAACGTTCATCCTGAGATACGCCGATGGAGCCAATACCCAGCACCAACAGAACTGCCAGCAAACCCAGTGCGATCGCCCGTTTCATGGTGGTTCCTCATCGCTTTCGATCACCCTAGCCAATGCTTTGGGTGGGCGATCGCCTGAAACTAGACAACTTGTTGGCCTAAAACTGACAGATCCTGTTGTGCGAATTCCACAGAAACCAATTTTGAAAGCCGGACAATGCGCGGCTTTCAAAAAATGATCTGAAGTAGGTTCTGAGCGCATTAGTATTAGGCTGCACGGGGCAGGTGAGGCTTTCAAGCGGATTGTCACCCAGCTCAAGCATGCCCAGATTTGTGAGGTTGGCTAAGGGCGAAACATCCACGATTCGATTTTCTCCGAGCCAAAGCCATTCCAGATTGCTAAGACTAGCGAGGGGGGAAACGTCCACGATTTGATTGAACTTGAGGGAAAGCCGGATCAGTTTGGTAAGACGAGCGAGGGGAACCACATCCACGATTCGATTTTCATTGAGGTCAAGCCATTCTAGATGGGTAAGGCTGGTGAGGGGCTCCACGTTCACGATTTGATTGGTATTAAGGCGAAGCACGCTCAGATTCGTGAGGTTGGCGAGGGAAGCCACATCCACGACTTGATTGACACTGAGGTCAAGCACGCTCAGATTCGTGAGGTTAGCGAGGGGAGAAGAACCATCCGCAATTTGATTGGAATTGAGAAAAAGCCATTCCAGATGGGGAAGGCGGGCGAGGGGAGCCACATCCACAATTTGATTTTCACCAAGGTCAAGTCGGGTAAGAGAGGTGAGGCGGGTAAGCGGGGAAACGTCCGCAATTCGATTGGAATTGAGGGACACGTAGGTCAAATGGGTGAGGTGAGCGAGGGGAGACACGTCCACGATTTGATTTTCATCAAGGTTAAGCTCAGTCAGATTGGTGACGTGGGCGAGGGGAGACACGTCACCAATCTGATTTCCACTGAGTTTTAGCTGGGTCAGATGGGTGAGATTGGCCAAGGGTGCCACGTCCACGATTTGATTTCCCCGGAGGTCGAGGCGGATCAGATGAGTGAGGTGGGTAAGGGGGGAAACGTCGACGATTTCTTCCCACCGCAGATCAAGTGTAGTCTGGTTAGCTAGCCTGCCCTCTGCTCGGTTGCATCTCTGGCTCTCAACTGCCTCAAGCACCTTTTCGACCGTATGTTGAGCTTCTAGAGTCAAGCTATCTCGGTGGCGACACCAGTCAGCAAAGGTTTCAAATGATGAGGGTGGATCTGGCGCAATCGCACGCTGGGGTGTGCCGAAACAGCCAACACCACTCACCAACAGAACCGTCAGCAAACCCAGTGCGATCGCACGCTTCATGGTTGTACCTCATCACTTTCGATCAAGCTAGCCAATACTTCAGGTGGGCGATCGCCCGAAGACGGCAAAGGCAGTGACTCAAATCGGCAGATAGTTTCCGGTTGAAGGGGGCAGGTGCGATCGCCCAGCGGATTGCCATAAAGGGAGAGACCAACGAGATTGGTTAGCTCAGCCAGGGGAGTCACATCCGTGATTTGATTATTCCCAAGAGAAAGCACCGTCAGATTGATCAGACTCCCCAGAGGAGTCACATCCGTGATTTGGTTGTCGTTGAGGAGCAGTGTCGTCAGATTAATCAGACGTTCCAAGGACGCTACCTCTGTAATGTCATTGCCTTCGAGGTCAAGGTCAGTTAGGCTCGTCAGCCCGGCTAATGGCGTCACATCTGAGACTTGGTTGTTCATCAGAGAGAGGTCATTCAGCTGCGTCAGACTCGCTAACGGGGTTACATCCAAAACTTGATTTTCTGCGAGGAAAAGATGAGTGAGATCGGTCAACTCCCCCAAGGGGGTAATATCTGAGATTTGGTTACCACTCAGCCAAAGTTGTTGCAGATCGGGCAGATTCGCTAACGGGGTTACATCCGAAACTTGATTCCCTACGAGGGAAAGTTGAGTGAGATCGGTCAACTCCCCCAAGGGAGCGATATCTGAAATTCGATTCTCGATAAGCGACAATTCGGTGAGGTTAGTCAAATTGGCAAGTGGCGTCACATCTTCAAGGAGATTGCCACTCAGCGAGAGCTGGGTCAGATTCGTCAGACTCGCCAAAGGAGCCACATCCACAATTCCGTTATTTAGCAGCCTCAGCTCCGTTAGCTGGGTCAGGCTGGCTAAGGGGGTGAGGTCTCGTAGCTGACGACCCTGGAGAGAGAGCCCCGTCAAATTGGTTAGCCGCTCTTCCGCCTGATCGCAGTCCTGGGTCTCGACTTCGGCCAGTAATATCTCAACGGTATACTGAGCCTCTGGGGTCAAATCGTCTTGGTTCAAGCACCAATCAGCAAAGGTTTCAAACGTTTCAACAGTTGCTGGAAAACTCTTATCTTGGGCGAGAGCACTTCTATCCCTCGCACCTATGATGAGAGCTAATAGCAAAACTAGGGCGATCGCGCGCTTCATGGTTTTTCCTCATCACTTTCGATCAAGCTAGCCAATGCTCTGGGTGGGCGATCGCCCCAAAACCGACAAGTCGTTGGCTTAAAACTGACAGATGGTTTCGGGTTGCACAGGGCAGGTTTGATTTGCCAGCGGATTGTCACCAAGCTCGAGCTCGTTCAGATTGGTCAGGTTGGCCAAGGGCGAAACGTCCACAATTTGGTTGTCAGCGAGGAAAAGCCGGGTCAAATTAGTGAGGTTGGCGAGAGGGGAAACGTCTTCAATTAGGTTGCGACTGAGGTTAAGCTCGGTCAAATTAGTGAGGTTGGCGAGAGGAGAAACGTCTTCAATTAGGTTGGGACTGAGGTTAAGCGAAGTCAGATTGGTCAGGTTGGCTAAGGGTGAAACGTCCTCAATTGGGTTGGAATTGAGGGACAAGTAGGTCAGATTGGTAAGACTAGTGAGGGGCGAAACGTCCTCAATCCAGTTGTAAAATAGGCTAAGCGAAGTCAGATTGGTCAGGTTAGCAAGGGGCGAAACGTCCACAATTTGGTTGTCAGCGAGGGAAAGCCGGGTCAAATTAGTGAGGTTGGCGAGAGGGGAAACGTCCTCAATTCGATTGCCTTTGAGGCCAAGCTCGGTCAAATTAGTGAGGTTGGCGAGAGGGGAAACGTCCTCAATTTGATTGGAATTGAGAAACAAGTAGGTCAAATTGGTAAGGCGGGCGAGGGGAGCCATGTCTACGATTGGATTGAGACTGAGCCAAAGCTGGTTCAGATTGGGGAGATTGGCGAGAGGGGAAACATCCTCAATGTGGTTGGAAAAGAGGGAAAGCATAGTCAGGTTGGTGAGGCTAGCGAGGGGCAAAACGTCCTCAATGCGGTTGGAATAGAGGTAAAGCATAGTCAGGTTGGTGAGGCTGGCGAGGGGCGAAACATCCTCAATGCGGTTGCTAGCGAGGGAAAGCTCAGTCAGGTTGGTGAGGCTAGCGAGGGGCGCAACGTCCTCAATGCGGTTGGAATAGAGAGAAAGCTCGGTCAGATTCGTAAGGCTAGCGAGAGGCGCAACGTCCACGATTTGGTTGAACTCGAGGCCAAGTATGGTCAGGTTGGTGAGGCTGGCAAGGGGCGCAACGTCCACGATTTGGTTGAACTCGAGGTCAATCTCAGTCAGATTGGTCAATCTACCCTCAGCTTGGTTGCACTCCTGTGTTCCGGCTGCCTCTAGCAGGCTTTCGACCGTATGTTGAGCCTCTAGGGTCAAACTATCTTGATGGCGACACCAATCGGCGAAGGTTTCAAATGATGGGTTCGGCGAAGTTTCATCCTGAAGTGTGCCGAAACAGCCACCACTAATTACCAACAGAACCGTGAGCAAACCCATTACAATCGAGCGCTTCATGGTTGTCCCTCATCGCTTTCGATCAAGCTAGCCAAGACATCTCTGTAGCGATCGCCCGAAAACAGACAAGTCGTTAGCTTAGAACTGGCAGATCGTCTCAGGTTGCAAGGACAGGTGCAATGTTCGAGCGGGTTCTCACTCAGGTCGAGCTGAGTCAGATTTGTCAAATTCGCGAGGGACGTGACATCGCCAATTTGATTCGCGTAGAGCCAAAGCGTAATCAGATTTGTGAGATTGCCCAACGGAGACACATCCGAGATTTGATTGTCCCCAAGGTTGAGTGCCGTTAGGTTTCTCAGTGTGCATAAGGGAGTCACATCGAAGATGTCATTGCCGGTCAAGCTCAGGGCGGTCAAGTTTGTCAGGCTGCCTAGGGGGGCAACATTTGCGATCCGATTGCGGCTAAGGTCGAGGTAAGTGAGCTGGGTCAAGCGTGCCAAAGGAATCACGTCTGCGATGTGATTGTTGCCGAGCACAAGGATAGTCAGGTTCCGCAACCTGGATAACGGCATCACGTTTGCAATACGATTTCCCGCGAGGTTGAGCTTGGTCAAATGCGTCAGGCTGGCAATAGGCCCCACATCAACGATTTGGGCACTTCTAATATCTAGCTCTGTCAGGCTGTTTAGTATTTCTGCCGCCCGATCGCAGTCTTGCGTCTCCGCTATCTCTAAAAGTAGTTCAATTGTATACCGTGCGCTTGGGGTTAGGCGATCGCGGTTCAGGCACCAATCGGCAAAGGTAAAGGCTTCAAAAGAGCCAGAATGGGTTTTAAGTCGAGCCGTAGCGCTCGTCAGCCCGATGTTTGTGATCAAACTCAGTAGCAAACCAATGGTGATTGCTTCCTGCATTGTTACACCTCCCAGTCTTAAAATCGGGGTTGTCAAAATGTAGTGATTAGTCGTGATTAAAAAGGCAGATTGGGGCGACACAACCTCAGCAAGGAAACTGCTGTAGTCACTTCGCTGTCGCCGTTTAAATGATTCCTCTGATGGTTTGAACCAGACGGCATAGAAGGGGGAGGTTCGCGGTGGGTTTGTGAGGAGTAAAGTCGCGATCGCTCAACTCTCGCAAGTTAGCCAAGGGCGAACTATCGGTGATGCGATTGCCCTCAACCAAAAGCGTCGTTAGCTGGGTCAGCCTCGCCAAGGGAGCAACATCGGCAATGTGATTTTTTTCGAGATACAGCTCCGTCAGGCGAGTCAGATTAGCCAACGGCCCCACGTCAGTGATGCGATTGCCAGAGAGATCTAGCAGGGTTAAACAACTCAAAAAAGCCAAGGAGCTCACGTCAGTGATGCTGTTTGTGTAGAGATAGAGCTCCGTTAGACGGGTTAGGGGAGTCAACGGGGTAATATCGGCAATGCGATTTTTCCCGAGATGCAGCTCGCTCAAACGGCTTAGGGACGCCAAGGAACTCACCTCCGCAACTTTGTTATCCGGCAGATAGAGGTACGTTAGGTGTGTTAAGCCAGCAAGTGGGGAGATATCGGCGATGCGATTGCTGCCGATATGCAGCTTGGTTAGCCGGGTTAGGTGGGTCAAGGGAGCCAGATCGCTCACGCGATTGCCCTCGAGATTTAGCCGGGTCAGATGCGTCAAGCCAGCTAAGGGAGAGAGATCAGTAATGCGATTGCCCTGCAAGTTCAGCTCGGTCAAGTTCGTCAACTGAGCCAAGGGGGATAGATCTACGATGCGATTATTGCTCAGGTCAAGCCGGGTCACATTCCTCAACCGAGCCAAGGGCGACACATCTGTGATGCGGTTATCGCTCAGGTCAAGCTCGGTCAGGTCGGTCAGATTTGCCAGGAAGAAAACATCCCTGATTTGGCTGGCTTTGAGCACTAGCTTGGTCAGGGTCATCAGACTCGCCAGCACAGCCATATCAAACGTGATTTTGTAGTCCCCCAACGATGTGTAGTGCCCTAATGACAGTTCCCTTAGGTTAGTCAAACGAACCAAGGGGGATAGATCGGCCACTTTGGTACCCAACAGTTTGAGCTGGGTCAGGTGGGTCAGATTCGCCAACGGGGTCAAGTGGGTGATTTGACTGTGGCTGAGGTCAAGCTCGCTCAGGTGCATCAACCCTGCCAGGGGCGTAATGTCTGCGACTGGATTGCCGCTGAGATCGAGTGCTCTTAGGCGCGTTAAACGCGCTAAAGGGGCAATATTTACAATGTTGTGCCCCGCGATGCCAAGCTGGGTTAGCTGCGTCAGATGGGCTAATGGTGTTAGGTCTGAGATTTTTTGGCTGTCGTAGCTGTTGCCTCTGTAGGCCAGGTCAAGGGTGAGGTCAAGTTTCATCAACTTGGTCAAACCCGCCAGCGGGGTCACATCTGCAATGCGATTACCTTTGAGGTTAAGGGTGATCAGATTCGTTAGACCTGCAAAGGGAGTCACGTCCGCAATGCGATTGCCGCTGATCTCAAGCTTCGTCAGGTGAACCAGATTCGCTAAAGGGGCGATATCCAAGGCTTTGTGGGTATAGCCGAGCTTGAGTTCAGTCAGTTGCGTCAGACGGGCTAACGGAGTTATGTCGGTGATGGGGTTGAGCCAGAGTTTCAGCGAAGTGAGCTGAGTCAATTCGGCTAGGGGTGTCACGTCCGTGATGTGATTGACCTCAAGATTCAGTTCGATCAGATTGGTCAGACTGGCTAAAGGCGCAATGTCGGTGATGTCGTTTTCACCCAAGTCGAGTTCTGTCAGCTGCGTCAAACAGGCGAGAGGCGCAATGCTCTTGATGCTATTTGCGCTCAGGTCAAGTTCGGTAAGCTGCGTTAGACAAGCGAGGGGCGCAAGATCGGTAATGTCGTTTTCGCCCAGATCAAGCTGCGTCAGATTGGTCAGACAGGCGAGAGGAGCCACATCGGTGATGCCATTGTCACAGAGCCAAAGGACACTCCGAGGGGTCAATACCGTTTCAGCGAAGTCGCATTCCAGCGTTTCGGCTTCTGCGAGGAGTGCGTCGATCGTGCGCTGAGCCGAGGGTGTCAAATACGCTTTGTTTTTACACCAGTCGGCAAAGGTCGCCAAGATGATTGGAAAACTCTCGTCTTTCACGATCGCACCTCCGGGGCTTACAGGGTTCGGCAAATCGTCTAGTGATCACATGAGGGGACTATCGATGGCAGATGGGTTTGGGTTGCGGAGATAGGTGCGATCGCCAGGCAACTCGGCACTCAGTGAATACACCGCGCTCTTCGATTGAACGAAACGGGGCAAACGAACCAAGGCAGTTGCATCCACAATTTCTCGTCGTTGAAGTGACGTAGAGTCAGATCACGCCTCATCCAACGGCTATTAATGCATTACGTTGGATCATAGAACTGACAGCGGTCAACCACTTCATGGGCACGACAGCCTTGACTCGGTTGTATGGGGCAGGTGCAATCTTGCAACGGATTGGAACCGATATACAGTCTGGCCAAATTTGTCTGTCTTAGATTGGCTAAGGGGGTCGCATCTACGATGCGATTGTTCCATAGCTCAAGCCGTCCTAGGTTCGGCAAGCGCGCCAGGGGGGAAACATCTACGATTTGATTGTTATTGAGGCTAAGAAAATCGAGGGTGACCAAACCCGCTAGGGGAGTCACATCCACAATGCGATTGTTATCGAGGTCAAGTTGGATGAGCTTCGTCAGGTTGGCTAGGGAAGCCACATCTACAATTCGATTCTGATCGAGGTTGACGAACTCCAGGTTAGTCAGATTGGTAAGAGACGTAATATCTGCAATTTGATTGCTCGTCAGGTCTAAGCTCGTCAGGTTCGTCAGGTCGGTAAGGGGAGCAATATCCGTGATTTGATTGACACTGAACTCAACCGAGGTCAAGGCTGTCAGGTTGGCGATCGGGGTGATATCCGTGATTCGATTGTCATCCAGATTGAGCAGGGTCAGCTTCGTTAAGTTGTCCAGGGGAGTAATATCTGCGATTTGATTGCTCTCCAGGTGCAGAAATTCCAAGTTTGGCAAGTTGGCGAGGGGGGCAATATCCGTGATTTGGTTTTCGTTAAGGCTGAGAATCATCAGATTTGTGAGATCTGCGAGGGGAGCAATGTTCGCGATTTTATTCGTGCTGAGTCGCAGCTCAGTGAGGCGCGTTAGGTCAGTCAGGGGCGCGATATCCGTGATTTGATTATCACTAAGGTCAAGGCGGGTCAGGGTTGACAAGTCGGCAAGGGGAGCGATGTCTGTGATTTGATTCTCCAGGAGGTAAAGCTGTTCCAGGTTGGACAGCTCCGCAAGAGGCGCAATGTCCATGACTTGATTGCGCTCAAGACGAAGCATGCCTAAGTTTGTCAGGCTGGCGAGGGGAGCAATATCCAGGATTTGGTTGGAGTCGAGGCTAAGCTGAGTCAGATTGGTGAGGTTCGCAAGCGGAGAAATATCTGCAATCTGGTTGCGCCCCAGGTTCAGCACGCTCAGGTTCGTGAGGCTAGCGAGGGGAGCCAGGTCTTTGATGTCTTGCGCTTCAAAGTCAAGCGTGGTCAGGTTAGCCAGCGTTTCTTGTGCCTGATCGCAATCCTGCGTCGTAGCCGCTTCTAACAGTCGCTCGACGGTGTGCTCTGCGGCTGGGGTCAAGCGATCGCGGCTGTGGCACCAATCAGCAAATGTCGTGAAGGTTGCTGTCGTCTCTGGCCCGATTTCGCCCTCAAATGCAATATCCATGCAGCTAGTGCTGGCGATGAGAAACGGCACTATACCGATGCAGATAGCTCTTTTCATAAGTTGCCTCACCACTCTTAGCCCAGAGTAGTCAATGCCTACAACGGGCGATCGCCCGAAACCAGACAAGTCGTTGGCTGAAATCGGACAAGTGGTTGTGGATCGCCTGGGCAGGAGCGATCGCTTTTGTAGTGCTACGCGCTTAAGCAAAACCCAATCCTTTATCGAAAGCAGTGCAGTGCACTGCTTTCGATAAAGGATTCTGTCCTAACCTCAATGCTTAATACCAATTTGCTAAGAACCCACTACAGATAATTTTTTGAAAGCTGCGCAGTGCGCAGCTTTCAAAAAATTATCTGGTTTTGGTTTTCGTTGAATTGGTATAAGGCTATGTTTACGGTAGTCGAGGTTGGATAGGACAAGGACTTGAGCGGTAAGTCGCCGCCATATCGTGGGAATTGTACAGATCCAACTGAACATCATTCCCCGGCATATCAAAATCACAGCTCGTCTCCGGTTCCATCGGGCAGGTGCAATCACTCAACGGGTTGGCTCCGAGGTAAACCCATCCCAAATTGCTCAGACGGGCAAGCGGGGTTGCATCGACGATTTGGTTATCCCAGAGGTTGAGCCTCCGTAGATTAGTGAGGCTGGCTAACGGCGTCACATCCACGATCTGATTACTGCCAAGCCGAAGCGTTTCTAGATTGGTCAAACGGGCTAAGGGTGTGACATCCGCAATGCGATTGAAATTGCTGATCAGCGTTTCGAGATTGGTCAGACGGGCTAAGGGCACGACATCGGCCACTTGGTTGTCATCGAAGGTAAGCCCTTTCAAATGGGTCAGATTGGCTAAAGGAGCAATGTCTGCGATTTGGTTGTAGTCCAAGCTTAGCCCCTCCAAGTTGACCAGACTGGCGAGAGGGGCAATGTCTACGAGTTGATTTTCACCTAGGTTTAGCGACTTTAAGTTGGTCAAACCAACCAGGGGTGAGACATTTACGACTTGATTGCGATTGAGCGCAAGGTCGGTCAAGTTGGTGAGGCTGGCTAAGGAGGTCAAATCGGCTAGCTGACTATCCCAAATCCAAAGCTTGGTCAAATTGCTCAGACTCGACAACGGGGTGATGTCAGTGATTTGACTACCCCAAAATCGAAGTTCGTCGAGATTCGTCAGATTCGATAGTGGGGTTATAGCGGTGTGCAACCGCATTAAGCACAGCAACGGTTGTGTGGGGCGCGGCGTATTTGTTTAGCGTCGGGTCTTCGTTTTCTAACGCGAGAAGGATGCGCAAACAGATAGTGGGCTTATAGGGTTTAGGCGGAACGTTACCCCATCCACCGATTGATACCGTGTTGTCCCCTTGTG
>JADEXA010000051.1 GCA_015207365.1 Vacuolonema iberomarrocanum LEGE 07170
CACCTGGGAGATTTTGACCTCCTTGGCCGCCACCGCTCAGCAGCAAGGTGTTTCCTTTATTGATTGGGTGGCTGAGGCCATGACCTTACCCCCTCTCTCCCCAGACGATTCCCGCTAAACAAATACGCTGCAACGCAGCGGGCGCAAACGATAGTTGGGTTTTATGGCTGTTTAACCGGATTTGATATTACTCATGCACCGACCCATCTGGCATTGTTGCGTTGGTAAAAATCACCCGCGTCAACTTGGTGCTGCTCATTTCTGCCCGCACCAGATTGGTATTTGTCAGGTTTGCCCCTGTCAGGTCGGCGCGTGCTAAGTAAGCGTCGGTCAAAAAAGCCCCTTGCAAATCCGCCTTTTTGAGGATGGCACGGCTGAGATCAGCGCGGCTCAGTTGTGCATTTTTTAAGATAGTCGATCGCAAATCCGCCTCGGTCAGTTTGGCGTCTGGCAAGATCGCGCTGGTCATATCCGCCGCCTCTAAGTCGACCTGTGTCATTTCGGCGCGTTCCAGTTTTGTATTGACCAGATTGGCATCTCGGAGACTGGCTTTCGTCAACGTGGCCTCTGTCAAAAAGGCTCCCCGCAAATTGGCTCCGGTCAGGTCGGCTCCCTGCAAATCTGCTCCACGTAGGGTGGCTTCGCTTAAATCGGCTCCCTGTAAGCTCACCCGTGCCAAATCAGCTCCCGTCAGGTTGGCTCCGCGCAAGTCTGCCCGCCGTAGGTTTGCCCCTCGGAGATTGGCGGTATACTTCCGGTTTTCTTCCCGGAGATTGGCTCCCCGCAGGCAGGCTCCCGTCAGATTCGCTCCACCTAGATCGGCATTGCGGAGGTCGGTATCTGCCAGGTTGGCGTCCAACAATAGGGCTAAAGATAGGTCGGCTCCGCGTAAGTCTGCCGCCTGAAGATTGGCTCCATGCAAATCGGTATCGCGTAAATTTGCCCGGATGAGATTGGCCTGACTGAGATTGATGCCACTCAGGTTAGCGCGATTGAGATGAGCACGAGATAGGTTGGCTCGGTTGAAATAGGCCATACAGAGGGTGGCGTTTTGCAAATACGCCATGCTCAGGTCAATCCCAATCAGGTCAGCTCCTGTAAGGTCAACACCATTGAGACTGGCTTCTGAAAAATTACGCTGGTGCGCGGCATATTTTGCCAGCAGTTCTTGCGCGTTCATGGGCGGCAGACAAATTTCATTCGCTCAAAAGTTTCTCTCAATTCTTCCGCAAACATTGTCTCAATGGCTCCGTAAACATCCGGAGAAGTGGGTGAGGATGATTCAGGATACATCATCAGAATCGTTGGGGACCGTCATATCTTTTTTCACTCCAACATCGGTTACATGGCTATTGTCCGCTGTTGCTGCATGGGAAGGAGTGGGCAGGTTGGCATCGTCGGGATAGTAAGGTTTGAGGGCGCGCAGAATAGCTTGGGCAATTTGGGTAAAGCGATCGCCCCCACCAAGTGCATTCACTATCGTCCCCAGCTTAATGTCCAACTCTGCGTAGCTTGTAAATTGCTCGTGGGTTTGCTTGAGCAATTCGCCTAAATCATTGGATTTGAGGATCGACCAATCACGGGGATCATCTCTAATGGGACGAGAGGAAAGGGCGGCATGGAGCAACATCTTTGCTCGCAACGGGTTGCAGTACTTCATGACCTGTAGCCGCACGTCCATGAGATTGTCGAAATCTAAGGCTTTGGGTTGATCCGATTCAGAGTCTGGTGGCTCGTCTGTGGTTTTTTTCGGAGGTTGTGTTGTGGTAGAAGGGGGCGGTGGTGGTGGTGGTACTGGGGGAGCTGCTACTGCTGTCGGTCGCTTGGGAGACTCCGGAGGCGCAGACCGGGCAAAGGTGATCACCTGAGTCGACTCTCCTATCTGACTATCCTCTTCGTAGATGGGGCGCAGGAGCATCTGAATCCGCTGAGAAATCGGGAAGTAGAAATCTTGGCGGTTGAGGGTGCGGACGATATTAGTGAGCAATGTAGAGCAGGTTTCGTAGGTGCTGGTTTGTTGGTGTAGCCTTTCCAGCAAATCAGCCAGGTCTAACTGGCTGAGCACTGCCGGATTATTCTCCCAAATTTGACTACAGGCGTAGTAAATCAGCTTTTTAATACGCACCTGTTCTGGCTCTTGTTGCAGCTGCAGGGCAACGGAACGATAGCGCTGACGATCGCCCTCTGTGGCTTGAGGCGGGTCTTCATTCAAAAAGGGCTCAAGATTTTCGTAGATGCGATCGCCGATCGCCATATATTCGTCTGCTTTGCTAAGCGTGCGGACAAATGTTTCGAGTCGGGTCCGTAACTGCTGGCGCGTGGGAGCGATCTGCAATAGTTCTCGCACCAGGCTGTACAGGTCAAAGTAGTCCAGCCGGTAGGGGTCACTTTCCCAAGAACTTTTGCAGACGTAGATGAGGAGCTTTTTAATCCGTACTCGTTCGGAGTCAACCGCAAGAGTACGAACGGATTCATCGAGAGTGGGTAGCACGGGATGCGCCCCAAATGGGGGTACTAGTCAATAGTTTCCAGCCAGGGTTGTTAACTGAAGACAGCTTGTGGAGAGTTTACTCCACACCTCATTATGCGACAAGGTTTTGCAGCAGGGATGAACGGCGATCGCTCGAATTTGACAGGATGTCAACTCATAGCCACTTCGCTTAAAGCAGATATCATTCTGGATCACCATGTTGATCATAGTGCCCTGAAAAATAGTCAGCCTTAAACAATTAGAATTTGCTACGGGGATTCTATCCAGTGCAATGATGATACCCAAAAGCGACAAAAGCGCATCATCGCATCACCCATCCAAACGGTGGCCATCAGGAAAGATTGTTCTGCGATCGTAAAGGCTGTGTTCAAATTCTCCTCCCTGCGATCGAAAAAGATTGCAGTTTTTAAAGCAGGTGGACTCAAGATTGGCCGCCTCTAGTTTTGCGTAACAAAGCGTTGCGCCACTAAAGTCGGCATAGCTGAGATTGGCAGACTGAAAATCTGTTGTCTGACAAATGGCATCTGACAGATCTGCGCCACACAAATCCGCTTGAAACAATAGTGCCCTCGAAAGGTTGGCCCGTTGCAAATTGGCATGTGCCAACTTCACAGCTTGCAGTCGAGCATGACTTAGATCTGCATCTTTGAGCTGTGCATCCTGTAAATTGGCCCGATCCATCCGCGCATAGGGTAAATATGCTCCCGTTAAGTCGCATCCTCTCAGGTCGACATCCTGAAGATTCGCTTCAAACAAATTCAGATGACTCAAATCCAAACCAGAAAAATTCCGGCGTCCGTCAGCATACTCCCGTAACAACTGTTCTGCGTCTATACGATCCATACGAGGAACAGAAAACAAAATTCTGAACATTGCAGCAAAGAACCTGCTGCGCTAGGGTGATCCCCACCGAGCAGTAAGTAATTTGACTCAGCATTCAGAACATTAACCGAGAGAGGCTAGATTGTTACGAGTCTTTAAGAATATTTTCAGATTATGTTCTCAGGCCGAGTGATCTGAACGCCTTATCCATACGCTCGCAGTAAGTCATCGGTTAGCAAAACTAATGAGACCTCTATCAGGACAACTGTTGCCAGAAGGAAACAAAACATTACGGATTTGTAAAGGTCATTCATTTTTTAGCCGATCTATCCCCTCCCTCCCTTGACGGAACCGATTTTCTCAGGCATGATTGGATACGCACAAGGGGCTATAGCGCAGTTGGTAGCGCATCTCAATGGCATTGAGAGGGTCAGCGGTTCGAATCCGCTTAGCTCCATTTACTCCTATTGACGACGTCTTTAACCCTTTTAATGAAAAGGAATTAATTGTGGCGGTGCATTCCTGTGTCAGAAGAATCGCGCCTATGGGTCAAGCAATCAGAGATTGCGCTTATCCTTGTTTGCTTTCTGTGTCAACAGACTGAGTGCAGGACAAAAAACAGAGAACCCTTGATTTTGGGTTTTAATTCTTTGTCCTGCACCGAAGAACTTTGCATTCATTAATATGCCATTATGGAGCGATTTTGCTACGAGCTTGAGAACGCTGAAACACGGCGCAAATTGTTGTCACAGACCAGAGGTTCAGGAGCATTTCAACGGTTCAAAAATTTGATTCATAACTCCAACATTGCCGAAGATCGGTATCTTTATTGGCGAAAAGCGCTGGAAGAAATTGCGATCGCATGACTTGAAGAGCATGACATCAAACGGCTCGTCATCCCCTTGAGTGATTGAAAATGATGCAAACAGCATTTCGCTCAAATGAATGGGGATGCCAATCAATTGACATCCCCATCTAATAGATAAACGTATGAGCTGGCTAAGGGTTTAGCTGCGATCTGTGGGCGTGGGCTACATCATGCCCATACCGCCCATGCCGCCCATGCCCATGCCACCCATACCCATGCCGCCCATGCCGCCCATGCCGCCCATGCCGCCCATGCCGCCCATGCCGCCCATGTCGCCTTCACCAGCGGCGGGCTTGGGTTCGGGCTTCTCGACAACGAGAACTTCGGTGGTGAGCACCATGGCTGCAACGGAAGCTGCATCCTGGAGAGCCGAACGAACCACCTTTGCGGGGTCAATGATGCCTGCGGCGATCAGATCTTCATACTGGTTATTCAGCGCATTGAAGCCCATGGGAAGATCGAGCTCACGCACTTTCTCGATGACGACGGAACCATTGACTCCAGCATTGTTAGCAATCTGACGAACAGGGGCTCCAAGTGCTCGCGTGAGGATGCTGGCGCCAATTTTTTCCTCACCCTTCAACCCCTCTTTGAAGCTTTCGAGCTTTTTCGAGAGATGAAGCAGAGTCGAGCCGCCACCCGGGACGATGCCTTCTTCGATCGCCGCTCGGGTAGCATTGAGCGCATCTTCGATGCGGAGCTTCCGATCCTTCAGTTCCGTTTCAGTAGCTGCCCCGACCTTGATGACAGCAACACCTCCCGTTAGCTTGGCAATCCGCTCCTGTAACTTTTCAGAATCGTAATCGGAGTCGGTTGCTGCTAGAGCACTACGCAGTTGAGTAACGCGTGCGTCCAATGCTTGCTTGTCGGGTGCATCTCCCACAATGATGGTGGTGTCTTTGGTGATGGTGACTTTGCGAGCTGTCCCCAAGTCCTCTGGTGTGACTGCTTCGAGGCTTAAGCCCACATCTTCTGAGATGACTTGCCCTCCAGTGATAATGGCAATGTCCTGCAAAACTTCTTTGCGCCGTTGGGCAAAGCTGGGGGCTTTTACAGCTGCAACATTGAGAACGCCTCGCAGACGATTGACGACGAGGGCTGCCAGGGCTTCTCCCTCTACGTTCTCAGAAATGATGAGCAACGGACGCCCATCCCGTGCCATTTGCTCCAGCACGCCAACGATATCGTTGATGGAGCCAATTTTCTTATCGGTAATCAGGATGGCAACATTTTCCAACTCGCAAATCATCCGCTCGGTATCGGTGACGAAGTAAGGCGAAATGTAGCCCCGGTCGAAGCTCATTCCTTCGACGACATCCAGATCAGTCGCGAGAGATTTAGACTCTTCAACGGTAATGACGCCATCTTGGCCAACTTTTTGGATGGCTTCGACGATCATATTGCCGATGTCTGGATCGCTACCGGCAGAAACGGTTGCAACGTTGCCGATCGCATCTCCCTGCACAGGTTTAGCGATCGCTTCAATTTCTTTCACCAAAAATGCCACGCTTTTCTCAATGCCACGGCGCAAGCTAACGGGGTTGGTTCCAGCGGTGACATTTTGCAAACCTTCGCGGATGATGGCCTGTGCCAGCACCGTTGCAGTGGTGGTGCCGTCGCCTGCCAAATCTTTTGTTTTGGATGCAACTTCTTTGATGAGCTGTGCCCCGGCGTTTTCTAGCGGGTCTTCTAGCTCAATTTCCTTTGCAATGGTAATCCCGTCGTTAACGATCTCGGGTGCACCAAACTTTTTCTCTAACACTACGTTGCGTCCGCGGGGGCCTAGCGTGATGCGAATCGCATCGGCGATCGCATCAACCCCTCTCTCTAATGCCTGACGGGACGCGTCATCAAAAACTACAATCTTTGCCATTCCCAATTATGTTTGAGTTCTCCTTACAGAATTTAGCACTCTCCCTGGGAGGATTGCTAAATTCTTGACGAAGCAGGTGGATCAATCCTGATTTTGGGCGATCGCGCCTGCTTCATTTGTACTGATCCATTGAGGGACTCGGTTTTATGTCGTCCTAGTCTATGCGCTCTGCTGTGTTAGGAGAAGCGGTGCTGGCCAGCGGGCGAATGGACTCCGTTTCAACCACCTGCTGGGTGATCACATCCTCAATGATGGGGAGATCGCTTGAGGCCGGGCGATCGTCGGATTGCAGCACGACGGCTTCGTACTCCACCAAACCAGATTCATCCCCATCGATACAGAGAGCTGCTTGGTAGGACAAATCAAGGGAGCGATCGTCTACATAAGGTCCGCGGTCGTTAATGCGGACAATGACCGATTGCCCATTTTCTAGATTTGTTACCTGCAGTTGTGTCCCAAACTCCAGGGTTTTATGGGCCGCCGTAAATTCATACTGATTGAACCGCTCCCCATTGGCTGTTAGCCGTTTGTGGAAGTAAGGCCCGTACCAGGATGCGATCCCCTCCAGATTGTCCTCAGAGGGGGATAAATCGTATAGATAGGACTGGGCGTTAGCTAAGGAAAACAGAGGCGCACCCAACGCGCCACGCAGATTATTCGTCCATTCCATGGCAATCAGATCAGCATTGCGCTGGAAGGCGATTGCCAGATTCTCGTCAATTGTCAACAAGACTGCATCCTCTGCCACTACCCCCGGTCGTCCATTCACCATGCGGGGAGAAAGATGGCTGGCATCAAACTCAGTTTGCTGGAGCAGTAAGCGCAGGGAACGCACCAACGCGTCAGCCTGTTGCTGTGAAGGCAACGCTAATACCTGCTGCCCATTTACCCAGACCTGATAGGGTGCTTGCTCCCGATACGCGATCGCCCGATTGTTGCCATCGTGGATATCGCATAGATGAAAGAGGGTTGTCTCTGTCATCACTGAGGTAGGAACGGTATCTGCATGGATGAGCGTGACAGGGCTCGTAGCAGTACGGGGGCGATCGCCACGCAGCCAGGGCACTAGACGGTTGTAGAGCTTGTCTAGTGGATTGACGATAATCGCTGAAATTCCTGATTCTGAGGGCAGCGACACTGTAGGGCTGGAGCTAGGCGACAGTGTTTCAAAGCCTTTAGAGACAGCTACCGCTTGCACTGGGTTCCAGGTTGTGCAACCGGCTGACTGCAACCAGATACAGTCGCTATCGAGCAATGCAAAGACAGTGGCAGAGCGATGAAATGACACAGCATTTTCCAATCCCAGCGTTGTCATTAGGTTTCCCATCGGGGGGAGGAGCTCTCCCAACCATGCACTCGATGTTAGGTAGATTAACCAAGCAAAACCAACAAGGTTCATAGAACAACCATTGATGAGGTCAGATGCACTCGACCCAAGGGGGCAGGGTCTGATGCGATCACCTAACCCTGCTGCGAGACAGCAGTAGGGTTTTCCTGATTCCAAATTCGGCTGGACTAAGCATGAGTACAAATACTCAAAAGTTCTTAAGTCACGGCCAAATGTAACGATAGCGACTGATTTAAAAGATGGGATCAGTATAAGGATATGTATTGTTGTTCAGAAATTAATATCGACTCGTTAGATCTATGGGGAATCTTCGATCGTGGAAAAGCTTGCCCATCCTTTGCTGCGTCAGGTTTAGATAACTCTGGTGATGGGTGTAACCCCTCAGGGGGTCTTGTATCCGAACGATCTGACCCACAACGTAGAGAGGGAATTTCTGAGGCGATCGCCCTTTGCTCAAACCCCTCTCTGTGAAGAGATTTCAGCATCTGTTAATGGCAATTTCACCAGCTAAAAATCTGTGCTTAACTTTATTTCTGATAGGAAATCCGGTTTGTTATGATTTTTTTGTATGAGTTCATCTAGTGTTACAACTCAATGGGATCGCCTCCGCCTGCACAATGGATGCTGGTATGGTTCATTTGCGCGCCTAGATGCAACGGGGCGGTTGATAGAAGAGACGCCCTCTATGGTGACGTTAAGGGACGGGGAGACAGAGATGTCCGAGCCACATGCAATGGCTCAGGCGATTCATCAAACGGTGGCTTTTGGTGATGGGGACGGTAACTGGCAACCCGCAAGCAGGCTGACCTATCGCAGCCTCAACCGTGGCATGCTGCTGTTGGCCAGTGGGGCCTATTCTCAGGGGTCGCTGCAGGCGAGTCCCATCGCTGAGTTCGGGGCAGAGTTTGGTTTTGTAATGGGCGATCGCCGCCTGCGGGTCGTTGTGCAGTACGAGCCATCCAGTCCCTGCAACCCATTGACCCATCTCACCTTGATTCGGGAGCATCGCAATACACCTGCTCCTGATGAGCGATCGCCCCTGACGGTGGAGCAATTGGTTGGGGTCTGGCAGGGCAACTCACGCTCGATCTACCCCGATTGGTACGAATCCGCTGCGATGGAGACACGCTTGGAAATTGTGGGAGCGGGCGATCGGTTGCATCAAACCCTATCGTTTCCCGGTTTCGAGCGCCACTCCACTGCGGTTGTTGAAAACCATCGCCTGCTTTTCTCCAGCTCTACCAAACCAGATCAATCCCCAATTCAAGTGTTGTTGCTCACCGATGGAGCCTCCATCACAGCTCCGCTCGCGTTACCAAAAGGGCAGGCCTTTTTTCTGGAGGTTGGTTGGTTGGTTAGTCCTACCGAGCGCTACCGTCTAATCCGTCATTATGATGCTCAAGGTGCCTGGAGCCATCTAACGCTGGTGCAGGAAAAAAAGGTGGCAGCCTAAGAATCCTGGTCTTGCAATCCTTTCAATTAACGATCCTTTCAATCTTAAAGATAAAGCTCGGTTTTGCTAAATCTGCAGAATGAATGGGTAGCACCGAAGTTGATATCTGATTGGGCTGGTTCAGAACCTAGTGCCAATCGGGCTTTTCGCTTAAGCAGGGGGCGGATCTTGTAAGGTCTCTTCGCGGCTAGAGATGCGCCCACGCATATCGCGAGCTTTGCCCATCAAGTCTTGAAAGAAATCGGTTTCGACAATTTCTCTGACCTGCTTGTCGCGCTTGACTTGATCAATTTCGATTTTGAGTTCGGCAACCTGTTGCTTCAGGGTTTCTTCCCGTTTCCGAACCTTTGACACCATTAGCTCAAAGACCTTAGAGAGCTTCGAAATTTCATCCTGCCAGGCTGATTCGCTGAAAGCGGTGAGATTTTGGTCGTAGTCCCCTTCGCCGATTTTCCCGGCTGCTAATGTCAGGTGGTTGAGGCGTCGGGTTAATACATCAGAGAGTAGGTAGACCAGCAGGAGTAATGTGCCATAGGTGATGCCAAAAGCCACCCAAATGCGATCGCGAATGGCTTTTTGAACCTCCAGGACATGGTCGGCTTCAATGTCTGCCCCCAATACGGCTACCACATCGCCAGACGAATCCTCTAAGGGGAGGTAATAGGAAATCCAACTTCCCCAGGGATCCGTGTAGAGATCGCGAAATTGCCCGGTACCTTCCTCGAAGGTTGTCAGTGAATAGGAGCTGGGCCGACCAGATTCCAGAAAAGATAGCGCTTTGTCTTGGTTAAACAGCCACAGGGAGTCCACGAGATAAATCACTTCTAAGTCTCCAGGCTCAACCTCAGCCTCGCCAACACGCCGGTTATCTTCTTGCTCACCGATTAGAAAGGTGTAGGGATAGACGCGGGGTTCAATGTAATGGACGGTTTCGAACCAATCCATCTGGTTTTGGTAGCGCAGATCATCCGAATACCCTGCTGCATTGCGATCGCCCTCTTCGTAGAGTTCCAACAACTCTGACACGTCCAATCCTGCTGCTGTGCCTTCGGCGGTGTGCTTTAAGTCTTCAATCAAGCGGGTCATAGCCTTTTCGGTAGAGAAAGCATAGAACCAATAGTACGCTCCAGCAAATACGGCACTAAAAACCAGAGTAAAGCCTGCCAAAAGCCGCCAGCGTAGGCTTAAAAAGCGCTGTTTTGTAGGTGTTTTTATTGGCTTAGGCAATGAATTCATGAGTTCTTCTCAAAATGAGTAATCGGGATCAGGATGGGGTATCAATTGGTATCAAAAGAGGATAAATATAGCAAGATATATAAGTTACTAAAAATCAATTTTATCTAGCACACTTTTCCCTCGCTGACGACGCTTGAGTCGCCAGTTAAATAAACTGTTATCGTAAACGGAACGCATCTTTAAAATAGACCAAATAGCTGCCATGGCCGCGATCGCAGCTATAGAGAGATAGATATAAAAATAAGCAGAATAGTTAAGACTACGCCCAATCAGAACACTCATTGCAGTCAGCAAGGCTCCTGCAATAATGCCAATCGATACTAGATAACTATCCATAAACAAGCTAACGCGCCCTCGGCGCTCTTCTGGTACAAATCCTTGGAGAGATTTGCGTGCGGTTTCATCAATTGTATACTGGGGCAATTTTTGGAACATGATTCCGGTTATACCCCCTCCCAAACCCGTCAAAGCCATCATGCTCAGGCTTCCGAGTAAGCTACTAATGGGTTGGATTAAGAAAGTATTTTTCAAACCAATATTCTGAATAATGCGCTGGGTTATGACGGCTTGCACGATCATGTAGATCACGATTCGCGCCAAAGTAAATAGACTAAAAAAAACCTGGAAGCTAGTGGTATCTGTAAAGGTGTTTTCGGATACGGTCAGAAAGTGATATTCGATCGCCGTTTCACAAACAATAATTCCCAAGATGGCGATGGTGAGATAGCGAAAAACAGGAACATCCTGCACAAATTTCCAGCCTTCTGAGAGGGTTTCTTGCATCGATTCTGCCTTGCGCCGAACTTGGCGCAACTTCACCCGTTGTAGACCTTGTGCAATGGCAAGATAGAGCAAAAGGTAGATCAGAATATTCACCATCAAAATCTCTTCAGGATTGATGGCGGCTCTCTGAAAAAGTGCTGGTGAAATAGCTGCAATCCCAATTCCGATCAGGCTACCAACAAAACCCATGCTGCCAAGAAGGGGAAACAACCGTTTGCCTTGCGACACGTCAAACATGTCGTTGGCCAGTACCCAAAATGCCATTGGGAAAAAAACTAATTGTTGCTCCGAAAGCAAATAAAACAGGCCATAGGTTAACCAAGCCGGAGCCCTGAAGATGAACAAAAGGCGCAGCACAACAAAGGCAAGACCTAAACCAAACCCAATGGTGCGGAGTAGCTGAACGCGATTGAAGCGATCGACCAAGAGGGACTGTAGCCCAGTCATGACAAGACTAATGACACTCGTGATGATGAGCACACCAAGGAACTGAACGGTTCCTACATCTGTAACAAAGTTGCTGACCGACACAATCTCTGAAATTTTTTGCGCCAGCGCATTGCTGAGAATAATGACCCCCATGACCAAAACGAGGTGCGTTTCCCCTACACGTATCTTGAAGAACTGTTGAAGCGTCGAGGACATGAATGGGAACGGTGAAATGAGGGATACAAAAGATTGAAGGTCTACCGAGACAGATTTACAGGCAACTATGTGCCCCCTTTGAATCCGTGGGGTAGCACAAAACGATGGGATGAACTCAAATTGCTAGCAGAGTGCTCTGAGCCGGGGCATTGATCATCCGCATTGGGGGCTGAATGACGGGGCTGTCTTGCGGGGCTCCCAAGTGAGCTGACAGGGGCACAACGCTCCCCTAATATTCCCAGGATTGCTCTTATACTCTCATCCTCAGGCAATGAAGTCGGCTTTCCTAAATAGTTTTTGTCTGTAGTTTAGTTGGTGTAAAACTAATTTGCCTTGAATCGTGAAGATTTGTCGAGAGGCAGGAAGATGCTATCTCACCTCTTCAAGAGATCTGTCTGTCTTTCCGTATGATCTTCCTGGTCTTATAGCGGTGTGCAACCGCATTAAGCACAGCTACGGTTGTGTGGGGCGCGCCGCGCCCCACACAACCGTACTTAACTAACGCGCATAGCGCTATAGTAAGTAGCTTGGCATGATAAAAAAACAGAACCTAAAAACCTGCACCGCCCGCAGAGCGGGCGGTGCAGGTTTTTAGGTTTAATCGCACCTAACGACTTAGAGTGCTCAAAGGGTAAGGATGGCTGGATTGCGGGTCACCAGGCAATGCTATTTTTCTCAAGCTGAAAACTGCGATCGCCTAGGGTCTGAGTTCCAGGAGTTTCGCCGTGATCTGCTGCAGACCCTGGCTAAAAGGATGATTTGGGTGAGCCTGGCAAAGAAGGTTTGGGTAGGCAGAGTGCTCAACGGGCTTAACCGCCGTTAACGCCCCCCAAACGGGCATGTTGTAGGTATTGATCAGCGATGCAACGAGTTGCTCAGCATTCACCTCAGGCAAAACTTGGTTGGCAATGAGGGCAATTTGGTCGACCTGGAGCCGCTGTGCCAGGTCAATGAAGACGGCGGTGTCCTGGTAATCTTGGGCATTGAGATTGAGCACGAACACCAAAACATCTGCCAGAGCAAAGGCCAGAAATCCTTCCTCGTTAAACCCAGGAAATGTCTCAAGCAGAATATAGTCGGCATTCAGGTGGGGAATGAGGCGAGTCAGATCTTCGCCAAGGCGATTGGCTTGAGGTTGACTTTGGAGCTGCTCAACGAGGCTAAATCCAGAAACGGGGTGAACCTCTTTTCCGCCACCTGCCAGGAGGGCGATCGCCCCTTCCCCGACCGACAGCCACGCCGCTTCGGGGAGGATGTTGCCGGGTTGCTGTAGTGCTGTCCACTGTTGGGCTAGATCGACCGGATCGAGCCCGAACAACATCGGCAGCTCAGAAATGAAGTCCAGCTCAATGATGCTGACACGGTGGCCTTGCTTCGCTAGAAGAACCGCTAGGTTGGCAGTGAGGAAGGATTTGCCGACGTTGCGATGGGAGGCATGAATCGTAATGATGGGAGACATTGTCGTTGTGTCTCAACCTCATGGATGGCGAATGAATATAGGCATTAATGCTAGAAGACGGGTGCCGCCATGTAGAACATCGGGCTAGAGATACTCTAAGGGATTTACGGGGTCGCCGTTGCGGCGCACCTCGAAATGCAAATGGGGCCCTGTCGAAAGTCCAGTGGAGCCAATAGCGGCGATCGCTTGGCCTTGTTCGACGCTTTGGTTCTCAGAAACATAGATTTCGCTGGTGTGGGCGTACAAGGTGGTTAAGCCGCCACCATGATCGATGATCACTGAACGCCCATAGCCACCATACCATCCAGCAAATATGATCGTCCCACTGTCGGCGGCGCGAATGGTGCTGCCATGGGGGGCACCAAAGTCAATCCCTGCATGAAAGCGTCGATATCCCAGAATGGGATGGACGCGATAGCCAAACCCACTGGTAAGACGTCCGCCAGAGGGGAGGCTAAAAATTCCTGTGCCCTGGATGATGATGCCCTGCGACGTATTGAGGCGCTGCCGAATCAGGGCGGCGATGTCGTTTGAGTCACTCTGGAGGCGTTCTTCTGCTGCTTCGAGGGCCTGGCGATCGCTACTTAGTCGCGCGACGAGCTCTTCTTGAGACTCCGCTTGGTCTTCAAATTCTGCCTTCTGTACCTGAAGTCGCTGAGTGATCAGGGCAATTTCGTTTTTCTGGCGCTCAACGTCACTGCGACGTCGCTGGATATCCTCGGTAATGGTTTTGAGGTGATCGAGAAACTCGCGATCAGAATCATAGACTCGGCGCAGTTGCGATCGCCGTTCCAAAAATTCATTGATATTCTCGCTCTGGAGCAGTACGGCCCATCCCTGGCTACCCTGCTGCCGCTGCAAAAACTGGAGCCGTGCGGTTGTGGCCCGTTGTTGGTCTTGAAACTTGCTTTCTGCCTGTGCTAGCTCAGTTTGCAATTGCTGGAGCCGCTGTTCTGCGGTTTCGAGAGCCGCTTCATTGCGCTGGATCTCCTGAGATGTTGCAGAGATTTGATCCTCTAACCCTTCCAGGCGCTCCTCACTACTCTCTTGCATGTCTTGAATGCGATTGCGCTCCTGTTCTACCTGCTGCCGTTCTTGCTCGATGCGCTCTCGCCGTTGCCGCAACTCATCGACAGACTCGTTTGCTTGGGCAACCAATTGGGTGCTGTGTGGAACCATAGACGAAGAAAATCCGTCAATCATTTGACCCACAGACCAACGGCTCGTGCTCAGCAGAACGATCAGCCCTGTGCAGAAGACAACAAGGCAACGATGCCAAAAGCGGCGAGTATAGTTCCGGATCCTCGGTTTAGCCATCGCAAGTGACGCGCGGTAAGTCGGGTTTGTAGTAGACTGACCCCTGAACTGAGCAGTAGCCACCAGGCAGCGGAGCCCAGAAAAACTCCAAAAACTGTCCAGATGGCAGCGACATGGTCGCCCTCTGCTGCCGCCAATCCTAACCCGGCGAAGATAAAGCCAAACGCCAAAATTGTGGCGGGGTTGGTTAGGGTCAGGAACACCGTAGAAGCATAGACTTTGAGGAGCCCCTGAGGTTGAATGGCAGCCGCAGTTTCGGCAGGCTTTGAGAGAAATGTGCGGACGCCCAAATAGATCAGGAACATGCCGCCAACGAGCCGAAACCAGAAAATCTGCTCAACTAAGATAGCAGAAATAAGGGTTAATCCAAACCCCGCTACTACACCGTATATAGCGTCAGCTGTTGCGGCTCCCAATCCAGAAAATAAGCCTGCCAACCGCCCGTAGGCAAGGGTGCGGTTGATACACAGTACGCCAATAGGGCCAACAGGAGCAGCGATCGCAAACCCTATGACTAGACCCCGTCCAAACACACTTAGATCCATACTGTTCCTCTCTACACAAAGATTGCCGAATGTTTGAGCCTGCCTTCGTTTCAGCGACTCGAACTACCAGGATGTTTTGATGTGATTACAAACGGATGCCGCTTCGAATGGATGCCGCGCAATTAATTGGCAGAATTTCTTTCAGGAGCGTCCGCTGGCATCGGTAAACGTGACGTTTCTTTAACCGTGGATAGAACAATGGTGGTGCGCGATCGCACAATCCCTTCCAGGCCCTTTAATTGGTTACTCACCAGTTCCTCTAGGTCGGCGGTGTCGCGACAGCGCACTTTCAGCAAATAATCGCCATCCCCAGCGATGTGATGGCACTCCTGCACGGCGTCGGTTTGCTGCACCCAGGCCAGAAATCCAACCCGATGCTCTGGGCGATCCAGGGTCACGGCGACATAGGCCAGTAAGGTCAACCCAACGGCCCGTGGATCCACCTGGGCGGCATAGCCTTGAATGATGCCCCGCTCTTGCAGGCGTCGTGCCCGTTCAGCCACTGCCGGAGCGGAGATTTGCAACAGCGTTGCCAACTCCGACCAGGTGCCACGCCCATTGCTCATAAGCTGCACAATTATTTTGCAATCTAAAGTATCTATGCCCATTGCTTTGATTTTGAAGGTAATATGATTTTATCACTTTTGAATAAAAAATATTTATAAATTCTGCTTTAGTTTTTAATATGTTCGATCTCCTGGTATTGTCACAAGTTCAGTGAACGAAATGGCGCTAATTCTGCACTGGAAGCAGGGCCTCGAAACTCGCGGCTTGGGTGAAATGATCCCCCTTGCGATCGCTTCTCGTTACAATGGCTCTAGAGAGACTGATTTCCTCAGCCGGTAAGCATTATGCCTGCCGCCGGTTTGAACCACTGGTTCAAGACTGATCCATTTCAGAACGCTGATCCTTCAACCCACGCCGCCCATGGACTCTGCCAAAATCCAACTCACTGGGCTCAAAGCCCACCATTTTCGCCACCCCCTCGACCTGCAGGCGACCCAAGCCCTTCAGAGTATCCCCGGACTCGACATTATGGTTCGTAGTTTGCTCGGAGGAGTTGGAGAACAGTTCTTTCAACTGGAGAACCTGGCATCGGGCGTGCTGGTCAGCGAAAAGCAGTTGCCTCATCTCCACACGCTGCTTCTCGATGCCTGCAAGATTTTGGATCTAGAACCCCCACAGCTCTATGTGCGGCAAAACCCTGCGCCCAATGCCTATACCTTTGCGATGCGCGGACAAAAACCATTTGTGGTGCTGCACACGTCTCTAATCGACCTATTGACACCAGAGGAAATTCAGGCGGTCATTGCCCATGAACTGGGGCATCTCAAGTGTGAACACAGCGTTTACCTCACTCTGGCAAATCTGATCATCCTAGCTGCCAACTCCACGATACTGGGTGCACTTGCTGCCCAAAGTTTGCAGGAACGGTTGATGGAATGGGTGCGTTGTGCCGAGTTTACCTGCGATCGCGCTGCCCTCCTGGTTTCCCAAAATGCTCGAACAGTCGCCTCGGTGCTGATGAAGCTCTCCGGCGGTTCTCCTATCCTCGCGCCCCAGCTCAACCTCGATGCTTTTCTGGAGCAAGCTCGTACCTACGAGAGCCTCAGCTCTTCGGAAATGGGGCAGCTACTGCGGCAGACGCAAACGGCCCAGCTCTCCCACCCCGTTCCTGTATTACGAGCGAAGGAAATTGATCAATGGGCAACCAGCCAGGACTATCAAAACCTGTTACAACGGCGTCCGATCCTTTATAATGGGGAAATTAAGCCTGAGGGCGGGTGGCGAAATTGGTAGACGCACCACACTCAAAATGTGGCGGCTTCGGTCATGCGAGTTCGAGTCTCGCCCTGCCCATCTAGATGTTCGATTTACGTTCATCAAGCGGTTCTTTCTATAGTCATGTGTGGGGTGCTGTGCTCTTAGAGTGCAGCACTGTTTCTGTCTGAGGTTTTTGACGAGCAGGGGCAAACCCTGGACAACCCATAGGGTTGCAGAATCCAAGGATGATTTTTTCTGAGACGGGGTGCAGTACGCTCCTTCTCGGAAAAAACACCTCCTCAATCAGCCATGCCAACGCATGATGGGGCGGGGATCCGCCATTATTCGGGCAGGTGAGAATGGGCGATCGCTGCTAGAGTAGCCGTAGAACTTGTCATTTTGATAGTTGTTCATTTGCTCGCTGCGCAATCGAGCGCAGACCCCCGACTCTGATCTGCATATGACCCATCAGCCTTCGCAAGCTAGCGACACTCCCGTTGCCGATTATCAGACGCCTCTGGCCGATGTCCCGGCTTCAGATTCCACGGTGGCGGATCCCGATCGCAACCTTCCCGTTCCCCGCCAGAGCCATATCATCAGCACGGTGCTGTCGCCGGCATTGCGGCTGTGGCTGCGCTCTCAGGTAGAAGCGGTGGAAACGCTGGACGTGTTGATTGAGGGGGGCGATCGCCAACTGCTACGGGGCATCGTTCCGCGCCTGACGCTGATGGCTCAGGGCGTGATCTATCAAGGCATGTCCGTGAGTCGACTAAAGCTAGTTGGGCGTGGCATTCAGGTCAATTTCCGCCAACTGCTGCGAGGGAAACCCTTGAAGCTGGCTCGGGTTATTCCGGTTTTGGGCGAGACGGTGTTGACGGAAGAGGATCTCAATGTATCCTTGCAAACCTCGTTGCTCATGCCAGCGGTCAATGACATCTTTGAGCAACTCCTGCGCGTTGGTATTGCTCCCGACATTATCGATCCAGAATCCAAGAAGCCCGTCATCCTCGATAACTTCCGGGTACGGTTGCAGGGCGATCGCCTCACCCTTGGTGCAGAGATTGTTTCTGCTACCCAGGGGAAAAATATTCCCTTTGCTATTCGTACAGGGCTGCGGGTTGCAGGCAACCATCAACTCCGTCTCACCGAACCTGAATGGCTGCCCACCTTTGGTTCTCGCCGAGGCTTACCCCTAGATGACTTTGATGGGTATCCTCTAGATCTGGGTACCGACCTCACCCTTCAGGATTTGACCCTAGAAGACGGACGGTTGATTTTTCGAGGGCAGTTCAACGTCTACCCCGACCCGGCATCTGATGCCTAATCCCTGGCTTGCTTCTGGCAGGCGCTGTCTAGCGATTTCCCGTGGCTCATCTATTCACACAAAGACGGATAGCACCCAGGGCTTGATGGCTACCGGACGGCTAAAACTCTAAACCTACCCCGAAACTCTTCCCTTTTCCGCATCTTTTCGTCCCGAGGTCCGTGGCATGATTGGAGGGGTTGCAACGAGGCATTTTGGTTGGACCATGCCGTTGCGATCGCCGCAGCCCAGATAAGGAGAGAGCATGCTGTCAAAAGGGTTTGAAGTTGAGATGTACACAGGGACGCCCCAGGGAGAAATTGTGGGCTTCTCAGATCAGATTGTGGCAGCACTGGGAGGCTTTGTTCGCGAACCCGACCGTCGCAATGTGGAGTACACGACCCCACCGCTTTATCGATATGAGCGGCTGCTGTGTGAACTGGTGCGTCCGCGGCGGCAGTTGCGCGAGTTTTTGCATTCCCTGGGCGGCTATACCTTGATCCCTGGTAGTACCCTATCCCTGGGCGGGAGCGATCGCTTCTACCGCTCCGATCCTCAGAATCCCTACCATAGCTACATTGAGCAAACCTACGGTACCACCGTTGTCACGGCCAGCATCCACATCAATGTCGGTATCGACGACTTAGAAACTCTGATGCGCGCCTGTCGCCTGATCCGTCTGGAAGCACCCCTGTTCCTCGCCCTCAGCGCCGCGTCTCCCTTCCTGGATGGACAACCGACGGGGTCACATTCGAGTCGCTGGCAGGTTTTTCCAAAGACCCCTCGCCATGTCCCGCTGTTTGAAAGCCATCGACATTTTGTGGATTGGACCGAAGCTCAACTTTGCCAGGGAACGATGCAAAATGTGCGGCATCTCTGGTCATCGGTGCGCCCCAATGGCGATCGCCGTCCCTATAGCTTGAATCGGCTAGAGCTGCGAATTTGTGATCTGGTGAGCGACCCGATCGCGCTCCTGGCGATCGCCGCTCTCCTCGAGGCCCGCCTCCTGCAAGTCAGCAACCAGCCAGAGTTAGATCCCCTGGAACAAAGTGAGCTACCCGCGACCAGCCGTGCCGAAGATTTGCTCGACCTGACCGATGCCAACGAAATAGCTGCGGCCAAACATAGCTTGGATGCCGAATTGCGCCACTGGAAAGATGGCCGCCCCATCCTGGCACGAGATTGGGTAATGCAATTGTTGCAGGAAGTCGAAGCAACGACTAAACCCAGCGGCTTCAGCTGTTTCTTGCAACCCATTAAGAAAATTTTGCGGGAAGGGAACGAAGCCCAGCGCTGGTTGCGACAAGTTGACCAGGGAAATACTCCGCGAGATGTGATGATTCAAGCGATCCAGCATATGGATGAGCAGGAAACCTTGCTAGCCGCTGATATCTGCCCACCTCTGGTAGCCTGATTACAAGACGAATGTCCGATAGTAGGATGGATCTTGGCAGGAATTACCTGTACAACGATGACCTGTCCTGTTGGCCATGCTCAGATTCTAGAAATGTGGGGGGCGATCGATCATTATGGCTGAGAGCATGTTGAGAGGCTTTATCTTTGCCTGAAACCGTTGTTACTCAGCTCTATACATCTCGATCGTCCGTAGCGCGCACCCGATACCTGTTCTAGAACGGATGGAAAAAGACTTGGAGTTTGGATTTGGAGTTTGAATACAGGCGCATCACACCAGCAGAGCTTAAGCAATTTTTATCACCAACCCTGTTGTCCTAAGGGGGAGAGTGGGAATCCTTAGAACACAAAATTTGGAAACCCGCTTGGGCGACTCATGGTGACGTCGCTTCAACGTTTGGTTTCCTCCACACTATCGTGATGGGCAATAGCTATGGTGTTTCCCGTAGAGGCTCTAGCTCTTCCTCGAACCCGCTTATCTGAGTCAGGTTGCTCTCCGAGGCGGGCGGCTTTTTGTTGAAGCTGCTGCCTGAGAGCCTTGCCATCAAAGGGTTCTACATCGTTCGCACCTGTCCGCTGCACCTCCCTGCTTCCATTTGTTGGACGCTACCTGCCCCACACATGAGTTATTCTTCCGCTAATGATGGTTCTAGGCCAGCCGCATCCTCATGGGCTGAAACGCTTGACCTTTCTGATTTTCAAGCGTTGGTTGAAAATACGCCTGATCTAATTGTTCAACTGACGCTTCAGGGCACAATCCAGTACGCTAATCGACGAGTCGAGCAGGAACTTGGGGTTTCTATAACGGTCTTGTTAGGCAAGCCTCTGAACGATACGCCATTGCCTGCCAACGTCGTTTCCTTGTGGCAAACGGCCACGCAACAGGTTGTTGCGACCCAGCAAGAGCAACGGGTAGAGCTAGATTGGCCCACCCTGAGCGGGGCCTTTTTCTGGGATTCGCGAGTTGTCCCCGAACGGGATGAGAAGGGGCAGATCTGTGCGGTGCTCCTCATCAGTCGTGATACCACCCGGCTCAAGCTGGCAGAGCTGGCCGTTCGTCAGGAAGAGGCTCACTATCGCGCCATTATTGATGATCAGATCGATTTAATTTGCCGCTTTGACTCAGAGGGGCGGCTGACGTTTGTGAACCATGCCTGTTGTCGCTTTGTAGGGCGCGATCGCACTGATCTGCTGCACACCTCTATTCTGGACTGGGTCGCCGAAGACGATCGGCTCAATATCTTGCAACGCTTGCAAAACCAACTCCCCCTCCTGTCCTACGATATTCTCGAAATTCAAATTCCCAACCAACAGGGCGAAGGGCACTGGATTCAATGGACGACCAAGGCGATCGCCAATGAGCATGGCGTTTTGGTGGAATATCAGTCGGTGGGACGAGATATCCACAACCGCAAGCGGATGGAAGCTGCCCTGCATCGGCAAATCGAACGGGAACGCACCCTCAACCGGGTGATCCAGGTGATTCGCCAATCCCTAGATCTCAACACGATTTTTTCCGCAACAACGAAAGAAATTGCTTGTCTGCTTCAGGTCGATCGCGCCACCATCTTTCAGTACCTAGCGGACAAAGAGATCTGGTTAGGGCGGGCTGAGTATCACCAAAACAATGCATTTGCCTCTGTTTTGGATGTGCAGATTAGCGGCAATAATCATTCTGTGATTGCGACCCTAAAGCAGGACGGCGTTGTCTGTGAAACCGCCCCAATCCCGTTGCCGACAGATTCCTCCGATGCGTTTTCAGGGGCTTGTCTGGTTGTGCCCCTACGGGTGGGAGGGGATGACCTTTGGGGGTGCCTTTGCCTGAACCATGCCCAGACGCCCCATACCTGGAAAGATTCTGAGATTGAAGTGGTGCAGATTGTGGCTGACCAATTGGCGATCGCCATCCAGCAATCCCAACTCTATGCTCAGGTGCAATACTTCAACAACCGTCTAGAACGGCAGGTTCGGGTGCGCACCGTGCAACTGCAGCTCGCCAATGACTTTGAAGCAACCCTCAAACGCATTACTGACCGGGTACGCGACAGCTTGGATGAAAACCAGATTTTGCAGACGGCGGTCAAAGAATTGGTGGAAGTGATGGGCGTGTTGTGCTGTAATGCCGCGCTGTTTGACTTGGAGAAAGGCATTTCGATCATTCGCTATGAGTACACGACCCACCTCACGCCATCCCAAGGGCGCGCCTCCCGCATGGCCGCCTTTCCCGAAATTTACGAACCGCTGATGCGGGGAGAATATTTTCAATTTTGCTCCATGCTGGAAAACCCGGTGCGCGATCGCGCCGCTATGCTGGCCTGTCCCATCCAGGACAACCAGGGAGTGTTGGGCGATCTATGGCTGATTAGCCCTAGCTTTCATGCGTTTAGCGACCAGGATATTCGATTGGTGCAACAGGTGGCCAATCAATGCGCGATCGCCATTCGTCAGGCTCGACTCTACCAAACTGCTCAAAGCCAGGTTGCCGAGCTAGAGCGCCTCAACAGCCTCAAAGACGACTTCCTGAGCACCGTTTCCCATGAACTCCGAACCCCCGTTGCCAATATCAAAATGGCCGCAGAGATGTTGGAAATCGTCTTGGATCGGTCGGGCATCCTCTCGGCCAACAATCGCCAGCAACATCCGGAAATTAGTCGTTACTTTCGGGTTCTGCGCGACGAATGTCGACGAGAAATTACCCTGATTAACGATATTCTCGATCTCTCGCGACTGGACGCCAGCGATAGCTCCCATGAGCTTACCCTTGATACATTTCAGCTCCAACAGTGGCTACCGCAACTGGTCACCCCCTATCGCGAACGCGCTATCCGGCAGCAGCAACAACTAGAACTGGATGTCGAGCCTGACCTTCCCTCGCTGACGACCGATTTTTCTCACCTCGATCGGATCCTTTCAGAATTGTTGAACAATGCCTGCAAGTACACGCCCCAGGGGGCTTCCATCTGTCTCAGGGCACAACGGCTGGCATCTGAAGAGTCGACGGCCTCTTGCCAAATTTCTGTGAGTAACACTGGCGTTGAGATCAACCCGTTGGAGTGCGATCGCATCTTTGAGAAGTTTTACCGCATTCCTCAAAATGACCCTTGGCGTCATGGGGGCACCGGCTTAGGGTTGGCGCTGGTTAAAAAGCTCGTCGAGCAAATTCAAGGGACAATCCATGTGCAGAGCAAAGGGAATCAAACGGAGTTTGTCCTTGGGCTCCCAAACATGGTTTTAGAGGAATAGGTCGGCAGGGGTATTGGATTTTTGACCGTGCTTCCGGTATGACCCATGAGCGCGTTGTATTTACCCCTAGAAAAGCAATTAGCCATCTGCGACTGGGTGGGTCGTTCCTATGTGAAAGCTGCAGTAAAAAAAGCTACAAGACTAGAGAAGGGACTCATTCTTCGGTACAACCTGTTGCGTTTTTTCCTCTGGCGATCGCGCACATAAAAGGGATGGAATATCGAGGCAACCCGATGTTTTAAAGATGCGTTAAAAATTATCACTGAAACGCCGTAGCGTTTGAATGGGTAACGCCCTGTAGTTTTGGTCGAACAATAGCTGTGGTCGCTATCTAGTTATCGTTCTGCTTTCTTTACAAAAACTTTATATGATGGCGATTGTCCTCCATCTGGAAAGCTGGTATTGGACTGTTTAAATACATTTATCTAGTGTGATTGATTGATTTTTAACATGCATTTTCCGTGCTTTTTCTGAGGTCGTTTGCCAAGATTGAGAAGATCTTCAATGAAGATACGGAGATAGATGCGAAAGCGTCTTTCAACGCTGCCGAGATTTCACGGCATCCAGGTGGCATCTTTATGAAAACTGTATGGAATATTTCCGCGATCGTGACTCAGAATGCGCATTTTATACTTGAAATCTGCCGTTAGCTGATATTACTTCTTTACAAACAATCTACTCAGTCTTACCTGCTCTTTATGTGAAATTGACGAATGGCTTGTTATTCTCCAAACAGGTTGATTGAGTAGAAGGTTCTAGACGCATTCATACGGTTTGCAAAGGTTTCCATAAAGTTCCAATTCTCGACCAAATGTTCTGACTTCAAAGGAGGTCATTTTTATGAAAGCGGTTATCCTAGCTGGAGGGTTGGGGACTCGCCTCAGTGAAGAAACTAGTATTCGCCCCAAGCCAATGGTAGAAATTGGCGGGCAGCCCGTCCTTTGGCACATTATGAAAATCTATGCTTCCCATGGCATTAATGATTTCATCGTGTGCTGTGGATATAAGGGACATGTCATAAAAGAGTTTTTTGCAACTTACTTCCTTCGCATGTCTGATGTCACGATTGATATGCGGTTTAATCAAACAAATATTCACTCTGGAAAAGCTGAACCTTGGCGCGTCACATTGGTGGATACAGGGGCGGATACCCTGACGGGTGGACGGCTCAAGCGGGTTCGTGAACATATTGGTTCTGAAACCTTTTGCTTTACTTATGGTGATGGTGTGAGTGACGTTAATGTCACTAAGCTCATTGAGTTCCATAAACAGCAAGGCACCCTGGCAACCCTGACGGCGGTGCAACCTCCCGGTCGATTTGGCGCGATCGCCCTAGCCGAAGGACAAAGCCGGATCACGCACTTCCGCGAGAAGAAGGATGGGGATGGGGCTTGGATCAATGGCGGTTTCTTTGTCCTTGAGCCCCAAGTGATTGACTACATCGAAGGCGACAGCACGACATGGGAAGCAGAGCCGCTGCAAAAGCTAGCGCATATGGATCAGCTTTCTGCCTACAAGCACGAAGGATTCTGGCAGCCTATGGATACGCTGAAAGACAAAAACACGCTTGAAAAGATGTGGAAAGCTGGGATGGCTCCTTGGAAGAATTGGGAATAACCCATCCTTAGAGAGAGCCTTGCCTCTCGTTCTTCATTAACTCAGATATGTATCTCTGAGTTGATGTGAATCCTTCTTTAGGCGATGCCGTTGCTTCACCGGAGTCATTGATGAATCGCGTTAGAGGTTGAATCTATTTTGCAACGTCTTGGCTGTTGATTCATTGTTTTAATTGACTCCCTATGTTCGTTCAGCTTTAGCAATTGAGGACTTTCATGACTCCTGATTTTTGGAATGGTAAGCGGGTTTTTCTCACTGGGCATACGGGGTTTAAAGGAAGTTGGCTTTCCTTGTGGTTGCAAATCATGGGCGCAGATGTTTGTGGTTTTGCCCTCAAGCCCCCCACCGAGCCGAGTTTGTTTGAAGCGGCTCATGTCGAGCAAGGCATGACCTCAGTGATTGGCGATGTGACGGATCTGCCGAGCTTGCAGCAGGCGATCGCGCAGCATCAACCCGACATCGTTTTGCACATGGCCGCCCAACCGCTTGTTCGCTATTCCTACAAAAATCCGGTGGAAACCTACGCCACCAATGTTATGGGGACAGTGAATCTGCTAGAGGCTGTCCGGCATACGCCCAGTGTGCGCACCGTCGTCATCATCACCAGCGACAAGTGCTATGAGAACAAAGAATGGGTATGGGGCTATCGAGAAGATGAGCCGATGGGGGGGCATGACCCTTACTCCAACAGCAAAGGCTGTGCAGAGTTGGTAACGGCGGCGTACCGTAGCTCCTTCTTCTCCCCTGAAACCTATGACTCTCACGGGGTTGGCGTTGCCTCTGGCCGTGCGGGTAATGTGATTGGTGGCGGGGACTGGGCGCTCGATCGCCTCATCCCCGATATGGTGCGGGCGTTCCATGCCGAAGAATCGGTCTTGATTCGCAATCCCCATGCCATCCGACCCTGGCAGCATGTGCTAGAGCCATTGGGGGGCTACCTTGTGCTAGCCGAAAAGCTATGGACAGGCGGCACGCAATATATCGGAGGCTGGAACTTTGGCCCCAACGATGATGATGCGAAGCCGGTGTCTTGGATTGTGGAACGCTTGATTCAGCTTTGGGGTGAAGGCGCAAGCTGGACGCTGGATGAAGGCCCCCATCCCCATGAGGCCAGTTACCTGAAGCTAGATTGCTCGAAGGCTAAGAGCTTACTCAAATGGTCGCCCCAACTGACCCTAGCGGAAGCACTGGAGTGGTTGGTGGAATTTTACAAGGGCTATTATCAGCAGGATGATGTACGGGCGATCGCCGAGCGCCAGATCCACCAATATCAGCAGCGCATGACCGGAACCCTCCCCACCCCGACCCCATCCGAAAAAATGCTCTCGACTGCGGCGAGCTAACGAAACGAGGACGAACCCATGTTTTTTACGGAAACAAAACTGGCTGGAGCCCATATCCTCGACATCGACAAGAAGGCCGATAACCGAGGTTTCTTTGCCCGTATCTTTTGTGCCCGAGAACTGGCCGAGGTTGGGCTCAAGCCTGATGTTGCGCAGGTCAATCTTTGCTTCAACCCCACTCAGGGCACGCTCCGGGGTATGCATTTCCAGGTGCCTCCAGCAACGGAAACAAAACTGGTGCGCTGTACGCGTGGAGCTATTTACGACGTTATTGTCGATTTGCGCCCAGACTCCCCAACCTATTTGCAGCATGTTGGAGTGGAGCTCACCGCCGATAACTACCGAGCATTGTTTGTTCCCCAGATGTTTGCCCATGGCTACCAGACCCTGACGCCGGATGCAGAAGTCAGCTACATCGTGAGTGAATTCTATACACCCGGTTGCGAACGGGGGCTGCGGCACAATGATCCGAAACTCAACATTGAATGGCCGCTACCGATCAACCTGATTTCAGATAAAGACAGTCAGTGGCCATTGTTGGATGAGGCAACTTAGCGTTGGTTGATTCTCTCCAACAGGGCTGGCCGATCGCCAAAACTCTAGCGTGCGCTCAAGAGCGCCATCTCAAATAGACATTTAATCTACGCCTGCAAGACAAAGGGGATAGGCGTTTCTGCGGAAATTCTTGTCCTTGCCCAATTCAACAAACTACTAGGACAACGACGATGATTATTATTGATACGGCTTTACAAGCGCGGCAGGAAGCTGGAAATCCCGTCAAGGTTGGCATGATTGGGGCGGGGTTCATGGGTTGGGGCATTGCCAACCAGATTGTGAATTATGTCCCCGGTATGGAGCTGGTAGCCGTATCGAGCCGGACGCTGAAAAGTGCCCGAAAAGCCTATTCTGAAGCGAGTATCGAGAATCCCAAAGAGGTCAGTACGGTCGGGGCACTGGAAGATGCGATTCGCCAAGGTCAACCCGCTGTGACAGAGGATCCCATGCTACTCTGCCGGGCCGAAAATATTGATGCCCTGATTGAGGTCACAGGAACGATTGAATTTGCTGCAGGGGTGGTGCTGGAGGCGATCGCCCATAAGAAAGACATCGTTCTGATGAATGCGGAACTGGATGGCACCATTGGCTCCGTGCTCAAAACCTATGCGGACAAGGCTGGTGTTATCCTCTCCGGCTGCGATGGGGATCAACCTGGGGTTGAGATGAACCTCTATCGCTATGTCAAGAGCATTGGTCTAAAGCCGCTCGTGTGTGGAAACATCAAGGGCTTGCAAGATGCTTACCGTAACCCAACGACTCAAGAAGGATTTGCCAAGCGCTGGGGACAAGCACCGCACATGGTAACCAGCTTTGCCGATGGGTCGAAAATCTCCTTTGAGCAGGCCATTGTTGCCAACGCTACTGGAATGAAAGTGTCAAAGCGGGGCATGATTGGAGGGGACTTTAAGGGGCATATTGACGAACTCACCAAAGTCTACGATCCCGACCAGCTCAAGGAATGGGGCGGAATTGTTGACTATGTCGTCGGGGCGCAACCCTCGCCCGGTGTCTATGTCATCGGGTTAATGGAAGATCCCAAACAGCAACATTACCTGAATTACTACAAGAAAGGGGAAGGCCCACTCTACTCCTTCTACACCCCCTATCACCTTTGCCATTTAGAAGTGCCCCTTTCGGTGGCTCGGGTGGCCTTATTCCGAGATGTTGTGCTGGCTCCGATTGGTAAGCCGACGGTAGATGTGATTGCGATCGCCAAAACCGATCTTAAAGCGGGGGCAACCATTGATGGTATTGGCTGGTATATGACCTACGGGCAGTGTGAAAACTCCGATGTGGTGCAGCAACAGCAATTGCTCCCGATGGGTTTGGCCGAAGGCTGTCGCCTCAAGCGTGATGTACCTAAGGATCAGCCGCTCACCTATGCGGATGTCGACCTTCCAGAAGGACGCTTGTGCGATAAGTTGCGGGCGGAGCAAAATGAACTGTTCTTCCCTGCAAAAACCCTAACAGCCGTTTAGATTTACTTGAGTCATAGCCGAGGCATGGGCCTCGACTGTGTGCGCTTCTATTGACCTTGGTTGATCTCGATGTGTCCAGGCTCGCGATCTTGGTGTCTCTAGGCTCGTTCAGGTTTAACTGAACGAGCCTTTCCATTGGTTGATGCATCTGCCAACTTATGGCTGCGGCGATCGCAAACCATGATCAAAAAGATGAGGATTTAGTCTTGGTTACTTTCTGAATTCTTACAAAAATGTTAAGCCTATAAGCAATGTGAGTTTGTTGTGGATCTGGGATAACTCGTTTCGACCATGGGCTCGCTTGGTGTCTGCCGACGTTGAATCTAGGGGAACTTATGGGGCTTTATCGCGCGGGTTTGCTGGTGTTGCTGGGGATAGTGATGCCGCTGGCCGCAAGCTGTGGGGGGATGTCGCGTCCGGCGGCTCAGGCACAGTCGTCTCCTCCCGTCGAAGCGGGTGAGGAAATTGTGGCGGTGGAAACGGCGATCGCCCAAACCGCTGCCATCAAAACGGACAGGGAACTCACGGGAACCACGGAACCGATTCGTCAGGTATCATTGCGATCGCAAACGGAGGGGCAGTTAGTCAGTCTGGCTGTTGATGTGGGCGATCGTGTCAATCAGGGGCAATCGCTGGGACAGATCGATGATCGGTTGCTCACCACCCAGGTGCAACAGGCCGAGGCCGAATTGGCGTCCCGGCGATCGGCGGTGGCAGAGGCACAGGCCGAAGTGAGCGATGTGCAGGCGCAGGTGGCTCAGTTGCAGGTGCAATTGCAGCAGGCGATCGCCGATGCCGATCGACTCCAGAACCTTGCGGATGAGGGAGCCGTCACCACGCAGCAAGCAGAGCAAGCGCAGACGGCCAGGCTAGCGGCGGAGCAAGCCGTGCGATCGACAGAAGAACGAGTGCGAACGCGCCAGCAAGCCGTTGCTGCTGCACAAGCTCAAGTGACAGCCCAGCAAGCGACCCTAGCGGAAATACAGCAACGCCGTGCTTTTTCCGCACTCAATGCTCCTATTGGCGGAGCTGTGCTAGAACGGCTGCGGCAGCCTGGAGATTTGGTGCGTCTGGGTGAAGAGATTTTGACTCTGGGTGATTTTCGCACGATCAAAGTTGTCGTTCCTGTATCGGAGCTAGAGCTGGCATTGGTGCAGGTGGGGCAGTCGGTTCCGGTACGCCTGGATGCCTTCCCCGATCGCACCTTTACGGGACGAGTTGAACGCATCGCCCCGGTTGCCGATACGGTTGCGCGTCTGGTTCCGGTCGAAATCCTTTTGCCCAACAACGAAGGGCTGATCACGGCGGGTTTGCTGGCACGCGCATCCTTCCAGGCATCTCCCAACCAAGTCATTGTTCCCGAACGGGCGCTGGATCTCGGCTCAGGGGAAGAGCCTGTGATGTTTGTGCTGCAACAGGCGGGAGAAACGGTGACCGTGCATCAGCGGTCGGTGGAGGTGGGCGATCGCGCCCAAAGCGAAGTCGAAATCCTCAACGGCATCGAACCTGGAGAAACCATCATCGTCCGCAGCAGTGGCCCCCTCACCGATGGGCAAACCGTTCGCCTCAGCCTGCTTTCCGAAACAAACGAATGACGCAGGTCAAATCTTGGCCATTCGGCTCATCATGAACCACTAAGACACCAAGACACGAAAATTGCCATCCTTCATTCATCTGCGTCGTCTACGTTCATCTTCGTTCATTCGCATGGCACATCTCGTTCCCACCTCACTCATCCCCTTATCCATCCATCCCCTCATCCACCCATCATCCATGAGCATTAGCACCCTCGCGATTCGCCGCCACATCGGGACTCTCATGCTTGCCCTCACCGTTTTGATACTGGGCGTTTTCTTCCTCGTGCGCATTCCGGTGGATTTGCTGCCATCGATTACCTATCCCCGAATTGGGCTGCGGCTAGATGCACCGGGCGTTTCGCCCACTGTGGCGGTGGATGAAATCACCCGTCCCCTAGAGCGAGCCATGGTGGCAACGGAAGGGCTGGAGCAAATTTTTTCCCAAACCCGAGAAGGCCGTATCAGCCTCGACCTGTACTTCCGTCCTGGTGAGGATATTAACCAGGCGCTGAATGATGCAACGGCTGCCCTGAACCGTGCCCGTAGCAGCTTGCCAGATGATATTGACGAACCCCGACTGTTCAAGTTCGACCCGTCTCAGCTTCCGGTCTATGAATTTGCGCTGTCGTCTCAGTCTTTACAGGATGTGGATTTGCGGGTCTTTGCCGATGAGGAGTTGGCGCGGGAATTGACGGTGGTGCCGGGGGTAGCCGGGGTGGATGTGTCCGGTGGGGTGCGCGAAGAAGTGCAGGTCAACCTGGATTTGAACCGGATGCAGGCGTTGGGTGTTGGCGTATCCGATGTGCTGAATGCGCTGGAAGACCGCAACCAAGACACCGCAGGCGGACGGATCACCGGCAGCAACGACGAAGTGCTAACGCGCACGGTCGGACGCTTTCAGGATGTGGCGGAAATCGAAAACCTGTCGTTTGAACCCAGGGGTAGCAGCGGCTTTGGTGCTGTGGAGGGCAGCACCACCCAGCGGATTTATTTGCGAGACTTTGCCCAGATTGTCGATGGTACCGAGGATCAGCGGGTACTGGTATCGCTGAATGGCAGACCAGCCGTCAAAGTGAGTGTGCAGAAGCAACCAGATACCAACACGGTGCGAGTGGTGGATGATGTGAAGCGCAGGATTGCCACCATGCAGGCAGCGGGTCTGTTTCCCGATGATCTGGAGATGACCATGACTCTGGATGAGTCGCAGTTCGTGCGCCAGTCGATTCGAAATGTGGCATCGGCTGGGCTGACGGGGGCGGTGCTGGCGGCGATCGCCGTTCTCTTTTTCCTCGGTTCGCTACGGCAAACCATCATCATCGTTCTGGCCATCCCCCTCGCCAGCCTCACGGCCATTTTGCTAATGGGCGTGTTTGACCTGTCGCTGAATGTGTTTAGCTTGGGCGGATTGGCGCTGGGCGTGGGAATTGTGCTGGACAATGCGATCGTGATGCTGGAAAACATTTCCAAGCGAATGTCTGAGCTAGCAGCGATTGGGTCTCGTCCTGATCATGGCAGCGGCAATGGTCATAGCAACGGCAACGGCGTTCATGGCAATGGACAGGATGCTGGTAGGCAAAGTGGTGCGTTTGTTAGCGACATCGAACAACAGGAATCGTTGGCTGTGGCAACGGAGAGTAGCCGCGAGCTCGAATCAGCACTGCTCGCTTCGACCACCACAAACCTGGTCGCCGTGCTGCCCTTTTTGCTCATCGGTGGGTTCTTTGCCCTGCTGTTCAATCCACTGATTCTCACCATCAGCTTTGCGGTCGCGGCTTCGTTGGTTGTGGCGCTGACGGTTGTTCCCACGCTCACCTCTCGCCTGCTGTTGATTCCCCGAAGCAGTGGGGTGGGCAGTTGGTGGGTTATTCGACAGTTTCGGCTGCGGCTCGAAGGCTTGACCCAGCGCTATACCCGCTTACTGGCTTGGGTTTTGCGGCAGCGGGTGCTGGCGATCGCCCTCACGTTCCTAGTTATGGGCGGCGGCAGCGTGGGGCTGGCAACCCAGTTGCCGCAAGAGATCCTGCCACGCATCAACACCGGACAGGCCAGTGTGTGGGTTCAGTTTCCTGCGGGCACCTCACTGGCAGAAAACCGCCAGGTGATGCAAGCGCTGGATGAAGTGCTGCTCCAACAACCGGAAGTGGCCTATGCCTTCACCACTTCTGGTGGTGGCTTATTTGCCAACATCACCAGCGTGAACCTGTTGCGGGGTAGCAGCACTATCACGCTCAAACCCGGCAGCGACTTGATGGGATTTGTGGAGCGGATGAACCAGGAACTCGCCCAGTTCAATCTGGTGGATACGCGCCTGCGGGTGTCGCCGCAAGCTGTGCGAGGGCTGATCGTCAACAACTCTCCAGTGCGCGGCGCTGATGTGGATATTGTGTTGCAAGGCCCCAGCGCTGCGGTGCTGCAGCAGGCAGGCGGGCAGGTGTTGGCGGCACTGGATGAGCAGGCAACCCTGGCGCGCTACCGCCCCGAAGCCGATCCGCCCCAAGCCGAGCTTCAGGTTCTCCCCGATTGGGAACGGTCAGAACGTCTGGGCTTGAGTGCGTTGGATATTGGTGAAACCGTAGAAGCGGCCATTCAAGGAACCGTCCCGACCCAGTTGCAGCGGGGCGATCGCCTGGTGGATATCCGCGTCCAGCTCGCCGACGCCCAAATTCAGGATCCCGCTCAACTGGCCCAGCTCCCGCTATTTGCGCAAGATGGCCAATGGGTGCGCCTCAGCGATGTTTCCCGAATTGAAGAAGGACAGGCTCCCGGCGAAATCCAGCGCATCAATCAGCGGCAAGTGTTCATCCTTGAGGGCGACCTCGCCGAAGGCGCATCGTTGGGCGATGCCCTGGCGGAAATGGAGGCGATCATTGGTCGCCTAGAGTTGCCCGATGGGGTCAGCCGCCTGCCCAGTGCAGCGGCGGAAACCAACCGCGCCGTTCAGCTTTCACTGCTCATTCTGGGTGGACTTGCGGCCTTCTTGGTGTTTGTTGTCATGGCTGTGCAATATAACTCGTTGGTGGATCCGCTAGTCATTATGTTGACGGTTCCCCTGGCGGTTGCCGGCAGCATCTTGGGGCTGTTTCTCACCAACACGGCGCTGGGGGCTATGGTCGTCGTTGGCGCTGTGTTATTGATCGGCATCGTTGTGAATAATGCGATCGTGCTGGTGGAACGGGCCAACCAAGCCCGCGAGCAAGAGGGGTTAGATCATCGCTCTGCCATCCTCAAGGCGGCGTCCGAACGCCTGCGCCCCATCCTCATGACGACCCTCACTACCGTCCTGGGACTCTTTCCCCTCGCCCTCGGCATCGGCGAAGGTTCTGAATTTCTGCAACCCCTCGGGGTGGTTGTCTTCTCTGGCTTATCCGTCGCGACCTTCCTTACCCTTTTCCTAATTCCCTGTTTCTACACCCTCTTCCACGAAGATCTGCGCAAGGGTAATCGTCCCCTGCACTATTTCGAATCAACCCACCGCTCTAGCACGCCTATTTCTCGCTAAGCGCAAACATAAGCAGCGATCGCTTTCGAAGTCAGAGAGGATAAAATCTCGGCCTACCGAGAATACCTGAGCGTTATCTTTCAGTTTGGCCAATAGATTCAGGTGAATTTCAGTGCTTCGGCTAGACAGCCACACATTTTAGACGTCGTCATAGAAAAATTTAACAATCCGATATTTTTGCTCGATCACTTGTAGCTTACGCTTACGAGTACTGCTAGCTGCGCGGGAGTCATTTCATGACCGAATCTACAGAAAACTATCCCGTACAGATCGAATCTGCTGTTCATGATGAGAGCCTGGAATCTGCAGGGCTGCAAGCGAATGGTGAGGCACCAAATGCTCTAGATTGTGAGCAGCGGATTGCGGCGATCGCTAGCACCATCGAAAGCAATGTGCATCAGGTCTCTGCCTCCCATGCCTTTGAACTCGCTCAGATGTTTGAACTGCTGGGGCAAGTTTCAGCGATCGACGATGAGCAAACCCGTTATCGACTCCTACAACTGATGGAAACTTCGGTCGCAGTTCTGTCCAAATCTTCAAACAGCGATGACGACCTGACGCGCAAAGCACCTGCACTTGTCTTTGCGGAAGAAATCCGTAAAAAAGTGGATATTCAGTCCCGCAACTACCCCAATCCATTTACCAGCTTGTTCCGCCAATATCGCAGCCTGGAAGATCGATTGCTATCGGGGATCGTTTGGTTCTTCTCTTTCTTTTTCGTGTTGCCGGGATCGGTCATTCTAGGGTTGCTCATTTTTTCGCAAACCCCCGATCAAGTTTTGCGCGAACAGCAAGCGGCCTTGGAAGAGCAGGTAAGCCAGCTTGAAGCAAGACAGGAATCTTTACGCTCAACGCTGCAGCAAGCGCAGGAGCAGTTCGACAACGTCCTTCCCTCGCCCCCAAAAGATCCGGCAAATACCAGGGAACTGACCCTAGAACCCGAAGAGCTCATTCAACTTCAGGCGCTTCGACAAACCATTGATGCGAATTTGACCCTAACGCAAGACGATCCGGTTCTTGATGATCCGACGACGGATGGTGATGCTTTGTCTGCACCGCCTGAAACCGTCTCAGCGTCTGAACAGGCTGACAATGATGCATCCGCTGAACTCGTACCCGGTTTCCTCGAAAGCTTGGGGATCAAATCGGAAGACTTCTTTCAAACCGATCTGTTCCTTGGGTTGGTCGCCATTACCATGGGCGCTTTGGGAAGTTGCGTGAGCGTCATTACCAGCTCAGAAAAGTTTTTGAATCGCACCCGATCCCAGAAAATTGATCCCTTCTACATTGGCTTCTTCCGCCCGTTTGTAGGGATGGCGTTTGCCATCTTCATTGTGGCGCTCTTGGAGTCCGGCATTTTTGGCAGCATCCTGAACATTTCCTCCCAAAACAACACTAATCCCGGAACGCGCAAGGTCTATCTGTTTGCGGCGATCGCCTTCATTGCTGGGTTCAGCGAACGGTTTGCCCCGGGCATTGCCGATCAAATTTCTAGCCGCACAGGTTCCTCAGAAAAAACATCTTCTTCTGATAACTGAGACATGTGACCAAAAAGGCTGGCGAGATATTTTGATCCCAATTCATTAAGAATCCACTCGAGAAGGTTTCAAAACCGGATCGGGAGTGGGTTCGAGTGCATTCCAGTTTTGCAAGTTTTCCCTTATCTCCCAGTGCCTTCTCCCAGCAAGGTAGAAGAGACGACGAGTTCAGATTCCCTCTCCCGCTCTGGGCTACTAATATCAAATCCGGTTGAAGAACCCCGATATTGTTTGTGGTCGCTGCTTTGCAGCGACCACAAACAATATCGGGGTTTTACGGCTATTTAACCGGGCTTGATATAAGTACACAGATCTGGACTTTTTCATAAATCCCTGAACGATCCTCCTAAATCCCCCTTAAAAAGGAGGATCTTGGCTTCTGGCTTCGCTTGTAATGCTCATAAGCAACCCATTTCCCCCCTTTTTAAGGGGGGTAGGGGGGATCAAGCACCAAACTTAGCTTCTGTAGGATTGTGTGTACTGAGTAGCCCGCTCTGGGAGGGGGATATAGGGTAAGGGCAACACTTAGACGGATGCAACATGGCTGTATGCAGCCATTTGCGAATCTGCATCGGGGCCTACGTGACGCATAATTTCCTGATGGTAGAGATAGTGATCCAAGACTTTTCGTGCTTCATGTTCGTTGGCAAACCGAAGCTTGATCTTGTAGAGGAACGGCAATTCCCGATTATTTGACATGGGGGCAGGTTCCCAGATCTTTAACAACCAGTCCGTTCCGGTATTTGTGATGGTGTATTTCATAAACCTGGCTTGCAAAAAACAGAATTGCAGAGGGCTGTTCTATCCTCAATTCCTACAACCAAAGCTTTAATCCGGCAGCAATGAGCAAACCAGATGCTTAGCCTGAGTGCAGAGCGCTGAAAGATAAAACGATAATGAATGCGCCGAGCAATGGAGGCCTCTGTTTTATCGTTGACCTTGCTCTAAGGGGGAGTAATTGAAACAAAGACAACTGTCCATCAAACAATTCACAAACATACCTGAGAATTTCAGATAGTTTCTAAATTTTGATGAATGACCCGGTAGATGAATGGTAAAGATGATGACACAGTGACAGCGACTAAACCCTGTACTGACTCTATGATGCTGACTCTATGATGCGCCAATTGGCTCCATACATTAAGATGTCTGCAACCAACGGGCGGCATCTTTTGCGTGGTACGTCAGAACCAAATCAGCCCCTGCTCGCTTGAAGCCTGTAAGCGTCTCTAGAACCACGCGCTCCTCATCTATCCAACCGTTGAGGGCAGATGCTTTGACCATCGCATACTCGCCAGATACGTTGTAGGCGGCAACAGGTAGATGCGTTGCCTGCTTCACACGCCAAATAATGTCCATATAGGCGAGGGCAGGCTTCACCATGAGCATATCGGCTCCTTCTAAAATGTCAAGCTCAATTTCTTTGAGCGCTTCTTTTCCGTTGCCAGGATCCATCTGGTAAGTACGGCGATCGCCAAACTGAGGTGATGAATCTGCTGCATCCCTGAAGGGGCCATAGTAGGACGAGGAATATTTCGCGGCGTAGGACATGATGGGAATGTCTTCGAAGCCATTCTCATCGAGTCCTGAACGAATCGCACCGACAAAGCCATCCATCATTCCCGAAGGAGCAATGATATCGGCTCCGGCTTGCGCCTGAGAAACTGCTGTTTTCTTCAGCAGCTCCAGGGTGGGATCGTTGAGCACCCGTCCACTTAAGTCCCCAACTTCAAGATACCCACAATGTCCGTGAGAAGTATATTCACAAAGACAGGTATCTACCATCACGATCAGATCGGGGACAGCTTTTTTCACGGCTTCCGTCGCTTTTTGAACGATGCCGCAGTCGTGCCATGCTCCAGTTGCCTCGGTATCTTTATCTTCGGGAATCCCAAACAGGATGATGGAAGGAATCCCCAAGTCGTAGGTTTCTTTAGCTTCTTCTACGATCTTATCGACCGATAGTTGGTAGACCCCTGGCATCGATCGCACTTCATTGGCAACCCCCGTTCCGGGTACGGCAAACAGCGGGTAGATCAAATCGCTGGTGGTTAGCACGGTTTCGCGCACCATGCGACGCAACTGAGGATGACTGCGGAGACGACGGGGACGATGAACTGGAAACATGGCACCAAGAATAAACTCGTATTAACAAAGTCTAAGGCTTTGTTAATACGAAACTGACAATCGGACGTTACGTTCTGTGAAATGTCGTCAAGAATATAAGTCTCTAGTTACATTCCGTTAGGCTGAAGGCGTTGGGATCCGTACCCAGTCTCTGACAACTAAACCCCGATCCGTTTTTGAAGCCCTCGCAGCACGAGGGCTTCAAAAACGGATCGGTTATGGGTTCTGAGCGAATGGGTATTAGTCTGGCGACATGATAGAAAGCGATTCAGGGCGACAGTCAGCCAGAATTTCATGCAAAGAAACAATGGAACCGATAACGGCGATCGCCGGGGCTTCAAAGCCAGTCGCTTCCACTTGCTGGGCAATATGGCCTAGCGTTCCTACCAGTTCTTCCTGGTTAGAACGGGTACCCCACCGAACCAAGGCCACGGGCGTCTCTGCTGGCAACCCTCCTGCCTGCAACTCCTGGGAGATATGCACCAGGTTGTGGATGCCCATGTAAACGACGATAGTTTCGCTACCCTGGGCGATCGCCCGCCAGTTGACCTGGGGACGATATTTACCCGATGCTTCGTGCCCTGTCACAAACGTCACGGAAGAGCTATAGGCTCGATGGGTGAGGGGAATGCCAGCATAGGCAGGAGCTGCGATCCCCGCCGTGATCCCCGGCACCACTTCCACGGGAATTTTTGCCTGCTGCAAATCCTGCATTTCTTCGCCGCCCCGTCCAAATACAAAGGGATCGCCGCCCTTCAGCCGCACAATGATCGCATGGGTTTTTGCTTTTTCAATGAGCAGTTGGGTGGTGTCGCGTTGCACCATCGAGTGCCGTCCCCGGCGCTTGCCAGCATTGATTTGCTCGGCTCGGGGATTGCACATCGCCAAGATTTCGGGACTCACCAGGGCGTCATAAACGACGACATCCGCATGCTCTAGCAGGGTTTTGCCTTTGAGGGTAAACAGGCCGGGATCACCTGGCCCGGCCCCAACTAAGTAAACCTTGCCGACTACGGGAGTACCCATTGTGTTCTGCATCAATCAAGGATCCTTATGGAAGAAGAGAAGGATTGGCTGTTTAGTTCTAGACAAGGAGTGGGAAAAGTGCGGAGACCATGCCGCTGACATCAGGGGCGATCGCACGACCCACAACCAATTTCATAAAACACCGATAATCCGCTAGGAATTATCAAGATTAACGTATTAACTTTAGACGATTGCCTTACCGCGAGTCCATGGGAGACGTCAGGACATCGCAAAATTTTTAGTGCGATCAAAGCTGCGTTTGGTTACACTAGCCTGCTGTTGTTTTTGCCGTTGTAGCCAATTATTCAGAGACCTCTATTCAGAGGCCTCTATTCAGAGACCTCACCCAAGCGGGTTGACACTTGCGGTTCCCTGGCTGAATTGGGTTGAATTGGAAAGGTCATCCGTTACAATCCAATCCACGATCCATTGAGCCAGGGGAAAGCTTTGGTTGAGGGGCGGCAAAACATGGAAATGTCGGGCAGGGAACCGAATTGCTAGTTCCTGCTGCCGCTGTGCGATCGCATCGGTAATGCCACCCGAAAACAAAAAGTACGGAATGATCGTGAGGTCTGGCTCAGTCTGCCCATTTTGCTGGTTCTGCTGCTCAACTTGCGTGTCTAGACCAGGCTCTACTGACCAAAAGGCCGGAGTGGCCCTCAGTTCCTTTGCCAGAGTTTCGATGGGAGCATTTCCCCCTGGGCGACGACTGCCGTGGGAAAGCAGGATGCGTCGCCCCTTCTGGAACGGTAGCGCCGATCGCATCTTCTGGCTGAGTTGAGAATAGCTCCCAAAGTGGCGGCAGAGGCGGAGAGTGAAGGCTCCGCTGAGTTGGGTTTGAGCGATCGACACTTCTGCCGGAATATCTTCCATGACATGCACCCCCGGCAGCAAGAAAAGGGGCAAAATGCAGAGTTCGTCATACCCCGCCGCTGCCGCTTGCTGTGATACTGCAAGAATTTCCTGGTGCAAGGGTTGAGGTTGCAGTTCTAGAAACGCCGTTGCAACCAGAGGCACACTTGATGCGTTGGGCTGTTTGGAAGACCGACCCGATAGGCCAGCCAGGGTTGCAAGCGGATAAAAAGCCGATGCTAGCCCGCCAGCAACCTGTTGTGCGAGTAGGCTAAGTTCCCGAGCAGGACGCGGATCGCGGCTGCCATGGGCAACGAGGAGATAGGCAGGTGTGGGCATGGCCTTAGCAAGGTCGGTGTTTCTATCGTAAGTATAGACAGCAAAATCGGGAGTTCATGGCGATCGCTCTCCAGAAACTCCCGAATTACACAGTTCCCTGGGAAATTTACCAGGCGAACTGATTAGAACTGAATCAAATTGCAGTTGGGTCGGATTTGGCTCCCTTAGTTGCCATTCGCCAAGGAAAAGGCTGGGGTCAAGCTTTCCCGTGACAGGAAGTGATCGATATGGAATGCCCGATCTTCCGTCTTCATGAGGATTTGCTCATACAGGTAGCGGGTAGCGCGATCGCCCAAGCTCTCTGCTTGTCCCGCTTGCCGCCGGATTAGCTGAATGATGGCTTGTTCGGCCACCATGTCATTTTCGAGCATTTGGCGACAGCTAAACCGTCCATCTGCTTCAGGCGTGAAGCAGCACAACTCTGCCAGCTTGGAGAAGCTCGCGGCAGGAATTCCACCCAAGCCATTCAGGCGCTCGCCCAGCTCATGAATATGACCTTCTGCATCCTCATAGCCTTCCTTGAAGAATTCATGCAGGCCGTAAAATTCTGCCCCTTCTACAACAAAGTGGTGCTTTTGATACTGCAAATACAGTGCTTGGAAACTCGCAAGGACAACATTTAATCCTTCGCAAACGGGTATTGTTACGTCTGTTTCCAGTGCGACTGGATTACTTGCAACAACATCAAACGCTTGCAGCAAATTAGTAGTTGCGTCCATAAGCCCTCCCAGGAGAAATATACCAAAAAACTACTGAACTATTGAGACTGCCTGGATCTGAGGCTGGAGTAAAGAGAGAGATCCATTCGACGACCGTCTTCGAGCAGGCTTTGTAAAGTATCCAAAGTCTACTTCAATGCCTGACGAAAACTGTACATGACAAACTTTAAGAAATCTGTAGGTCAGCCTCCCTTAATCTAGCACCCTTAGTGATATTAAGAAACATCAAACACACAGCTTTTTTATTGCTAGTAATAATCATTCTCATGCTGGTGATCGGTTAGTGAAAATGATTCGCAGCAAAAATGAAAATGACTTTCAGTAATTCTCTTTTGACGCATCAGTTTGACATATCAGATATTAGAGAATCAGAATCCGCTGAATTCATACCTGCCTGCCTTAAGTATCAGAGGACAAGCGTTAGCTGATTTCTTCTTTCATGGGCCAGTCTTGAATACTGTATCCACCCTGCATTGTTTGAGATTCCAGCGTCATCAGATCGTCGATATTTGTCTTGATGGTGTCGCAAATAGCATTTAGAGGTAAGTCGTTTTCATCGCACCCAAAGGGATTTTCAATCTCAATTCCGATTTCTTCGATCCCAAACAGTGCGAAGCTAATTAAGAAGACAATTGCCCCTGTCCAGTAACCTAATTCTTGGACTAATTGAAACGGTAGAGTGAAGCAGTAAAGGAGAAGTAATTGTTTCAGGTGAATGGCGTAGGCAAGGGGGATAGGGGTTTTGAGAATGCGTTCGCATCCTCCCAAATAATCGACCAGACTATTTAATAGTTTTTGCATGCCATCGAGCTGGTAAATATTGACTCGCCCTTTATGGAATTCATGCTGGAGAAAATCACTAATCCAAAAGGCAATTTCCAGCGGTGGATTATTCATGGTCTGTAGCTTTTCGTAACATGATCGGGATACCAGTACCTCGATCTCTTCATTCACCGGATCGCCGCGCAGATGGAGCTTCATCGCTACGGCAAAGGCGGCAATCAGGTAGAGTGCCTCTTTCTTATCTTGGCGATCGCCCGGTTCTTGCTCCTGGATAATTCCCCAAATTTGCCGTGCTAAATTGCGCGTGCTGTTGATTAAACTGCCCCACAACTTCCGTCCTTCCCAGAACCGTTCGTAGGCGGTATTCGTCCGAAAGACCAGCATCAAACCCAGCACGACATTGGGAATGAGGCTGACCAAAACAGGAATATAGACGGGTAATCCTCGCCCATGCAAGACTGAAATGAGTATCCCGAATAACCCGCAAATCAAGGTACGAGGAAGAATTGTCGGGATCACAGAACCCCGCAAACGGAAAGCATGGCGAAACCAGGGACGGTGTTTGGTCAAAATCATGGGGTAATCATGAGGAGATAATGCATCAATCACATTCAGCTTGACATCTGAAGTCTCTATCGATCGCGATCGCGTTCATTTATCCCAAATTCTTCCCCATGAAGGAGAAGGGGAACCAAATTCGGAGCTGCTTTCCACTAGGCTACGGCTCGGTGGAAAGAAGGGTTTGGACGATCTCTAGAAACCGATCGCGGGTGGGCGATCGCCTCTGTTGTTGCCAGATGAGGGCGATCGCTGCTTGGGGTGTTGGTTCGTCTAACGGGCGATAGACAACTCCCGTGCGCTGGAGGTTTTCGAGGGATTGGGGGACGATGGCAAGCCCGATTTCTGCTGCAACAAGACTGATAATTGTTTGCATTTGCACCGCTTCTTGCACCACATTAGGACTAAAGGTCGCTTGCTGACAGAGGCTAATGATCTGGTCATAGAGCCCAGGGGCGAGGGGTCGGGGAAAGAGGATGAAGGGTTCGTGGGTGAGCGATCGCCCGAGTTCTCCCCGACTGACCTGTTGGCCGCGTAGGATAGCGCGATCGAGCCGTTGCAAGATGGCCTGACAGTCTTCCAAAAAACAGTGCCCCGCTGCCGTCAGTTCGACCTGGCGACGGGTACGGTGAAACAACTGGAACCCTAATTCTGTTTCCAGTTGGCGAATTTGCTGGCTGAGGGGTGGTTGCGCCATGTGTAAGCGCTCGGCGGCACGTCCGAAGTGCAACTCCTCGGCCACCGCCAGGAAATATCGCAGATGCCGCAGCTCAACCATGCCGCTTCCCTCCCTAGTCCGGGAAAACGGAATTATATCAAATCCGGTTAAGCAACCGTAAAACCCAACTATCGTTTGCACCCGCTGCAGCGCAGCGGGTGCAAACGATAGTTGGGTTCTTCAACCGGATTTGATATTAGGTCAAATCCAGCGCTTGCCGAATCACCTCATCGTTTGCTCGAAACCCCACGAGTACCGCCGTTCCATCTTTGACAAACAACGGGCGCTTGAGCAGCATGGCATCGTTGGCAAACGCCTCTGCCCACTGGTCATCGCTCCAGGTATCCCGCTCTGGCCCTAGGGCGCGATAGGACTGCCCAGAAGTATTGCGCATGGGTTTTGCACCCAGGGCTGCAATCCACGCTTGCGCCATCGCTTTGGATGGAGCTTGTTCTTTTGTGTTGATAAATTCGTAGTCCACCCCGTTGGTGTCTAGCCACTGAAACGCTTTTTTGCAAGTGCCGCAGTTGGGGATGCCATAGACCTGGATAGAAGCCACGTTGTTTTACCTTCTCAATTGTTTAAATGCCAGTGCACAACAGCCATTATCCCTCGAAAGTTGGTGCGGTGGCGGTTTGCATGCACCATTCCAGCAGTAGGGCGCGGCACTGGAGACAGCGAAGTTGTGCCAGCAGTGTTTGGATGTCCGCTGAGGTCACGGGAACGCTGAGGCCGATGTGGTCTGGGGGAACTGGGAAAGTTGGTTTGAGATGCGCGACAAAACCGAATAGGGTCTGGTCGGAAAAAGAACTATTGATAGACCAACCTCGCGTGTTGATGGGGAGCAGTTGGGCGATCGCCCCCACTTCTATGCCCAACTCTCGCGCCAAGATTTGAGGGGCAGCGTCTTCGGGGCGCAACCCTGCGGGCAAGCGTCCTCCCGGAAAGTCGAGGGTGGGTTGCCCAATGCCGGGACGAAACATCGGCGGCGGCAGCAGTAAGTGCTGGGACTGGACGGGAAGCACGATGACCGAATCGGCCTTTTCGACTCGCCAGTATTCCAACGCCTCGCCATTCGGGGTTTGCCAATGTTCGCCAATCAGGGTAAGCCAGTGGGTGTTGAGGTTGAAGAAGCGATCGCCCACCTGCCAATTCTCAGACATTTTTGCTGAAGTGGTACATACGCTGTTAGATTTGCCTCGAAACTACCGTTTATGATGCAGTGCATCGCAATCTTGAAGAACGTTGCGATTTTGCGTATTCCATAATATAACTGAATAGTTGTATGATTGATAGATTTCGCAACTTTTTTGACCTCGTTTAATACCTATGCGCTGCATGTCTTGTTGCGCTTGTATAAAAGGAGAAAGGTGATGCTGCAGAGCAGATTACAGAATGGATTAATGGTTGTGCTTGGCAGTTCGACTGTGAAGTGGCTCGGTTTAAGGGTGCAAGCCCAGAGTCGATCGCCTTTCACCAGGCAAAGGTGGCGGGGGGGGATGGCGATCGCCATCAGTCTTTTGTTAGCTGTCGCTCTGGTCACACTCCCAGTCGCTCCAGCATGGGCGACGATCCGGCAACTGGAAGAGGCTCCGGGGCAGGTGGTTTACCAGTCGCGCCATACCCTGAAAGACCAGTATGGAAATCGGTGGCAGGCGATCGCCTTCAGTCGCATTCGCCCGGATGGCACCCGTCATGTTTATCTGCGGCTCGTCGGCTTTCCCGGTGCCGTGGCGATCGATCGCACCCAGCCCCTCCAGCTCACAAACCCCCTCGGCACAACCCTCACCGCTGCCGATGCCTCCAACAAAATCTTCACTGACACCACAAATCCAGAACCTCATGTCGGGCAATACGATCTGCAACCGCTTCTCGACAACCTACAAGCCGAGCTGCCACTACAACTCACTCTGCCTACCCAAAGCAGCGACCCGGTGCGGCTCGCCATTGCTTCCCCGGTGATTGCTGAGTGGTTGGACATTGCCCAGCGCTCTTGAGACGCCTGATGCCGATTCTATAAAAACCAAAATCAGATATTTCTTGAAACCCTTGCACAAAAAGGGTTTCAAGAAATATCTATAGTGAGTTCTGCGCGAATTGGTATGGGTCAGGGCGATCGCCCGCAAAATGTTCGCGTTTTGAAAAGAATGCTAGGGTCAATCAAAATAGAATAGTACTTCAGATCGCTCCACCTCTTGTCAGATAGGTCTCACCTTCCAACCCCATCGGGTATGCCCAAAGTTTGGCCGCTGATCTAAATTCTTCCGTAGGGTGGTCACCGTCTAGCCTCCCCGTTCGGCATTATGCAAGATGCCTCCCCTGTCCATTGATTGCCTACCATGAAGCGTTTCACCCAACTGTTTCAGCAGATCGACGCCACCACCTCAACCAACGAAAAGGTACGGGCTTTGCAGCAGTACTTCACCGAAGAAAAGCCGTCAAATGCGGTATGGGCGTTGTATTTACTGTTGGGAAAAGCGCGAAAACGGCTGATCACCTCACGGGTGTTGCGGGCAACATTTCTAGAAATTTCTGACCTGCCGGAGTGGTTGTTTGAAGACTGCTATTCCCATGTGGGTGACTCCGCTGAGGTGATAGCGTTGCTGCTGCGCAGCTCCGATGCTCTGCCCCGCACGGGGTCTGAAATTCCTCTGGCTACCTGGATGGAGGAGATCTTGCCCAAAGCTAAGGCGATGGAAACCGATGAAGCGCTGCATCAGCTGATTGTGTCCTGGTGGTCGGCACTAGAACCATTTGAAGTGTTTGTGCTGAATAAGGTGCTAACTGGAGCCTTTCGGGTGGGGGCTTCTACAAAGCTAGTGATCAAGGGTCTATCTGGAGCGTGTGGTGTATCGGAGGCCGAGCTGACGCACCGTTTGATGGGCGACTTTGAGCCGACGGTGGCGTTTTACGAGCAGTTGATTCAGCTGGATGGAGCTACAGGTTCCCCCAGCCTGCCCTATCCCTTTTTCCTGGCCTCGCAAATTGAGGAAGATCGCTTTCAAAACGAAGATATGGCTCTCTGGCAAGCGGAGTGGAAGTGGGATGGCATTCGGGCACAAATTATTCGGCGAGCGGATGAGGTGTTCATCTGGTCGCGGGGGGAAGATTTGATTACGCTACAGTTTCCCGAATTGGTGGAAGCGTTTGAGGTTTTTCCCAATGGCACGGTGATGGATGGGGAAATTGTTTGCTGGGCGGGCGATCGCCCTATGAATTTCAATGCTCTGCAAAAGCGGCTAGGCCGTAAGCGCGTGACCCAAAAGCTGCGGCAGGAAAACCCGGTTCACTTCATTGCTTATGATCTGCTGGAGCAGGGTGGGGCCGATATTCGGGACATGACTCTGCGCGATCGCCGCCAACGCCTTCTCTCTGTATTGGAACAGTCTCCCACCGAACGCATTAGCCCTTCCACCACCCTCTCTTTCTCGACCTGGAAGGACTTAACCGAGTGGCGCGAAAAATCACGGGATCATGCCGCCGAAGGCTTGGTTCTAAAAGCACTCAACAGCCCCTACCTCGTTGGCCGGAAGCGAGGCTATTGGTGGAAATATAAAGTCGATCCAATGACGTTGGATGCGGTGTTGATTTATGCCCAGGCCGGCAGTGGAAAACGAGCCAATCTCTTTACGGACTATACCTTTGCCCTGTGGAAAGGAAGTGAGTTGGTGCCCTTTGCCAAGGCTTATTCGGGGTTAGACAATGAGGAAATTGAAACCCTCGATCGCTGGATTCGTAGGCATACGCTGGAGCGCTTTGGCCCCGTGCGATCGGTTGAGCCAATTTACGTATTTGAAATCGGTTTTGAAGGAATTGCCCGGTCTAACCGACATAAATCTGGAATTTCGGTGCGCTTTCCTCGAATCTTGCGCTGGCGAACGGATAAACCTGCAGCAGAAGCGGACTCTATCGAAGCAGCACTGACATTACTAGACGCCGTTGGTTAGTCAGAAGCCTGGGGATAAGATCTGGCACAAACCTCGCAGTCATATCAAATTCTGTTTAAAACCCCAACTACAGCGGTCTCAAATGATTTGTGAATCGGATGTGAACGGTGGAGAGGCCTATGCGCTCTCCACCGTTCACATCCGATTTCGGATTGCTATATTGTTTGCGCCCGTTGCAAAACAGCGGGCGCAAACAATAGTTGGGTTTTACGGTTCTTTAACCGGATTGGATATAAGAAGCGAGAAGCGGAGACAGGGGTGCGGAATTCACACCTTATAAATGAAATGTAGGAAACGTAATCAATGAAGCTTAATCAGTGGGCTGCAGCCAAGAAGTGAGCTGGAGCACAGGTCGTGATGACAACAAGCAAAATTACAGCAAACAAACCAGGAATTACAGCAAACAAACTAGGAACAAAAAGCCAACGATTGTCAAACTCGATTCCATGAAGAGAGGTAGAGAAGTAGTGTCTTGATGAGAGCGCAACATGGTAAACCTCCTGATGATTCGGTTGGAGTTGATCTGGGTGATACGAATAGCCCTGATTCTTAATTGCAGAGGATCTTTTGAACAACCAGTTGACGTTTTGAAGTGAGGCTTTGTCTCTGGCTATCAACCTAAGATTACCTACAATGACGCCGAGCATCATTCAGTATGTTCCACCAATTTTTCAAAAAAAAGTTTGGATTTATTGACTCCAGTTGCTTAAATCCAGTGTACGTAGGCGATCGCTCCCCTTTCAATGATAAATGCCCCGCCAAGCCGTATTTTTCTCTTTCAACCAGCTATGTTCCCTTTCCCAAAAGGGTTAAGACTTCTATTAAATCCGGTTAAATAGTCGTAAAATCCAACGATCGTTTGCGCCCGTTGCTTTAGCGGGCGCAAACGATCATTAGGGTCTTCAATCGGATTTGATATTACGCAAAACTTGCGTAAGTCCTGAGGGAATTCGTTAATTTTGTGGCCACGTCGCGGCCACAAAATTAACAAAATACCTAAGTTCTGAGGGTTTGTCGCTTTGGGTCGTCATTCTCGAAAAGTAGCGCTAGGATGCGAGAAGCTTGAAGGGAAGTCCTTATGTTGAAGTCTTCGGGGATGTGGTGGTACGAGCAGTTCGCCCGCTATCGCTACCGTCAAGGAATGACCTATGCCCGCAAAGGGCAATACCATCTGGCAATTTCGCGGTTCAATCGAGCCTTGCTGCACCATCCGCAGCCGGATGAAGTTTGTATCGCCCGTGGGCTCATTTACCTGCGGTTGGGCGATCTCGAAGCAGCTCTGGCAGACCTTGACCGAGCGATCGCCCTCAATCCCTGCAATTCCAAAGCCTATGGCAATCGTGGTTTGGTCAAGGCGCAACTGGGGGACGAAGCGGCGGCGTTAGAAGACTGGCGCGTTGCCCTCACCCACCGCCCCTGCTACGCTGAGGCTCGCTACAACCGGGGACTGGTGTTTGCCCATCAAAAAAATTATCAGTACGCCCTAGATGAGTTTGATCTGGCCATCAAAGCCAACCCTAATTTGGCAGAAGCCTACCTCCATCGGGGTAATGTCCGGGATGAATTGGGCGATCGCTTCGGTGCTGCTAAGGACTGGCAACTAGCGCTGCTCAATGATCTCAGTCTGGATGCGGCCAAGAAGGCGTTGTTCAGAACGCGCCGCGAGTCCCATGAACAACGCCTCACCGAAAAATTGGGGGCGGTTTTAGCACCACTCGATCTCTCCCTGCAAGTGGAACGGCAGGGGCGGCAACTGAATCTGTTGATCCAGCGCGAACCTGGAACGCCAGTCAATTACCAGGACGTGGCAAAGCTGTTGCAAGCAAAAATCGTCGATCTGAATTTAAATTGGCTGGAACGGTTTCGGATCATTGGGCGCATGGGCACAGGCGGTATGCCCGACTGGGACAAGGTCTATCAAATCTATGACAACTGCGCCTGTCCCCCGATCTATCTGTCGCGCATTCTGGCATCGCTCTTGTTCTTCATGCCCTTTGGCATTGCGGCCATTGTCTACGCCACGCAGGTCAAGGCAAACTACGCCCAGGGCAACTACCGGGCGGCTTTGACTGCATCGAAACTGATCAAATGGTTTTACTGGGTGAGCCTGGGCGTCTTTTCTGCAACGGCCTCGCTGGTTGTGTTTGGTGTCGTTTTGCTGTTGCTTAGGGGCGAATCTTTGTCCTCTATTATTGAGTCTATTCGCACGATGCCTTCCCCGCGCCCGTACTTGGGGCGTCCCTATGCCGACCCCCATCCCGATCCGTCTCCTCAACCGTCGCTGCCGGAGTCAACGGATTCTTCTGCGGATTAGTTAATACGACTGGGGAGCGATCGCCCCATGGCTCCAGACCATTAGAAGGGATAGCCTTACATGTTTAGATAAGAACAGTGCTGTAGGGTGCTGTTAGGCAAAGCCGTAACGCACCATCCCGCAAGGCTTTGATGCGTTACGCTATCGCTAACGCATCCTACCAATAATTAGGGCTTTCTACTTAGAAGAGATAGCTTACGCATTTAGATAAGGACAGATTACTATTTGAAAATCCCGCAGCGCAGCACTTTCAAAAATAATTGAGTTTTACCCAAGCGCATCGCGCCAGATTGGTAAAAGATAGAGAAAAGATTGAAAAAATATTCGGAAGACACCACGCAAAGCCGCGACGGCCACAACTATGCCATCAACCTCAAAGCTCTATCAACTGCAAGCCCTCTGGATTACACCGGAAGCCTTTCGCCCCTTCGGCCAGCTCATCGCCGCATCGGTAGACGGCAAGTCCTTCGACCAGGAAGATGCCCAACTGGTGCTCGATCAGGGAACACCCCGCTTCTACATCATGCGATTGCACGGACGAGGACGGCAGTTTTCTAAAATTACCCGCCACAAGCAATGTACCCAGTGCCTGGGTTCGTTGGAAGGGAAGGATTGGCTGTTGGCTGTAGCGGCTCCTGGTTCAGCCGATTGTCCGGAGGTGGAGGCGATCGCCGCTTTCCGCATTCCTGGCAATTGCTTCGTCAAGCTGGAGCAAGGGACTTGGCATGCTGGCCCCTACTTCGACCACGACACCGTCGATTTCTACAACCTGGAACTGGCAGACACGAATATCACTGATCATCAGACCTGCAATTTGGATGCGCAGCATGGTGTCACGTTTGAGATTGTGCCGCAAGCGTGATCCGGTGGTGTGGGTGGAAGGTTGAGTCATCATCGCGACACTGGCGACGGTCATTTTTTTGATTGGGATTTCGGCGATCGCTAACCCAACTCATATCAAATCCAGTCAAATAGCCGTAAAACCCAAATATCGTTTGTGGCCGCTGCTTTGCAGCGGCCACAAACGATATTTGGGTTTTGATATCAATTAGTAGAACTGGCTATAAATAACCCTCTGCCACTTTTCATCCAGGATGGCTTGAAGTTCGTCTCAGCGGTAATATCTATCGTATTAATCTTGGCATTAACCAGCCACTTACGTCGTAATAATCCAGCGTTGCTTAAACAATTCTGAGCCATATGAGGGCGACCCAGGCTGAGAATGCTATGGGTTCAAATTAACGACAACTATAGCGATCTCAAATGGTGTGTGAAACCGGATATGAAAGGTGGGGCGAGCAATACCCGCCCCACCTTTCATATCCGGTTTCGGATTTCCATAACGGATGTTCGATGAAGTATTTCTTGTCGAACGATTCCGTTAAATATCGTGAACACTGACCCTTGCTGATAGGGGAATTCTCTATCTTTTACAGGATACTTAGATTTCAGTTCTTCTGTAGGCTACGACTAGGCATGTGAGGCGAAAGATGTGAAATTTGGCAAGTTGGTTGGAGCGATCGCCCTATTACTAGGGCTTTATCTACTATGGCGAGTTCGTTTCATTGGGCTGCTGGTTTTCACCGCTGTGGCTCTGGCAACGGTGCTCAATCGTATTGTGCGGCGGCTTACCCGCTGGCGGTTAGAGCGCGGCCTGGCCATTATGATTACTTTTGTCATGATCTTTGCCTTGATTGCGATCGCCATGGCTGTCATCGTTCCACGCTTTATCGCTCAGGTTAGCCAGTGGCTCGATCGGGCACCGCTCGAAATCGCTCAAATTAGCATCTGGTTAAACCAGTTGGATGACCAAGTTCCAGCCGAACTATCTAGCCAGCTTCAGCAACTCGATACGTTTATTCGAGATATTCCTCAAGTTGTGAGAAGTGTTTTCAACAACTTCTTCCTCCTCCTGCGGGGTACCCTCTCGATGGTGGTGAATGTCTTACTGGTACTGGTTGTGACGATTATGTTGCTGGCCAATCCTGTCGCCTATCGCCGTGCCTTTGTCTTGTTGTTTCCTCAGTTTTATCGGCACCGCCTTCAAGAAATTCTCGACCATTGCGAGCGCTCACTGGTCGCTTGGGGTATTGGTATCCTCTTCAACATGGTCGTAATCACGCTGATGAGCTTTGCAGGGTTGGCCATCATTGATGTTCCTCTTCCCATTGGTAACGCACTCATTGCTGGCATTCTGACCTTCATTCCCAACGTTGGCCCCGTTCTCAGCGTCGTTCCGCCAGCATTACTGGGTCTACTAGAAGCTCCGTGGAAAGCTGCCGCCGTCGTCGTCCTCTACATCGTGATTCAGCAGGTCGAGGGCAATCTCTTGACCCCGATGGTGATGGAGCATCAAGTTTCTCTGTTGCCAGCCCTCACACTCATCTCTCAACTGATCTGTGGCGTTTTGTTTGGCTTCATGGGTTTGTTTTTAGCGCTGCCGCTGGTGGTCGTCGGTCAGGTTTGGCTCCAGGAGCTATTGGTTAGAGACGTGATGAACAATTGGCGAGACAACCCCTTTGCCAATGGGAATCGAACGACTCACCGCGAGTATCGTTCCTAAATTCAGGAGTAGAGGTTGCAGGATCCAAGAATGATTTTTCTAAGAAGGGACGCAATACGTTCCTGCTTTTAAAAAAAGCATTCCCTCAATCAGCAATGTCCTGGAGTAGCACTATGGGAGCAGCATCGATAACGCGAGTTTTGGTGACAGGGGGTAATCGTGGCATTGGCTTTGCCATTGCTCAAGGTCTTCTTGCCAAAGGATGTGAGGTTGTCCTCACGGCACGATCGCTTGACAGCGCCAAGCAAGCAGCTAAAGAGCTTCAGGGAGCTGTGACTCCGATCGCCCTAGATATCAGCAACGATCGCTCGATTAGGGCAGCCGTAGAGACCTTACGCCAAACGGGCGATCGCCTGGATGTTTTAATCAACAATGCTGGGGTTTATCCCGACGACAATGTCAATATTCTGACGATTTCCCGTGACATGCTTATGACTGGCATGCAGACCAATACGTTTGGTGTCATCCGCATGGTGCAGGCATGTTTACCCTTCTTAGAACAATCCCAGGATGCCCGAGTGATCAATATGTCGAGTGGGATGGGGGCGCTGGATGGGTTGACGACGACTGCACCCAGCTACGGGCTCTCGAAACTGGCCTTAAACGGGGCAACCCTTATGCTGGCGCAATCTCTATCTTCCAAAGGAATTGTGGTGAATGCGATGTGTCCGGGTTGGGTGCAAACGGATATGGGTGGGGCATCGGCACCGCGATCGCCCGAGCAAGGAGCCGATACCGCCATTTGGCTCGCGACAGAAGCCCCCCGTAGCCATAACGGCAAGTTCTTCCGCGATCGCAACGTCATTTCTTTCTGAAGCGTGGCTGAAAAGCAGGATGATTCGATTCATCCTGCTTTTCAGCCATACTCCTTGAGCTGTTGGGCGACACAATCCTTGCCAGTCCTTACCTCTAACCATGACCCGCCCGCAAATGAATTGCGGGCTATTCTGGGAAGTCCACTCAAGGGACTGACTGATATCAAATCCGGTTAAATAGTCATAAAACCCAAATATTGTTTGTGGCCGCAAGCCTTTCACAAAAATACAAATGGTTTTTTTATCCAGATTTAATATCAGTCGTTCATGCTGATATTGCGAGCAGCGCTCGCAATATCAGCAACCCGATCGAAGGAGTGTTAGTCTGTGGTTCCAAAGCCGTTGTGTGAGTCGAGCTGCCGATGCTGATTCGAGAAGCGACCCGCGATGATGTGCCTGCCATTTCTAGGGTGCATGTCGATACATGGCGCACAACCTATCGCGGCATTGTGCCCGACGAACATTTGGCCAAGCTATCCTATGAGCGCCGGGAGCGAGGTTGGTATGCGATTCTAGAGCAGGCCGCTGAGGATGGCAACTTTACGTATGTGGCGCAGGATGAATCGGGCGAGATTGTCGGCTTTGCCAATGGCGGAAAAGAGCGCACGGGTGATCCGGTTTTTCGAGGGGAGCTGACGGGCATCTATATCCGGCAAGCCTACCAGGGGCAAGGGCTAGGGCGGCGGCTCGTACAGGTGGTTGCCGAACGGTTGAGCCAGTCGGGGTTGGATTCGATGCTGATTTGGGTTTTGATGGATAACCCTGCCTGTGGATTTTATGCCGCGCTTGGGGGCGATCGCGTTCGTGAGCAAGAGCTGCAAATCGGTGGCAAGTCGTTGCTTGAAGTGGCCTATGGATGGTTGGATACCCGCAAGCTCAGATCCATTTCGTAGAATCTAAGCCTGGGCTGGTGTTGGGTTGAGCGCAGCCGAAACCCAACACCGTTGCTGCTGCGGGCGTGTTAAACGAAGTCGGCTTCGGTGATGGCCGCAACCTGGGTGTTGTTCAACCGCAGCAAGCGCTCATTGCCTACCGAAATCAGCACATTGTTGTTGAGTTGTTGAATCGAAAGCTGTTCAAAGCGGATGCCCCCCAAGATGATGAGATCTTGCCCATCGCTGAAGTCGGTCACGCGGTCTAACCCTTGACCCGTGCGGATGAAGATGCGATCGCTCCCCTCACCCGTTGTGATCAAATCATTGCCCTGGTTGCCAATCAGGCGGTCATTCCCAATGCCCCCTCGCAGCACATCATTGCCGATGCCGCCTCGGAGGATATCGTTGCCGCTCTGCCCATTTAGAGAATCATCTCCGGCACTGCCTAGCAGGCGGTCGTTGCCGCCGCCGCCGAGCAAGGTGTCGTTTGCTACCCCTCCCACGAGGGTGTCAGCTCCAGCGTCACCGCGCAGGGTATCGATTCCAGCGCCACCGACCAGGCGGTCATTGCCCCCATTGCCGTTGAGCCGATCATCATCGGTGCCCCCGAGCAAGCGGTCATCATCGGCTCCCCCGAGCAAGGTGTCTTGGCCACTGCCACCCAAGAGGTTGTCGCCTCCTGCTCCACCGATGAGGCGATCGTTGCCTTCTTGCCCTGCGAGGCGATCGTTGCCCTCCAGACCACTGACTCGGTCGTTGCCCGCCAGTGCAAAGATGACATCGCGCCCATTGGTTCCGACCAGCACATTGTCATCTGGAGTTGGAGCTTGCCGACCAAACACCACATAGCTCTCTCCAGAGCCGTCACCATTGGGGTCAGCACCGGATGCGCCGATGATAAGGTCAGCGATGCCATCGCCATTGATATCCCCCGCACCGCTCACGGAACGACCGGAGAAATCACCCGCATCAATGCCGTTGAGAGCAAAGCCATTGCTCCCATCGAGATCGCGCGGATCCAGGCTCGCCGCAAAGCCTTGATCGCTGCCAAAGATCACATAGCTCTGTCCAGAGTTGTCGGCATTGGGGTCGGCACTGAGTGCGCCGATGATGAGGTCATCGAAGCCATCGCTATTGATATCCCCCACTCCGCTCACCGACCTGCCGGAACCGTTAGTCTCAAGAATGGTATTAAGGGTAAAGCCGTTGCGGCCATCTAGGTCGGCTAGATTCACACTGGCAGCAAAGCCCTGGTCGCTGCCAAACACTACATAGCTCCCCCCAGCCGCAAGATTGCCATAAGAAGACCCATTATATGCACCGATGATGAGGTCATCGAAGCCATCGCCATTGATATCCCCCGCGCCGCTCACGGAATAACCAGAACCGTCACCCTCATCAATGCCGTTGAGGACAAAGCCGTTGCTACCGTCGAGGTCGACTAACTCCAGGCTGGGGTCAAAGCCCTGGCTGCTGCCAAAGACCACGTAGCTCTCCCCAGCATCCTCATTACCATTGGCATCAGCCCGGCTTGCACCGATGATGAGGTCATCGAAGCCATCGCCATTGACATCCCCCGCACCACTCACTGATCGACCGGAGAAGTCACCCTCGTCAATACCGTTGAGGACAAAGCCATTGTTCCCATCGAGATCGGTCGGATCCAGGTTCTCGGCAAAGCCCTGGTCGCTGCCAAATATCACATAGCTCTCCCCTCTTAATGAACCGATGATGAGGTCATCCAGCCCATCGCCGTTGATATCCCCCGCATCACTCACCAACCAACCAGAGTAGTCCCCTGTATCAATGCCGTTGAAAGTAAAGCCATTGTTGCCATCGAGGTCAGCTATCTCTAGATTCGCCGCAAAGCCTTGGTTACCCCCGAACACCACATAGCTCTCTCCAAAGGCAAGAGGTTCGTAGCAACCCCTAGAGCAATAGAAATTTCCGACCTCTGGTGCCCCAATAATGAGGTCATCGAACCCATCGCCGTTAATATCCCCCGCGCTGCTTACCGAACGACCGGAGCTGTCATACGTAGAAATGCCGTTGATGACAAAGCCATTGCTCCCATCCAGGTTGGCCAGCTCCAGGCTGGGGTCAAAGCCCTGGTCACTGCCAAACACCACATAGCTTTCTCCAGAGCGTTCACCATTGGGGTTGGCAGAGGATGCCCCGATGATGAGGTCATCAAACCCATCGCCATTGATATCTCCCGCATCGCTCACTGATCGACCGGAGAAGTCACGCTCCTCAACGCCGTTAATAACAAAGCCATTGTCGCCATTGAGATCCGAAAGGTTGAATTGGGCTGGAAAGGTCATACTTGTGTCCTCGATAAATATGAATCGTCGTTGCTGCAAAGACTGACTGAAGCGCTTGCTCTCGTGGGACGGCGAGGTATGGAAAATCGGCGGTGTTGGATTTCGACTGCGCTCAACCCACACCGTTGCTGCTGCGGGCGTGTTAAACGAAGTCGGCTTCGGTGATGGCCGCAACCTGGGTATTGTTCAACCGCAGCAACCGCTCATTGCCTACCGAAATCAGCACATTGTTGTTGAGCTGTTGAATCGAAAGTTGCTCAAAGCGGATGCCCCCCAAGACGATGAGGTCTTGCCCATCGCTGAAGTCGGTCACGCGGTCTAACCCTTGACCCGTGCTGATGAGGATGCGATCGCTCCCTTCCCCGGTTGTGATCAAATCATTGCCTTGGTTACCAATCAGGCGGTCATTCCCGATGCCGCCTCGCAGCACATCATTGCCAATGCCGCCTCGAAGGATGTCGTTGCCGCTCTGCCCATTTAGAGAATCATCTCCGGCACTGCCTAGCAGGCGGTCGTTGCCGCCGCCGCCGAGCAAGGTGTCGTTTGCTACCCCTCCCACGAGGGTGTCAGCTCCAGCGTCACCGC
>JADEXA010000052.1 GCA_015207365.1 Vacuolonema iberomarrocanum LEGE 07170
AGCCAGGAGTTATCCAAATTTAGATAAAGCCATTGAAGAAGCCTTCGACCAGGTAACGTTAGACGACATCAAGGGATGGTTTACGCATTGCTGTTACTGTACCTCACTAGATTGAGAAACGCTATAGGAATGTTGTTCTACTTTGAATAGTCTTTATAAACTTGATATTAGACTGAGGCTGGTAGCAAGACTTAAAGTATGAACATCTAATCAGTTCAGATAAATTAGTCGTATTAAACTTGCCACTCAAAACTCATGGAAGTAGTGGCGCAAGTCTTGACAATTTCTTTCAATTTGTCGCTATGAACACTTAGTTGTTGGAAGCATCCAGGCATATGAACTTCTGCATCACTCGATAGAGGCGGATTTGCTCTTGTGTGGCTGGCTCTAGGGCAAACAACTTGAGCCCAAGGGTTTGGGCATGGCTCTCGGCAAATTCTCTGGCCTGGGGAAGTGATTTAGCTTGAATGAGCAGATCGTCAGCTAGTTCAGTAGTTTCCTGGAATGAGAATTCTGCAACAAACATGTACCGACTCCTATGCGTTGATGATGTGCAGTGGGTGTTGTAGTTGCTCTGCCTAACGTCTAACCTTCCCAGATGCGATCGCCACTTAACCCTTCTTTACCAAGACAACATAGATTGGATTGATATTCATCCATGAATTCTCGGATCTTGAGAAAAGTCTTAAATTTTCGGGAAATAGAATTTTTATGCTTGCCTTTCAAGGCCAATACTGGAGTAGACGCAATATGAGACAGAAATTTGATGACTGAAACAACCGCACCCGGATTTCGGATGGAGCAGTATACGTTAAAGCACCTCAAGGAGGTATTAATCGTGACAGCGAATATCGATGGGGAACCAGATCAGGTGGCCATTTTCCGAGGCTTTTCCAGCTCGCTGATGCGCCCGACAGCCTTTGATCCAGACGTACCTGTGTTGCCTGCAAGTTGTGAGATTATTGCGATCGATCGCCTTAAAGGACCGTACAACCCCGCGCAGCCTCAATATATAGAACAGGGAATTGCCTGGGAAACAATGGATGTGCGGCTCAAAAACTTAGGTTTATAGACGGCATCGGTTCAAGGGGAAGACACCCGCACAGACCGATATAAAAATTGTTTCGGATCTTGGAGATTGGAGGCAGAATGTGGGGATAGCGAAGGGATTCGTATTTGTGTCAATAGGTATTTAGACTTCTTAAACGACAAGTGCTATGCTTCGCTGAGTGTGATGTGTGGAGTGTTAACGAATGGTTTTATCTCCGGTTTTGAAAGCTTCGGATCACGTAGAAAAGGGGGATACCAAATCTGAACAGTCGATAGTACTTGATAGTCTCCGGGTAGATTATCAAAAACCGCTAAACTTGCCTTCCGGCAAACTGTTTGGGACTGATGGCATTCGTGGAAATGCGACCGAATTGCTAACTCCAGCACTGGCATTTCGTGTTGGTTTTTGCGCAGGTCAGGTATTGGGGGTCGATTCGCAGCACCCATTTATTTTGGGATGGGATTCTCGTAATTCTAGTGAGCCGTTGGCGATCGCCCTCTCAGATGGGCTGGCAGCCGCTGGCATTCCCGTGTGGCAAGTGGGGCTATGTCCAACGCCGATGGTGTCTTTCCTCTGTCACTTTGCCGGAGCCGCTGGAGGAGTAATGATCTCCGCTAGCCATAATCCTCCCCAAGACAATGGCATCAAGTTTTTTGGTGCAGATGGAACCAAGCTGTCGAGGGTTCAACAACAAGGGATTGAACTAGCCCTGCGGCAAGAAAGCTTGGCTGGAGCAATGATTCCGGCACAAACAGGATTGAGCTTTGTCAACCGCGCGGATTTAGCGCAAGCTTATGTGAATGCGCTCCATACTCCGTTAAAGGAACACCCTGACCTGACGGGAATGCGCGTGGTGCTAGACCTGGCCTGGGGATCTGCGACCCGATTTGGCGAACAAATCTTTCGAGAGCTCGGGGTAGAGGTTATTGCACTACATGCCTCACCCAACGGCGATCGCATCAACGTTAACTGTGGCTCTACTCATACAGCCTTGCTGCAGGCGGCAATTCAGGAACATAACGCGGATCTGGGATTTGCGTTTGACGGAGATGCCGATCGGGCGATCGCCATGGATAACCAAGGCCGACTCATTGATGGAGACTACATTCTCTACCTCTGGGGCAATCTGTTGAAGCACCAGGGAAAACTGCCCGGCAATACGATTATCTCTACCGTAATGGCAAATCTGGGCTTTGAGCGAGCATGGCAACAACAGGGAGGACGCCTGATTCGAACAGCTGTGGGCGACCAGCATGTCCATACCGAAATGCTAAAGCAAGGTGCGGTACTCGGTGGAGAACAGTCCGGGCACATTATTTGCCACCACTACGGCATCTCTGGAGACGGATTGCAAACCGCACTGCATCTGACTCATCTTGTGAAGCAAAGTGGCATGTCTCTAGCAGACTTACGGGATCAAAGTTTTCAAACATTTCCCCAACTCTTGCGTAACGTGCGCGTTGTCGATCGCGATCGCCGTCTCAACTGGCAAGACTGCGACCCCGTGCAGCATGCAATCACCCAAGCTGAGGCCGCGATGGATGACCAGGGACGCGTATTGGTACGTGCCTCGGGGACAGAACCTGTGATTCGCGTCATGGTGGAAGCGGCTGATGCTGAACTTACTGAATACTGGACAAGTGCGATCGCTGAAACGGTTCAGCGTCATCTTGCTGCTTAGGGTCAAGTCAAGCGAAAAATCAAATCTGCCTAGAGTAAAGACTCGGCAAGTGCTTCTACTTGTCGAGTCTAATATCAAATCCGGTTAAACAGCCGTAAAACCCAACTATCATTTGCGCCCGCGGCAATGCAGCGGGCGCAAATGATAGTTGGGTTCTTCAACCGGATTTGATATTAGTTTCTGAAACGCAATTTTTTCGGATGCTTCCACACTACGGCATTTGATACGAGTCACTTCACTCACCAGCCGGGTCAATTTTGCCATCAGTATCTTGCTGAGATGTATTTGTGGCTTCTGATTCCTGGGAGATCGTTTCTTCAGCGATCGCCTCCTGAATAAACAATCGTGCCAGACGGTTGTAGGTACCTGCACCAATATATTGAGGATAAGCATGGGAGCGGCTATAAACCCAAACCAGGTCTTCCCCATCAAAGATACGTATATCTTGAAGCCAGCTTCGGCATTTGGGTTTGAGAGAATTGGCTGTTTCTAGAGCATCTGTCCAACGCTCGAAGTCTTCAGAATAGCCACGGGTAAGGACTCGAAACATGTGAAAAACAAAGACAACGTAGAGACTTAACGGACACGTTTGGCCAGTACTGCATAGAACGGATCGCCACCTGGAACACCCATCATGCGAAGAATCGAGGGGAGAGATGATGGTTCAGCGATCGCCTGGATTGCGCCAAAACCCGGAATATTAGCGAAATAAGACTGTACTAATTGCACGCGCTTCGGTTCAGAAGCATCTCGCCAGATCTGAATGGCTTTTTGAAAAAACATCCGATTCGAAAAGCTGACAATTGCAATGCCTTCAGGCTTGAGGATGCGATAGATCTCGGCAAATACCGCTTCAGGATACTGCAAATACTGCACAGACACTGTATTTAGCACTGCATCGAATGAGGCATCTGATAACGGAAGAAGCTGCTTTTGGTTGAGGTTCTGAACAAAATAGTGATCGAGTCGAGGATTTTGAGCCAGCTCCTCTGCATTCATCCCATGCCCTTCGACATGCTCAAATTGGACGTCATCCGGCAAATGAGAAACCCAGCTACTCATCATATCGAACACCCGCATCCCCGGTCGGAGATGCTCGCGATAAAGATCCGTGAGTTGCTGAATGAAGCCTTCGTCAACATGGGTTACAAGCCGAGGGAGACTGTAGAAGCTATCGTCACTACTTTCATCCAGTTTTGAGCGTTGCGTCGTTTCAAGAAACATAGAAGAAGGGTTTGTGTGATTGAAGGATCGCTAGATCAATGCAGGAACCGCACTTGTGCAGAACTGTACAGAGAAGAAACAATGGGCAGAAAAGATGGCTACAAGCGCTGAACAACGCATCAGTGTGGCAATCAGCTACCTTCTAGCTGTAGTTGCTCTGCCTCGAACTCTCAACTATCCCTCAATAGTGTAAAGAAAAATTGCGTGTTCTGTATAGACTTCTCATGTCACCAGTGACAGCAATACTTTCAAGACTTAGGCAAGTTTTACGTAAGTCCTGAAAGTATGTGTTGATTTTTTGGCCGCATCTCAAAAATCAATAAACTACGTAAGTCCTGTCTGTAACCTCTGAAGGATAATCTAGCTCTAATGCTAAGTTAGCAGGTGCAATTAAACCTAAAACCCTAAAAACCTGTGCCGCCCGCGCTGCGGGCGGCACAGGTTTTTAGAGTCTGGTTTTTCATCATGCCGAGCTACTTACTAACCAAGATGCAATCGACTGAGTATAAATAGAGCTTTATCGGTTGAATAGCTATCGTCGAGACAAGATGATCGAGTCCTTCATCATCCAACAAGGCTGCTTGGGTACTCCGAGTCTCTGCAATATTGGCTGTATCTAAACGTTCTTTAAATTGTTCAGTAGTTTTATTGAAACCCTATCCACACCAACCTTCACTGTTCTCAGACTTTGTCAGAGTTTGTTCAAATGGTAAACAACGGGTGTTCCCAATCAGAAAAATGGAAGGAGAAAATATCCGTTATTCTACGGATCCAAAACTTATCTCTTTTGCTGCCGAAAGAAAAGATTTTTTGTGAGCATTGCAACGATCCAAAAGCAGCGATCGCCCTCTCGAAGCCATTGTGCAAGTTCAAAAGCTAGATGTATCCAGTATTCTCAAGGAAAGGCGCAGTCAGTGGATAAATGTGCCTATCTTCCGATAGGTCTCTGACATCTCCGCTCTAACTTTACAGGCACTTCACAAAGCAAGTTTTTGTATGTGTTTTCCATAATCAGGCCTCGGTACATCTAACCATCAGCAAAAATACGGATTAAGTTCTAAACATAGAAACAGTTGGATAACTATCGCAGTCTAAACATTCAGCGATAGCGAGTAATCCAGCAGTAGCAGATAGTTTATTTCCCTTAATGATTATGGAAGCTGTCAGAGAAGAAGCTAGGTTTCCGAGGGAACAGGGTGCTAACTCTTTAGGTCTTTTGCCTGTTCCATCTGGCTCCTACAAGATTCCTGCGTTAGAGGTTCATAGTTCTAATACACCCAACGAAGAGATTGCTGAGTCGTCCTCTATCTACCTCTCCCTCATCCTGCCCACTTATAAAGAGCGAATCAATGTGATTGGGATGGTGGCCATCCTTACCACATTGCTGGATGAGGCATTACCAGGGGCTTATGAGATCATCGTTGTTGATGATGATAGTCCCGATCAGACCTGGGAAGTTGCGTTGCGTCTGATGACGCATTACCCTGCCTTACGGGTGATGCGCCGGACTGGCATCAGAGGACTGGCATCCGCCGTTCTACGCGGATGGCAAGCGGCACGGGGCGAAGTACTGGGTGTCATTGATGCAGACATGCAGCAGTCTCCAGAAGTTTTGCTGCAGTTGTTGGAGAAATTACATTTCGGTGCAGATTTAGCCGTCGCTAGCCGCCACATTGAAGGCGGCGGGGTTTCGAATTGGAACCTGTTCCGCCGAGGTTTGTCGCGGGGCTCTCAGTTGCTCGGTTTATTAGTATTGCCTGAAATTGTGGGCCAGGTTTCTGACCCAATGAGTGGATATTTCCTCGTTCGGCGGCAGGCGATCGCCAATCGGCGTCTTCGCCCCTGTGGCTCCAAGATCTTGTTAGAAGTCCTAAGTGAAGGCGACGTTCAGCAGATTGAAGAAGTTGGGTATGTATTCCACGAGCGCGAAGAACGCCAGGAGATTGTTCTCAAGAAAAACATTGAGTTTATCAAGCACCTGTTGCGCTTGCGTTTGCGTGTCAGCAGGCTGAGGCGTATCTGGCGGCGGCGGAAAAGCTTCCCCACCACACGCTTCATGCAGTTTGGGGTGGTCGGGTTAACGGGGGTTTTGCTGAACACCTTGCTGCTCTCGACATTTCAGGGACAACTGGGTTTGGGTGTACTTGCCAGCAGCTTGATTGCCGCCGAATTAGTCATTGTCGGCGAGTTTACCTGGAATGATGTCTGGACCTTTGGCGACATTGCTCGCCAGCAGCGGCAATGGAATCAGCTGGTCAAGCGATTTATGAAGTTCAACATAGTATGTGTGATGGGCTTGATGCTTCGGGCCATCATCCTCGCATTGTTGTCAGGTGGGCTGAGCTTCAATATCTATGCCGCTAATATGCTGGCCATCTCCGTTCTACTCCTATGGAACTTCTGGATTAGCCTTAAGTTAAGCTGGCGCGTTACGGAACTGAGCCAACGGTGCGGCGAAGATCCACCGAAAATCGCCGCATAAGTTGATGTTAGAAAAGCAACAATGAGTGCGGATTTCCCGAAGACATCCGTAACCTGAGTTCGGATTAAGCACCTCTAGCCATTGAACTCAAGGATATGTCGAAGGCAACCCGTTGCGGGTTGCCTTCGACATATCCTCGCAAGTTTTCAAGCCAGGAATTTTCAGAGTTTGCAATGGCAGACGTTGTCCCAATAGCCACTACTTTAGATTCCAAAGTCCTAGCTTAAACTTTCAAGCTTCGTTGAAATTCTTTTTGTGCAAGGGTTTCAACAAAAAATATTGCAATGAGTTCATAGCGCATCTGTCGTTATAGCCATAAAGATCAGACCAACAAGATTACAGCAGCCCCATGGTCATGAGCATCCATAGACGATCTATCGAGCATCGTGTCAGGTTTGCCGAATCCCGCATGCGCGGATCCAGCAAACGTCTCATACTAATTCTATGAAAACCAAAACCAGATCATTTTTTGAAACCCTCGCAGCGCGAGGGTTTCAAAAAATGATTCTGCAGTGGGTTCTTAGAGAATTGGTATCAATCGGTGTCACCCAAAAAAGACAGCTACTATAGCCAATGAAAAACCCCAGACGTTTAACAAGTCTGGGGAGTGCTTTATGTTCAGAGGGGAAAATCGTCGCTGAGGAGGGGTTGATGCGATCGCCCCCTCGCAAACATCCACAAGCTGCACTGACAAACACACAATCCCTGTAGGAACTCAGTCAAGCGCTTCTAATCAAGCGCTGATAATGGCCGCAGGCTTGTACGTTGCCTCACGAACGGCCACCATTGCAGCCACCAGCTTATCCATTTCCTCACGGGTATGCAGCACATTTGCCGTAATCCGAAGGCGCGGCTTAGCAATGAACCAGATGGGCGAGACCCAGATGCCGTAGTCGTGCATGAGAATGCGGGCGAACAGCTTGGGGTTTACGTCAGACGGCAAAAGGACAGGAACGACGTTGGTTTCTCCAATCGGCACAAAGTCGTTTTCCATGAGCCGCGATCGCAGGTACTTTGCATTCTCTTGCAATTTTTGAACACGCTCGGGCTCTCGCTTCACAGTGCGTAGAGCTTCCATTGCACCAGCTGCGAGTGGAGCCGACAAAGAGCAGGTACCAATGGAAGTCGGCGACACATTCAACAAAGGCTTCAGTTCGGACACATGAGAGCTAATAGCGGCACCAACCGACGCACCAAATTTAGAAAAAGTGGTCATGATGATGGGTACAACGCCACGCTCAATAGCGTACTGAGGCAGAATGTTGAAGTGTTCATAGATGCCGCGACCTGTTTTGCCCAACGCACCAGAAGCATGAGCCTCATCCATGACCAGCACACTGCCGGGATAGTTGGAGAGGATATCAATCATCTCGGGTAGAGGCGCAATATCGCCATCCATCGAGAATACAGCGTCGGATATCACCAGAATGCGATCGTCAGGCTGCGCATAGCGCTTGAGTTTCCGAGCAAAGTCTTGCATATCGCAATGGCGGTAGGCTTTGACTCGTACCCGTGGGCTATGGCCAAACATTTTGCCCGACCGCGTTCCAGCGTTTGCTAGCGCCGAAATAATGCAGCCATGGTTGAGCACATCAGTCAAAATCAAGGTTTCGCGAGTATTCTTGAAACCCGGAACAGGAATGGCCAGATGGCAAAATGCATCCATCAACGCTTGCATTGCCATCCAAGCATTGAGAAACAGCTGGGTATGAGGCAGGTGCTTGAAATCAGAAATTTCATTCTCGAGCTGCCGATGCAGGTCAATGCGACCGCTGAGCACTGAGCAAGAGCTATTGGAAGTGCCATACTGCAGAATGGCATCGATCGCCGCTTGCTTGACCGATTCTTCCTGCACTAAACCCAGTACATCGTTCGTGCAAAAGGACAGCACCGAGCGACGAACCCCTGTTTCTTCTTCTTCGACATCAAAGATATTGCCCTGTTTCCCGTGGCAGATATATTCGTCGGGGTCAAGCCCGCTCTCATACCAGCGCTGAACGTATTCCTTTACAACTTGCACAGTAAACTCCCCTCACGGTGATTCGATAAAGTTAAAACTTTCCCCTGGGCGATAGGGGCTATCTACAACCAATTTCAAATAGAAAACGGTGAGTTTTAGAGTGACAGAGAACCTGCCAAAAACGCAACAATCGGTTGCCTCTCTTTCCATATTCAGAGCAAACTAGATGCGTTCCAGAAGATCGTTGGAATTCAACCAAATGGTAAGATCCCAAATTTTTTAAAAAAGATCTCTCTCACTCTGCCAGATTCAATGCAATCCCTGAGTTAGCCCTGTTCCAGTTGGTTTTAGACAATGGAACTGTCCACAATCCCCTCAGTGGGTACCAGCGGGTGTTCCTATTGGGACAAAGAAATAGCAGTTTCTTAGCGTAAGCTGGGCGATCGTACAATGTCGCCATCAGCCATTCGCCCACCTTCTGCAGCATTGTGCTTGTCATGCTGTTGACTGTCATTTGCTGCAGATTGTTGCACAAACTGGGTATATTGCCGCAAAATAACGCGCTGGAGTGCAATAATCGCAGGATTGATTTCCACATAACGACGCTGGGCATTCAGCCTGTAGTTATTTTGCTCACTCTCCATCATTTCGACATCCTGCAAGAGGAAGGGCATAAAAAAGTACTGGCGCACCAAACGCATCAACGGCTTACGAATGGGGTTGATCAGCCAATTAGGAATGGGCAAGCGCAAGAACAGCATGGAAAACGAACGCGTTTCCTCAGGCCCAACGGGCAAGCGCATTAAGTAGAGAGATGACACCCCCTCCATGGAACTATGGTAATGGGGGTATTGGTAATGAACGGAGACCGTACGAGTGGTTACGCCACCATCAGCACTCAACCCTAAAACCTTTGTAATCCAGCCTTTGTAATGCACCCGATAGTCAGCTTTTACAGACTCCTCTGTTTCCTTGAGCTTCAATAGCTGGGGATTGTACCAGCCCTGTAAGTTTTCGTGCAGGTATCCGTGAAACACATCCATTGTGTTTTCATTACAAATGGAAAAATGGGCGTGGAAATGTCCCGGAATTTGAATCATGAAGCAGTCGGGGTCATCGTATTCTGGGATCTCGGGGAGCGATCGCACCTCAGCTAATTCCACCGCTCCCGGAAATACCCAAACCAGGCCATAACGCTCTTGCGCCGGATACACACGCGCCTGAGCACAGGGTAGCTTTTGACCTTCGGGCAAATAGGGAATGTGAGCACAGTTACCCTCAGCATCAAACTCCCATCCGTGATACGGACAGGCGATGCGATCGCCTTCCACCTTTCCTTTGTGTAGCTCTACGCCCTTGTGGGGGCAAGCATCTTCGATAGCATGAACGGCACCCTTGCGATCGCGATAAAGCGCGACCGGCCGTTGCCATATCTGTACCGACAGAATAGCTTCTGGCTTGAGATCCTCTGACCAGCTCACCGGGTACCAGTAGTTGGGGTTGATTCCCACTTCGCGCACCGCATTATGCACGGTATGCCCTCGCAGGGTTGTCTCCAGTTCCATCAAACGTTTCCTTCCCGTATCCAAACAACTTGATTCAACATCGCTTAATAATTATGAACTTATGTAATGCTTTGATTGGTAGCCTGTTTACCCGATTTGAGGGAATAATCCCAGGGAGAAGCATTCATCAGCCGTTACATTGATCACCATAGGAGTGAGCTACCACGGATAGATCAGAAAAATGGCAAACAGAGCCTCAGCTATAGCCTCTAGTGCAATCCTGAGCGTCGACAGCGTACGCTACTTCAGCAATTCCTCAAAATGCTTTTCCCAGCTTTGTTGGTTCTTCCGAGCGACCTGTACCACCGGCGATAGCGCTACCACAGAGTTGACCAACCAATTGACCAGGGATAGCGGAAACCGCAAGGGTCGAGCAATGTCGAGGAATAGTATGGCTCGGTACTCATCCGTATCATTCCAGACTTCGTGATAATAAGTGTCGTCAAAAATTAAACTTTTCCCTTCCTCCCAATGGGCGAATTGATCATCTACCCGAATGCGGCAGGCTTCCTTGTTCTCAGGAACTTTTAGCCCCAGATGATAGCGAATAAGACCTTTGTGTTTGCCGCGATGTTCCGGGATATGTTTGCCGGGAGCGAGGATTGAGAAAAAGGCCACTTTCAGTCCAGGAACTTTCTTGAGTAGCTTGACGGTTTCGGGGCAGCGATCGCAGTTGTGCTGTGCCCGAAAGCCAAATGCCTGGAAAAAGTAGGTCTTCCAGAGATTATCTCCAGCAATTCGGCGTTGACGTGGGGAAATATCGTGGAAATTTGGTAGCTCATCCACATTGATCATCACTTCATCCAGTTCTTCCCGAATCACTTTCCAGTTGGATTCCAACTCATAGCTCCATGGGAACTGGTCGTTTGCAAAAAAGACCGACTCCCCTACCTTGGAATAGGTCGGTACCATGGCCTCTACTTTCTGGGCCAGTTTCTGTCCTGCAGATGCCAAAAGTCCTTTCATCCCGTCCCTCAAAACGACTCAATTCCTAACCCTACATGGCAAAACGGTAACCTGCGGCACACCAAAGTGACAGATAGAAGAGTGTCCTTATTCAAAATTCAAATGGATTGATCCTTACAATTCCGTAAAGAGCTTGCTTGTATTCCGAACGGCTTGGAGTAAAAAAGAAGAGGGTTTATCACAGTCTTGTAGCGCTCATCACCTTTTTTGGTATGGGTCAGAGGATCCGTATTTACGCAAGTTTTTAATTGCTCGTACTTCAAGTACCCGCCATTTCCTAAGCTAATTTTCTTCCTAATATCCCGGTGTTTCTTATGTTTTTATTCCTGTCAAAGTTACTGCCAATTTTTATCTATCCAATTGGCTTATCCTGCTTACTGCTTGTAATAGCGTTGCTACGGCTGTGGAAGTTTCCCCGGCAGGCAGCCATGTTTATTGGGTTAGCGCTTGTCATTTTGCTCGTCAGCGGCAATGGCCCCATCGCTATCCGGCTCATGCAGTCCCTCGAATGGCAACACCTGCCGCCTGAAGAATTACCTCAGGCAGAGGCCATCGTGGTGCTGGGTGGGGCAATGCGACCCCATATCTATCCTCGGCCCTGGGTCGATGTGCAGGATTCGGGCGATCGCGTCATCCACGGAGCACGGCTCTACAACGAAGGTAAAGCCCCTCGGATCATTTTTAGTGGGGGGCATATCGACTGGAGGGGCACGGGAGAATCCGAATCGGGGGACATGGCCGTGCTGGCCGAGGCGCTGGGAGTTCCTCGCTCTGCGATGCTGGAAGACAAAACCTCGCTCAACACCTACGAGAATGCGGTGAATGTAAAGAAAATCCTGGAAGAGCAGGGCATCAATCAGATTCTGCTGGTAACATCAGCGATTCATATGCCGCGATCGCTCAAAATCTTTGAGAAGCAAGGGATTGAGACCATTCCGGCTCCAACAGATTTTCTAATTTCCGAAAAGGAGCTGAGTGAGCCGGGAGAAACACCCCAGGCCGCTGTTCTCAATGCGTTGCCTCAATCTTGGGCGATCGAGCATGTCACCCGCGTGATCAAAGAACGCATCGGTATGGTGGTCTATCGCCTCAGAGGATGGTTGTAAGATCACCGTTAAAGCTAAATTTTGGCAGCCCATGTCTCACAATTCCATCTTCCATCGTCAGGTTGTCCCCTTCCGTGCGGAAGCTGAAGAAGTTTTTGCGACCTATGAAATAAGCTACGAGTTCTACCGCGAGTCCGAATATCGCGCTGAGCTAGCGGCCTATTGTGAATGGTATAACCGGGTGGCGGAGCAACACCGTCAGGAGTTTGCAGCCATGCAACAGGAAGCCAATATTTTGGGACTGTTTCTGCGCCGCTCGGCATAGGTTTTGCCACTGGCTCGAACTTAAGCCTTGGCTTGCGATTGGTGCCTACTCCTTTTTGCAGAAGTCCGAGCATAACCAATACAAGCAGCATCCGTTACAGAATCATTTTTGGAACCCTTGCAGATCGGGGATCCCAAAAATGATCGAGGTTTGATCTCCATGACAACTGGTGTCAGTAAAGCGCCGACATGAGTTTGCGGCGATAGGCCATGGTTAGGGCATGCTCATCACCGAGCAGTGCAAAAATCACGAGCATGGCCTTGCGCGCTGCATCGTCGCGGTACTTGCGATCGCGCTGCACCAGCCCGAGCCACTCCTGCAAGGCTGTCTCGTAGTCTCCCACTAGGGTACGGTTTGCAGCATCGGCATAAATTCTATCCAGCTCGCTATCCAAGACGGGGGTTTGCATCTCTCGATGCAATTTCACGAGCGATCGCATGGCGTCAGCTTTTTGCCCAACCTCTTTGGCATGAGTGGAAACATCGGCAAGCACGGCCTCAGCATCGGAGAGGCGATCGCGATTGAGAAAAAACTGCGCCGCTTCTAGCTTGAGATTAGGGTTGTCGGGATAGTCGGTCAGAAGCTGGGAAAAAAGTGTTCCAGCAGTGTTCCAATCCTCTGTACTTTGCGCTCGGGCGATCGCCGCCAACCCACTCTCCAAAGCCGATTGGAAATTCAGCCCTGACAGGAATTCGCGCAACTGCGGTTCCGGCAACATTCCCACAAATCCTGGCTGCAGTTTTCCCTGCACCGCGACCCGCACATCTGGCACGCCTTCTACCCGGTGCACCTGTGCCAACTCTGGATTTTGATCAATATCTACCTTAGCCAGGGTGAAATTGTATTCCTGGGATAGCTTTTCCAGTAACGGCTTCAGCATTTGGCACGGTCCACACCACTGCGCAAAGAAATCTATCAGCACAGGCTGTTCGAAGGATGGAAGCAGCACCTCTGCCTCAAACGTTTGCTGACTCACTACAACCGATTTCCCCATAGATCAAATCCTGTGAAAGGTGGATGCTTGAACGTAGCAGGCTTGAACCAATCGCTAATCTTCAGGGAACATAGGCTGCCGGTATCGTGACATTCAGTTCGTCGCGCCACTCTTCCATAGATTGATCCCAACCCTCTTCCCATTTTTGTGCCATAAACGGCTTAGCTTGCATCCCCATTCGGTAGCCGATCGCAACTCGATCCAGTAAATAGGGCAATGTTTCTGGCTCTTTGAGCAGAGTACGAATTAAGCCTCCAGCCACCAATAAACCAGCCATCATCCCTCGCGTCTGTGCTAACTCAAACGCTTTTAACCCAATTTCCGAGGCAGCATCAATCTCCATACCCGTTAGTAGATGCCAAATGTCGTGGGTCTGTCGTCGCCGCATAAACAAATAACTGGTGTCATCGTTGACCTCCAATTGGCGATAAAAAGCTGGATCAAAGCCATTGTCTTCAATGTAGCCAGCATAGGCACGCCCCAACGACCCCTCTGGGCACTGGCGCAACTGCTCCAGGCTAGGGGTTGGAGCAAGATAGCGCTCTTGCGCCAACTCTGCCACCCCCGGTTGCGCCAGCAAATACTCCACCGAGAGTTGGGTTCCCTTATCTCGCCGTAATCCATCTTCGATGTCATAGACAGACAGGGTATTGGCGGGGTTTGCCAGCAATAAAATGACACCCCGAAGGGTCATCAATCCATCCAGCAGTTGCGCTTGTACTTGTTGGAATCGCATAGGTTTTAGTGGGAAACTAAATCAGAAAGGCTTCTACATTTTGCCTGATATTTGCCTGATATATTTCAAAGCGCTCTTAATTTCTGCAATATTGCTTAACACCTACAACAATGGCAGAGTTAATAATTCAGAGAAGCAGATTTAAATTAGAAATAAATATAAAGATTCTGCCAAGATCAATATTTCAGTCAAGAGATATCGATGTTTCAATACCTCAAGCAAATTACCTTTCTAGATTCGCAGTCTTGAACTCATGTAATGGAGAGAGAGAGATCGCTCTCTCTAATTTCCACTGAAAGGACTATCTGCAAGAACAGAAATTCCATAAAAGTCAGGGATGGATATAACCAAAGATAGAGCTGAACCGAGAGTTAGCTTAAATAGTTTTGTATCAGATGACTGACACAAAACTGACAAGTATCTTCAATGAACTAAAAGTATTTATAGAGAGCAGCTTGTTAAAAGCATATGACAAGTCATAAAGCATCAAATTCCAGGCTTCTTCAGCTTAATTTGTAACAAAAACAAAAGATTTCTTAAAAATCAGTATTATTCTCCAAGCAGATTCACCCAATTCTACGTGTATTTTAGGATGACCTCAAAGTCATCCCTTCAACAAAGATCCGCGAAAGCAACCACAGAATTTGGCAGTAAGACTTCAAGTTTTTTGAACGTTAGATCTGTCAAACAACAAAGAGATCTGTCAAACAACAAAGAGATCTGTCAAACAACAAAGAGTCAGTCGTTTAGCATGTGGCTCGGCATATCACTTGCATTCAGTTCTCCTATCCTATTGATTCCTGTTGATTCTACGGGTTTTATCTTTGTCGAAATCTAGTGTAAAAACAAGTTCAGTAATTCTTCGGTCGAATAGCTTCTCTGCAGAGTTCATTCTTTATTTAATACCTTCATACTGTTTTCATGTTTATCATCCTTGATTTTTAATAGGATGATTTTTCTTGATTCAAAACTGGTTGTTTTCAGACTCAATTCCAGATTTTTTACCTCTCTTAATAGCTTCTTTTGAATAAGCATTAAGCTAATTAGTCCAGTTAGTTGACAGAAGTTACCAGAAGTTGCCAGCACAATAAACAGCAATTTCGATAGATAAAAGCAAAAGCTTTTAATAAAAAGCATCTATTGAACTGCTTGCGCAGCTTCTAAAAACGAACTGTAGACCAATTAGGAATACTTTAATCTCTTCCAAATGCATATCTAAGTCCGTTTCAACATGTATTAGTGATTGATTCTGCACTCATTTAGATGGCAGACATCACTGACGGTACAAGATGTGAAAAAAACCAGTTGTGTATGTCCCTCTTCAGTTTTTGATCAATGATAGAGCATCAAACCTTCCAGGCACAAATCCTCCACCTTCTACTCATTGGAGATCATCAGACAACTGTAGAATTATTGATTCGATCACTTCAAAATTCTCAGTTCCATGAGGCTCGAATAACAGTTGTCAAGTCTTTAGAGAAAGTGACAACGCAGCGGATTTCTTCATCTATTGATCTCATACTGCTAGATTTAGGTAGATTTAGAACGCAAGCTTCACAAGCCAACATCGAGAATCAATTGCTAGTTTTAGCAGATTTGCCTCTACTGGTTCTCTATGATCCTCAGGATGAGGCATTCGCACAAAAGCTAATTCGTTCGGGTATTCAAGGGTTCCTCTCCAAAGAATTGCTTACTCCCACGACCTTGAACTCCGCCATACATCAGATATTCCAGCAAGTTGAAACGCAAAATTGTTTTCAAGTACAAATTAGCGCGCTGCTAGCTAAGGTTAGGCAGCTTGAATGCACTATAGACAACACGTTGACGACGGTAGAGCAACTGAATCAGCATGTGACTGTGTTAGAAGGCATATTCAGTGCGATTCCAGACGCCATCGTTTTTGCGGATACAGAACGCCGGGTTTGTAAGGTCAATCCTGGCTTCAATCAGATATTTGACTGCCCCTCAAACATCATTTTGGGACAGACAACCGAACAACTTTATGCCAACTCCGCAGGCTATCAAACCCAAGGGCAAAGACACTACCATCCTCAAGCCAGTGGCACAATTGGGGTCTACGAAGAACAGTATCGTCGGCAGAATGGTGAGGTTTTTGTGGGGGAAACCGTTGGAACGGAGGTCAAAGATCACTCCGGGCAAACCTTGGGCTACCTCGATATCATTCGCGATATCAGCGATCGCAAACAAGCTGAGCGATCGCTCGCCCAAAGCGAAGCAATGAATCGAGCTTTGTTGCGAGCCATTCCAGACCGATTAGTTTGGATGAAAAGTGACGGCACCTACCTCCCAGTCAAAGGTCAGACATTCTCGGAAGATCCAGCCTTTTCTGACGCGACGGTTCACGACTACCTGTCGATAGAACAAGTTACCCAGAAGCTTCACTATGTACAACAGGCCTTGCAAACTTGTGAACTTCAGCAATATGAACGCCGAATTGTTTGCGATGGACACCCCCGTTACGAAGACGTTCGAATTATCCCCTGGGAACAGGACAACGTCTTGGTGATGGTGCGCGACATTACTACCCAGAAGCAGGCCGAAATCACCCTGAGAGAAAGTCAAGAGCGCTATCAGGCACTATCGACCAAAACGCCGGTCATGTTGCATTCGATTGATATCGATGGGCGCTTAATTCATGTCAGCGATTATTGGCTGCAAAAACTGGGTTACGAGCGCCACGAAGTTATTGGTCGCAAGTCTACTGAGTTTCTCACCCTTGAATCTAAGCACTATGCGCAAGACATAGTCCTACCGGAATATTTCAGAACCGACCGTTGCAACGATGTCCCTTATCAGGTCATCACCAAAGCGGGTCAGGTGATTGACGTATTACTCTCAGCCACCACAGAACGGGATAGCTCGGGTAGGTTTGTACGCTCCCTGGCCGTTATGGTTGATGTAACAGAGCGCAATCGTGCCCTGGCAGCGCTAGAAGCTAGCGAGGCACGGTTCCAAATGTTTATGGACAATTCGCCCGCACTCGCCTTTATGAAGGATGCCGACTCAGGCCAGTTTCTCTACATCAACAAACCGTTTGAAACGTTTTTCCACATTCAGTCCGCTGACCTTTTGGGCAAAACAGATGCCGACTGGCTGCCGCCAGAAGCAGCGGCACAAAACAGGCAAAATGACCTTGAGGTCATCCAACGCAATCAGCCCATGCAATTGCTGGAATCGGTTCCTGATCGAGACGGCAATCCACAAGATTGGCTGGTCTTTAAATTCCCCTGCCAAAGTACAAACAACCAGACTATCCTTGGCGGAGTTGCTATCAATATCACTGAACAAAAACGGCTGGAACGTCAACTCCACGAAGAAAAGGAATTAGCTCAGGTAACGCTACACTCCATCGGGGATGCCGTCATCACCACCGATGCTCAAGGCTGCATTACTTACTTTAATCCCGTTGCTGAGAAATTAACGGGTTGGCCTCAAGCGGAAGCAAAGGGTCTCCCCCTCTCAGAGGTATTTATTATTCTCAATGAATACACACGAGAACCGGTTGAAAATCCAGTGACGGTGGTCTTACGAGAAGGCATCATTGTGGGTCTGGCCAATCACACGATTCTCATCAGTCGAGACGGCCAGGAACGTGGCATTGAAGATTCAGCCGCACCGATTCGCAACCGAGAAGGGGAGATTATCGGGACGGTCTTGGTCTTTCATGACGTGACAGAATCTCGTCAGCTTTCGCGTCAACTCACCTGGCAAGCAACCCATGATGAGCTAACACAATTAGTCAATCGGCGTGAATTTGAGAAACAACTCTCAGAGCTGCTACAAAACGCAAAGGACACCAGCATGCTCTGCTATCTAGACCTCGATCAATTCAAACTGGTCAACGATACCTGCGGCCATACAGCTGGCGATGCCCTCCTGCAACAAATTGCTGACATCTTAAAAAATCAGGTGCGTGTGACTGACACCGTTGCACGCTTGGGCGGCGATGAGTTTGCCATTCTGTTGCGACAGTGCACACCAGAATTCGCCCGCCGCATTGCCAACTTGATGTGCCAGTCGATTCGAGAATTTCGCTTTGTTTGGGGAGAGCATTCATTTTCTGTCGGTGCAAGTATTGGCGTCGTCGAGGTGATCCCAGCGAATCAAAATCAAGCAGAAATCTTGGCCGCCGCAGATGCGGCTTGCTATGCCGCGAAAGAAGCGGGTCGTAATCGGATTCACATATATCGTGCTGATGATTTGACCTTATCTCGGCAGCGTGACCAGCAGCAATGGTGTCTACGGATTGATCGGGCTCTCGAAGATAATCGCTTTTGTCTCTATCACCAGCCGATCGCCTCGCTGCGAGAGGCTCAGGGCAAACCACATCACACAGAACTCTTGCTCAGACTCATCGGTGAGGAAGGACAGATCATCTCACCGATGGCCTTTATCCCCGCTGCCGAGCGCTACCATCGGATGCAAAAGATTGACCAATGGGTGATCTCTCAATTCTTGACCAAACTGAGCCCGGCGGAGACAGATTCTCAGATGATCTACAACATCAATCTGTCAGGAGCCAGTCTCAATGACGAGCAGTTTCTCCAGTTCTTGAAAGACGCCCTCTTACACAGCCCCGTTGACCCAGACAGGCTATGCTTTGAAATCACTGAGACGGCGGCCATTTCAAATCTCACCCAGGTGGCGGCCTTTATGAAAAGCCTGAAGCAACTCGGCTGTCAGTTTGCCCTTGATGACTTTGGCAGTGGCATGTCTTCTTTTGGCTATCTCAGGCAACTCCCCGTCGATTACATCAAGATTGATGGCAGCTTTATTCAGCAGCTCCATGATCCTATCAGTCAAGCGATTGTGGATTCAATTTGCAAAATTGGACGAGCAATGAATACTCGGACAATTGCCGAGCGCGTTGAAGATAGCATCGCCATGGCTCGACTGAGAGACCTCGGGGTAGATTACGTGCAAGGCTATGGGATTGCCAAGCCCAGTCCATTTTATGTTGCCAATCCATGAACGGTCGGTTGAAAAGCCCTGACGATGGTAGCAAAACCTGTGAAATTTCCCTGCTCCCTTTCAATAAGGGCATATAATTCTCATCTGAGTACAGGACAAAACCCAGAAAACCTTTGATTTTGTGTGCTGTACTTAGGGCTCCCATATGGAGAGGAAGCAGGAAAAAACTAAATTACTTAAGTACAACCGATCACTTTTCAAACACTCTTGCAGAAGCAGGACTGACGTAAACCTTGCGTAATCCTGAGTAAATTCATTGATGTTGTGGCCGAGTCGCGGCCACAACATCAACAAAATGCGTAAGTTCAGAGAAGAAATCTAAATCTATAGCGATCTCAAATGCTTCATAAAATCGGGTGTGAAAGGTGCCGCGTGCTAAGCATCTCCCACCTCTCACACCCAACTTCGGATTGCTATGCAAGGATGTGATCAAATATTCCTTACACAAGATACTTTTATATCAAACCTGGTTAAACAGCCGTAAAACCCAACTATCGTTTGCGCCCGCTGCAATGCAGCGGGCGCAAACGATAGTTGGGTTCCTCAGCCGGATTTGATATTACACAAGGATGGTTCAAATTCACCAAATAAATCTTCAGACAGAATATTTGTAGACACACAGTTTTTTTCAGCAAACCGTCACCCGGATAACGACAGAGTTGGGAAGGAATTTGATACTGTGAGATGACGACTGAAATAGCAGGGGAGCAGGACGGCTTGATCCGTTATCTGAATGATTTTGCGCAGGAAAGTTCTTCTCGATTCGATCTGATCCCTCGTCTGAAGTGCATTAAGGCAGGTTAGATTAGCCAGATTTATGCATCCGTTGCTTTCTCTCAATCTACTTTCTTGTGATTTCGATCTGTTTTCTCTCGATCTATAGAGAGAACTATTGCAAGGGTGCGAGTTAGATAAGGATAAATGTTAAACAGATCTTAAAGCTTTACATTTGTATAGACTAGCTTTGGATACGAACCGGATTCGCTATAGAGGTGTGGTACGGAGTGGTACGGTTAAATCGTGATGAAGATAATGTGCCTGTCGGCCAAGGGGTAGCGATCGCTGCACAGGAGAAGGTAGAGACTCCGCAGCCCCCAGTCGCTGACTCTGGTTCCCATGCGTCCGACGAAGCCCTTCCGCTTCCTCGGCGCTCTCCTCGAATTTTTAGGAACACGATCTGGGCGATCGCCCTGCTGCTGACGGGGATCACCTCTACCTTTGTCGGTGCGGGGCTTGCATTGTTTGCCTCCAATCCGTTTGCCTCCAGCGACAAAGACGTCGCTGAAGCAGGAGCTGAAACATCTGTCCCTGGTATTTTGCGGAACGCCCTCGGCTACCAAGTCAACCGACCTGTCAACATTTTGGTGATGGGGATCGACCGTGTGTTGGATGCACCTGAGGATTCGGCAGCGGTTTTCTCGGGACGCAGCGATACCATGCTGCTTGTTCGGCTTGATCCAACCGCGAATACCGTTAACCTGCTCTCTATCCCGCGCGATACCCAGGTGTACATTCCAGACCTGGGCATCACGAAGATCAACCATGCCAACTGGGAAGGTGGAGCAGAATTAGCCGCTCGCACGGTGTCGGAAAACTTTGACAATGTTGAAATTGATCGCTACGTGCGGGTAGACACCGATGCATTCCAGGAGATCGTCGATCTCGTCGGTGGGGTAGAGGTGTATGTTCCAGAACCGATGCAGTACACCGATCTGACGCAGGGATTGGAAATTGATTTGGAACCTGGCTTGCAAGTACTGAATGGAGACGAAGCAGAGCAGTTTGCTCGCTACCGCCGAGGCGCAACGGGGGATATCGGGCGCGTCCAGCGCCAGCAACAGCTCCTGCGGGCACTCCAGGTGCAAGTTGCCCGCCCTTCGGTCATCCCTAAAGTTCCTCAAGCCATTGAGCTACTTCAGCAACACATTGATACCAATCTTTCTCTAGAAGAAATGCTGGCGATCGCCAATTTTGCCATGGGGCTAGAGCGTGACAACCTACAAATGGTGATGCTTCCAGGACGCTTTAGCACGCCAAATGAATCGATTGCTAGCTATTGGATTCTCGATCCAAACAGCCGGACGCGGTTGATGCGCGATTACTTTGCCGCCGACCCCGTCTTAGACAATTATATTGAGGTGCAAAACGTTACCCGCTTACGCATTGCCGTTCAAAATGCGACCGATCGCCCTGGCTTGAGCCGTCAGGTTGTTCGGGCATTGCGCGATCGTGGCTTTGAAGATCTGTACGTTGTAGAAGATTCCCCCGAACCATTGGAGCAGTCGGAATTGATTGTCCAGCGTGGAGACTTTGACAATGGACGTCGGCTACAATCTCTGCTCGGCATCGAAACTCTGGTTCCAGCCTCTACTGGGGATCTTGAGTCAGATTTCACCCTACGACTGGGCGAGGATTGGGGCGATCGCCTGGAAGAGCAGGATCGCATCGAGCAGTAGAAGACTTTCACCACCCGGTGATACAACATACCGATTTGGATTTATTTGGAGGAAATACTCTCCTTCAACCTTTATGTTCAGGATTTACGCAAAACTTGCGTCATTCTGAGTGAATTCGTTGGTGGTGCGGCCGCGACGCGGCCACACCATCAAAAAAATGCGTAAGTCCTGATGTTGTGTGGACGTATCGATACATCGATCGTCGGTATGGGTTTGCAATGGCGCTATGCAGCAGTAGCCATTGCAGATGTGGCACGATTGAAGACGTAAACATGGGTAATCAGACAATGAACGGGCAGGCTATGAACGGGAACCTTCGTCGAAAATGGGTAAAATGGAGTGTGAGTGCTCTTTTGGCGCTGGCGCTAGCCTGTCTGTGGGTGCTCCTGGGAGCCACACCGGCCTGGGCTGTGATGGACACGGTTAACTACAGCAATGCCAACCTCAACGAGGTCGATTTTTCTGGAGCAGACCTTTCTGCCAAAAATTTCATTTCGGCGGAGCTGCGGAATGCAAACTTGCGCAACGCTAATCTGACCAATGCCATGCTTACCAAAGCCATCATGCTAGGAGCCGACCTGACAGGAGCAAACTTGACGGGAGCCCTGGTCGATCGCACCTTCATTGTGGGAGCAGACTTCACGGATGCGATTTTGCAAGATGCCACCATGACCCGCACCAGCTTTGACGATGTCACGATCGCAGGAGCAGATTTCACAGATGCAATTCTCGATCGCTATGAGCAAAAGAAACTGTGCGATCGCGCCAGTGGCACCAACCCCACGACAGGCATTGCTACCCGTGATAGCCTGGGTTGCCGTTAATTCAGCCTTTGCCTCACGTCTGATACCGAATCCGAGTAGCAAACCCCCGATCTATTTTTTGCGAAATGTTTGTGAAACAAGCATTTCACAAAAAATATAAATGTTTTTCTAATTCGGATTTAGTATGAGGACTGGTTTGCGTGATTTCGTTGGGCGATCGCGACCGAAACTTGCTGATACACTAGAACAACAGGTTTCAAGTTGATGTGACCTGAATCGTTCACTATTCACTTCATTTTCCTCTCTTCTATATGGCTAATTTGAAACGACCCACAATGGATACGGCTCATTTGATGCGCCGTGCCGAAGATCTGGTCAACGCCGCATCCAACCGCTACCGCATCACTGTGCAGGTGGCAAACCGGGCACAGCGCCGCCGTTACGAGGAATTTGACAACTACGAAGATCCAAAAATGAAGCCCGTTATTCGTGCCATCATCGAAATGTCTGATGAATTGACGCAACCCGAGATTATCGGCGAGTAATGGTCACAAGACTTTGGATGAAACGGCGGAACATTGGTGTTTTGCACCTCGTCTCGCCTAATAGGCAGAGGCATTGACAACAAAAGAATGCAAGGACTCCAAGGTTTGCCCAACATCTAGGGGTCAGGGCAGCTTTGGAGTTTATTTTTAAGCTGCATGGATGGATTGGAGGAGTCGAAAGGTCATGAACGTGAAACGGTCACATCGTAGACTGCAATGGATTGCAACGATGGCTTGCACCAGTCTGCTCGTGCTACTGTCCAGCCTTTTGCCCCATCCGGTTCCACAGCCTCTCATCTCTCATTCTGAATCGAGTTCACCCGCTACGACTCGGGCTTGGCTGGAGCAGCATCCAATTGTTGCAAGCTTTCCATCGCTTGGAGTTGCACCGGCCAGTGCCCAACCCGTCAACGTGGTGGATCTGGTGCCTTTACTCTATGAGGCACTACCCTATATTCCCTTAGAAAACGATTATCAGGATCTGGATGGCAATCCAGCACCACAAACGACCCTCTTGAGTCGTTTTGTGCGCTATCACACCTTTATTAAACAGCGATCGCCCCTGTTTCGACTGGATTGGAAACTGACGCTGGCAGACTATTTGGGGCAAAACGAAACCATGTTTCGCGATAGCTATCCCAATCACAACACCCTTGCAGAAAATCCGTTCGAGCGAGATGTTGAAGCCATTCGCGCCCTCACTCGCGCCCAGAGAGATGAGCTGGTCGATACATTGGTTGATTTGTTGAATCCATTAGGAAGCCAACCAGCAGCTTCTACGCCCACGGCTGAAGAACCACCCGCTTCATCTCCATCCCAGCCAAGGCCTAGTCCTAATACAGATTTGCCCTCTTTCCAAGAACCTCGCCCTGGTGATGCAGAGCTGCTCTTACAATAGGTTGCTCGCCTGACTTTCTTAACCTGATATGGCACTATGCGCTGAGGTAAAAACCAAATATCACCTGCTTTCGCTGCAAAGCCGCGAAAGCAGATAATTCTGCTGATCCCGAACTCGCGTTTAAAGAGGTTTTCCCAAACTGCGTTTTAGGGTTTGCCAGAGCGATCGCCCCCCCTCATCGGGTTGCGCCGGTTGAGCATCCTGACTAGATTCAAGGGCTTGGAGGCGATCGCGCATCTGGATCGCTTGTGCCTGCACCTTTTTCAACTTGTCGCGCGTTTGCTGAAACCGTTCCTTGAGCTCTCGATAGCGCTGAGTTCTGGCCTGGGCATTGTGATGCAGTTGCACCATTCCATCTTGCTGATCCAAAAACCGTTCCTGCAGACGGCGTATCCGCTCTTGCAAAGCGTCTGGTGTTTGGTAAGGGGAAAAGCGGTTTTGTACCTGAAACATTTCCGAGAGCGATCGCACCTGTGCCATATCAGAAATGCCGCCCAACACATAATCGGCAACAACATGGGGAAGGTGCTGCAGAACAACACCCTGCGCTAGCGCTCGAAACAACCAATCGTAATCTGCTGCGATTTGAAATTGCAGATCAAACCCGCCAATGGTTTCAAACAATGCCCGTTTTACAAATAAGGCCTGATGGCAAAGCCATTCGCTTTGAAGATAGTCGAGTAAATGCTCGGCCTCTGGGTAAATCACGGTCGAGCGCTTTTCTCCTTCCCCATTCCAAAGGTTGATGTCGCCGTAGAGAATATCGATTTCGGGGGTTTGAGCCCAAAAATCTGCCACCGTTTTCAGAACCCGGGTGTGTGCCAGTGAATCATCCGCATTCAAGAAATAGAGAACATCACCGGTAGCTTGGGCAATGCCTTTGTTCATGGCATCGTAAACCCCAGTATCAGGTTCGCTGATGAGCGTGTGGATGATGCCTTGATCCAAGAAAGGTTGCAGGCGGGCGATCGTGTTGTCTTCAGATTGTCCATCAACAACGATGTACTCGCGATGCAAATACGTCTGCTGTGCGATGCTCCGCACCGTTTTTTCTAATGCTGCCGCATCGTTACGGCAAACAGTAATAATCGAAAATTTCATAGTGACTTCAGCCCCAAACGGACTTTCAGACGATGCCAAACCTCGCGCGTTTTCCAGAAGGTACTGGACTTGATAGCGGCTAGTTCTTCCTGTACCTGGGTCAACTCGTCGCGGGTTTGCGCTAGCTGGGAATGTAGCTGCTCGACGGTATCTTCGCCATACTGCACCCGATTTCGCAAATTCGTCAATTTCTGCTTCAACGCCTGCTGGTTTTGTAGCTTTTGGCGGAGCTCCTTTTGCTTGTCTAGGAGCTGATGATGCTTGTCGCGCATTTGTTGGTGGTCGTCCTGGAGTTGCCGATGCGCCTTATGGGATTGCACCACCTGGGTTTGCAACGCTTGGACATAGGGTGGAAGAGATTCCAAGGCAAGGGGCGAAAAAAGCAGCCGCACCCCAGAGCCTAACGCCAGATCCCAGGATAGGGTGGTAATCTCGGTCGGAGATTCTGTTACTGAAGCGTCAGAAGTTTGGGGTAGACCCGCTAATAGGCTGTCGTAAAGTTTCGCATAGGCTGCGGCTTGGGCATCTTGGGAAAAGCGACAGGCAGCCAGATCGCGACACTTTTCTGACATCGCTCGCCACTTGTCCGGATGGTGAACCCAATCGAGCACCGCCGCTGCCATCTGCTCGGTATCTCCTAGGGGAATCACTCGTCCTGTGCGATCTGTTTCAATGACCTCGGGCGCAATGCCAACGGCAAAAGCAATCACCGGCGTGCCACAACTCATCGCCTCGATCGCCATATTGCCAAACGACTCTTCCAGAGAGGGCTGAAGAAAAACATCAGCCGCAGCATACAGCTCGCGAAGTCGAGCTTCGGAGTCAACAAAGCCGCATTCCAGCAAAGGAACGCCCAGCGCTTCAGCCAACTGTGGATCGGGATGACCCAACCCAATCAAGTGCAGTTTGCCCTCTTCCGCTAGGGTTTTGAAGGGTGCATCCTGCAAACACTGTTGCAAGGTATCGATTAACTCGGGGCCTCCCTTACTACGCTGGGTCAGGAATTCTGCCCCAAAGGCGATCGCCAAACCATCAACAGGCAGACCGACGGTTTGCTTTGCCTCGTCTTTGGGCAGGGGCACAAAGACCTCCGTATCCACTGAATTGGGAATCACATGGATGGGCATGTCCCGAAACAATTGGCTTTGCCGGGCTTTTTCTGCCATCTGGTGACTGGGGGTGACGATGGTGAGGTTGGGCGATCGCAACAGCTCCAGCTTGTCTCGCAGCACGGCTGCCGGTAGGTGATGCGGATCCTGGTGCAACAGTGGGCAGGGTGCGCAATCCTGTTGATAACGAGTACAGCCTGCCGCCGAATGGCACCCTCCCGTGAATGCCCACATATCGTGCAGCGTCCAAACCACAGGTTTTCCCAAATCCAACAATTTTTTCAACGTTACTGGCGATTGGAAGCTAACGATCCAATGCAGATGCACAATGTCTGCGGCCTGGACAGCTGGCACCTGAGAGAGATCGACGCCGGGATAGGGAAAAGAAAAGAAGATATTGGAGAGATCCGTTCGATTTTGATCAATGGCCTGTGCTTGAATGGCCGCCGCCCCTATCACCTCAAACATCGTTGGATCCACTTGAGGTGTAACCACCCAAGCAGGCTCATCTGGCAAATCCTGAAAGCGGACAACGCGTTCAGACTGGTGCCCCCGTTGCTGTAGCCCGTGGTGAAGCCGATGCATTGCACGTCCGGCCCCGCCTCGATAGTCAACCGTACTGATATGGGTAATCCGCATGAAGCTGGAAAGAATCGAACAGAACGTGCTTGGAATTCTACATGGATTGCACCACTGACAAATTGAGCCAAATCACAACAATTTGGCTACACCGTCATTAGATTACGAGACACCATGAGAGGAATTGTATCCTACCCTGAGTTTGGGTTCACGGCTTATGGGACAGACACCAGTGGCACCAGTGGGCGCTCCAAAAAGTTTCCAATTTCCCGCAGATAGGTCGGAGCATCTTCCAGCATGGGAAAATGCCCAGTATTGGGGATGATGCAATGCTGCACCTTTGGATTGAGCGCCGCCGCTTGCTTACCCAAGCGAACCGGAATGATTTGGTCATACTCCCCTGAAACCAGCAAGGTTGGCATGGTGAGTTGGGCATAAGCTTGGGGCATCTCTTCGACAGCCTTTTTGCTCACCGCCGTGTAGACCGTGCCCATGGCCGCTTCGCCATCGGCCATCAAGAAATCTTCGATAAATGCCCAACGCTCCGCCGCCGGGATAGGGCGCTTTAAAAAGCGCGCCATAAACATGCGATCGACCATGGGAATCGCTTTAAGCCAGGAGGGTCGAAACGCAACAACGTAGCGGGCAAAAAAGTAAAACGCTTCAAACGTAAAGCGATTGTAGGTAAAAATGCCATTGCAGGTAAGAATGGTTCGTTCAACGCGATCGCCATACCGATGCATAAAGTAAACCGCCACCGATGCCCCTGTAGAGTGCGCATTCAGGTAAATTTTGGACAACCCCAGGGTATCCAATAAGATGGCTAGATCATCGGCATAGGTTTCCAACTCGTAGTCCAGCTGATGGGCGGCATCAGATATTGGGCGAGGCAAAAGAGAGCGGCCAAACCCACGCAGGTCATATAGCAGGCAGTCAAATTCTGAAGCGATCGCCCGTGCCGTACTTTCCCAATAGCGCCCCGACCCCGCCCAGCCATGCAGAAATACCATCACCGGCTTGGTTGGACGGAATCCCGCATCCACTGGAGACGCACTAATCCATTCGTAGTAATGGGGGACACCCCGAATATCAAGAACAGACATGGCTAGCGATCGCAAACAAAGACAAATCAGATAGGCGTCAGAGGACACCAATTTTCATTCAGACACTCAACCCGGTTTAACAACCCAAATGCAAAACGAGGGAAACACCCATCGGTGTTCCCCTCTACAAAGTCAATCAGGCAGATTCTGGCTTGGGAATTGACGATGGATGAAGCAGCAAATCAGACGTCGAGCGTTGTTCCACCATTTCTCGGGTGATGGTACAACGGGTAACATCCTTACGGGAGGGCACCTCGTACATCACATCCAGCATCATTTCTTCCACAATACTGCGCAAGGCCCGTGCCCCTGTCTTGCGGCGATAGGCTTCTTTGGCGATCGCCCGCACAGCATCGGGGCGAAACTCTAACTGCACATTGTCCATCTTCATCAGCTTCTGGTACTGCTTCACCAGAGCGTTACGAGGTTCGGTCAAAATCGCCGTCAGCGCTTCCTCATCCAACGGCTCTAGCGATGCCATCACCGGAACTCGCCCAATAAACTCGGGAATCATGCCGAATTTCACCAAGTCATCGGGTTCCAAATTCCTTAGCACATCAGCGGCTCGTTTCTCTTTACTCATTACATCGCCGGGTTGTAAAAAGCCCATGCTCTTTTTCCCGGTGCGCTGCTCCACAATCTTATCTAACCCAACAAATGCGCCACCGCAGACAAACAGAATGTTGCTGGTGTCAATCTGGATGCAGTCTTGGTAGGGATGCTTGCGCCCACCCTGCGGCGGAACGTTAGCAACCGTTCCCTCCAGCATTTTCAAGAGCGCCTGCTGTACCCCTTCCCCAGAAACATCACGGGTAATGGAGGGGTTCTCGCTCTTGCGAGCAACTTTGTCGATTTCGTCGATATAGATGATGCCTCGCTGGGCTTCTTCAACATCCAAATCCGCCACCTGGAGTAGACGCAGCAAGATATTTTCGACATCTTCTCCGACATATCCGGCTTCGGTCAGCGTTGTTGCATCGGCAACCGCAAAGGGAACATCCAGCATCTCTGCTAATGTTTGCGCAAGCAAGGTTTTGCCACACCCCGTTGGGCCGACAAGCAGAATGTTGGATTTCTGCAACTCTACGGCATCATCCAGCTTCCCAGTAGAACCATTTCCTGAGGCTACACTCAGCCGCTTGTAGTGGTTGTAAACCGCGACCGAAAGAATCTTTTTAGCTTCCTCTTGCCCAATCACATGGTTATCCAGATGCCGCTTGATTTCGCGAGGCTTCGGAATTTGGTTAAGGGAAAGGCGAGAGGACGACCGTGCTGGACGTTTTTCCTGTTGGGGCTCGCGGCGGGGAGCAGACTGGGGTACCGTTGCCCCCGAGTCGAACAGTTCCTCGTCCAAAATTTCGTTGCATAAGTCAACGCACTCATCACAAATGTAGACCCCAGGCCCGGCAATTAATTTCCGAACTTGTTCCTGAGATTTACCGCAAAACGAACATTTGAGATGAGAGTCGTACTTTGACATGGTCGTCTTCTCGTTTAATTACTGCTGGTAACCGTCTCTGCATTTGCAGAGAGCTCTTGCCGCGAGATTACTTTGTCAACGAGGCCGTAATTCTTCGCTTCATCAGCCGACATAAAGAAGTCGCGCTCGGTGTCAACTTCAATGCGATCGAGAGGCTGCCCTGTATGGTGTGCCAACAATTCGTTGAGCTTCTGCTTATGATACAGAATTTCTTTTGCCTGGATTTCAATATCCACGGCCTGCCCTTGTGCCCCACCCAGGGGTTGGTGAATCATAATCCGTGAGCTAGGCAGAGCTAGCCGCTTGCCGCTTGCACCACCTGTTAGCAAAAAAGCACCCATGGATGCCGCTAAACCGTAACAAATGGTGACAATGTCCGGACGAACCTGCTGCATCGTGTCGTAAATTGCCATGCCAGCTGTCACGGAGCCACCGGGAGAATTGATGTAAAGCTGGACATCCTTTTCGGGGTCATCAGCATCGAGGTATAGCAGTTGTGCAACGATCAGGTCGGCGATCGCATCGTCTACCTGAGTACCCAAGAAAATGATCCGCTCCCGCAACAGGCGAGAGTAGATATCGAAAGCTCGCTCGCCCCGCCCTGACTGCTCTACCACCATCGGAACCGTATTGCGGGGCAATGATGCAGGGTCAATGATGGAATGAACGTCGCCAGAACCGACGCTGTGTAGAGGATGACGAAAAGAGTGAGAAAAAGAAGCCATGTTTGTTAAGAATTTGCTGATGTCTTCAGGGTAGATATCGTCAGGAACCTGGAGCTAGGGAGCAACGGCGATCGTCATCTTTGAGGTCAGTTATAGCGCCTAACAGCCAAACAATTTAGCAAATAAACCAAAAAGCGCACGAAAAAGCTCAATTCTTTACGTCGCTCAGCCATCCAGGGTGATATCAGTGAACTTGCCAATGGACTCGATAGGGAAACGGCTAGGTCAGGTGCCAATCCTCTATGCTGGATAATGCCCGATCAATGCCCGATCGTTATGTACCCTCTTTAGCTTAGCCCTTCTTCTAGACGCGATCGCCACTGACCATCGATAGCTAAACCTAGAGACCGAGTACCAATAACTACTCGTTATTATGCCTCAATACCTTTGGAACGGGGGGACGGTTCTCCAGAAAGACTGACGCTCTCAATGGGTCAGAAACAGCCCAAATAACCTCAGGCATCGTCTGAGGTTTCGCTATCCTCAGCTTTGCTGGCTTTGCTGCGGGTTGTTTTTTTGCGCGTACTGCTCTTGGCCTTTGTTGCAGACTTACTCTCAGTTGTATCCGCTGAAGTGGATGCCTCCGCCTCTACCGAAGTTTCTTCGTCTGGCTGAGACTCGTCTGCTTTCGTCTTGGCCGTTTTGGAACGCGAACTCTTCTTCGTTGTCTTCTTTGGTTCTTCTGGTGCAGTCTCAACGGGGGCAGCTTCAGGGGTTTCGACAGCCGCCGCCGCAACTTCTACCTCAGCTTCAGCAGCGGGGACTTCGGGCGGGGCTTCCATGCTTTCCGGAGCCGCCTCTGCCTCTTCAGTCGTCTCTTCAGCCTTCTGCAACGTTCCTTCAGGAACTAGCTCAACGGTATTGTTTTCTTCTAGCCAGTCAAAGATTTTCTCTTTGAGCAAGTCTTCTTCTAACGCTTCCCGCAGGCGATCGTGATCCACATTGGATGTGTCATCCAACTCTTGCAGCACCTCTTCCACTTTTGCATCAACGTCGGATTTCTCGACCGATAGAGACGTTTGCTTGGCAATTTCACCCAGCGCCATTGTGCGCCGGAGGCGAACCTCGGCATCGGGGCGGCTGCGTTCCCGCAAGTTCTCTACCACCTCAGCTGAAAACATCTTTTTGATGTCCATCCCTTGCTCTGCAAGGCGCATGGCAGTTTGGGTAATCATTTGGTCGACCTCTCGCCGCACGAGGCTTTCGGGCAGATCGACCTCCAAGTGCTTTAGCAACTCATCCAGGAAGGCTTGCTGTTTGTTGGTTGCGGTTTTGGATTCGGCCTCCTCTCGATAGCGCTTCTCTAGGGATTCCCGCAACTCTGCCAGGGTTTCGAATTCGCTAATTTCCTCAGCAAAATCATCGTCGAGGTCAGGCAGTTCTTTTTCCTTAATTTCTTTGAGATCCACCGTGAAGATCGCCTCTTTTCCAGCAACCTCTTCCTGGGGATAGTCTTCGGGGAAGGTCGCGCTGATATCCTTAGTCTCCCCTGCATTCATGCCGATAATGCCTTCAATGAACCCAGGAATGAATCGGCCTTCACTCAGCTCTACCTCAAAATCTGTAGCGCTGCCGCCCGGCACTTCCCTGGGATTCCCTTCTTCGTCCGTTTCTCCGGCAATAACCCCTTTGAAATCCACCAGCACCAAGTCTTTTTCTTGTGCTGCCCGCCCTTCAACAGGAACACGGGTTGCACGGCGATCGCGATAGCTCTCCAGCGTCTCATCCACCTGCTCAGAGCGGTAAGGCACTTCCTCCGCCTGAATCGTCAATCCTGTGTATTGCTTAATGGTCGCTTCAGGCGGCACATCCAATGATGCAGAAATGGTCAATGCCGCACCGGGCTGATACTGGGCGATCAAATCTTCGAAGGGCGACACCAGTTCAATGTTGCCCAATGAGTCAATTTTTTCTTGTTCGATCGCCTGTTTGATGCTGTCTTCGACCAATTCTTCCAACGCGGCTAAGCGCAACTGCCGACCGTACTGACTGGTTAAAATTTTGGTTGGCACCTTACCTTTACGAAACCCAGGAATATTGGCATTGCGGGCAAATTTTTGTAGCGTTTTGTCATACACCCGCTGAGACAGTTCTGCGGGCACTTCGATCTGGAGCCCTACTCGGCTGGCAGGCAATTTTTCCTGAGTAACTTTCATGAATTTTCTCGCAACAGTTTTAGCGACAGTGCTGGGAATCGAACACTGCAATTAGCTATGGTAGCGGATTCTGTAGAGAATCTACGATGGTACTCAAGATTCCTCTACATAAGTAAGGACCGATTGTTTGGTCGGCAATTCAATCCTTTCTCGATCAGGAGCCATCAACCCTCGCATGACCGTCTCATACAAACAGGTGAACGTCAGCGCATCTCAGCCTACCGCTTTCATGCCAACAGCCTTTATCCACGGGGTCGGGCAAGCTTCCAGGCGAAGGGTAGTAACCCTGTGGCGATCGCCAGTTTGAGCAAGTCTCCAGGGATAAACGGCCACAAGCCCAGCGCCAGCACCTTGTCATAGCCCACCAAAACACCCAGCCAGGCTAAACCGAAGGTGTAAAGCACCAGATTACCCAGCAACATGGCCAGGAAGTTAGTTTGGAGGCGGCGATCCCAGCCTCGTTCTGCCAACCATCCGGTAAGGTAGGCGGCAAACATAAACCCAATCAAATAGCCACCAGTGGGGCCAGCCAGGGTCGCGATCCCAGCCCCTGCGCCTGTGAAAACGGGCAACCCGACCGCACCTTGAGTCAAGTAAGTCAACACACACAGTGCGCCCCGCTTACTCCCCAAGGCCGCTCCCACCAACAAGACAGCAAAGGTTTGCCCCGTAATCGGGACAGGGCTGAAGGGTAGCAGCGGAATCGCAATTTGCGCAGCGCCTGCAATAAATAGCGATCCACCCAAAATTAGCAGCGTGTTGTAAAGCCAGGTGCGATCGCGATCTTGAGGGCGAAAAATTTGGTCAGCGTAGGTATAAACCATGGGGTAGGACTCGCAAAACGAAAACACAAAATGCATCAGGACGTTTCAGGTGCGTTGAGTCAGCAGCGCTTGAAACCTGCTATGAGCCTGACTCAACTGGCCGGATCGTAGCTGGAAAGGCAGACTCAGAGGCAACCTAGCGGCAATATCGTAGCGCCAGCCGTTTCTGTTGGTCGCTTCTGTTGGTCACTCACTACAGTCAGCCACAGCCAATAGCCCAGCCATTATCTCACGAGGCGAAGCTCTATCGGAAGAACGGCACGTTTCTATAGCCAGCCATCGCCAGTCATCGATCGGCGACTGTTCCGTCGTTTCTTGTCAGCTCTATCGTTTCTTGTCGACTGAATTCTGCTATTGCCTCCTCGAAAAGAAGCCAACCTGTTTGGAACACATTTGACGGCGACCCCTCAGAATAATCTTCATCCTTTTTTAAGGCGGTTCCCTCGATCATGCTTGAGGATTCTTCACAAACTTCCCAAATGCCTCAAGTGATCCAAAAAGTTTCAAGCGGCAGTAACAGTCAATGACTCAAACATCGGTTGGTAGTTTGGAACATCCTATTGAATGCCGTTTTCCTGAGAAGGAACGATCGCTGATCCCAGCAAAAATTGCTGGACGCTGTAGGACTTTGTCAGAATCGAAAATCTCCGCTATGATTGGGCACATCCTGCGCGATGAAATGGTTTCAGCTCTAGGTTTAGCACGGCTCATTAGCTGTTTGCGCTGCCTGCGCCCTAGAATCACTCAGCAATATTCCCCGCCCAGCAAAGTGCGTCGGTCATCAATCGTCTCAAGGAGCGAGGGATATAGGGAGCGGGGGAACGCAAAAGCTTGGATATTTAGAGCCAGTCTTACGAATTTATTTACATAGGTTTGCAGACGCATTTTCATTACTTTCGAGCGTTTGAGGAGGAAGGAATACCCGTGTCTCAGTCTTATCGAGTTGCCATCCTAGGCGCAACGGGTGCCGTTGGCACAGAGCTACTGCAATTGCTCGCAGAGCGTCAGTTTCCGCTAGCAGAACTACGTGTGCTGGCATCTGAGCGATCGGCAGGTAAACGGGTTGCCTTCGGTGATGAGACATTAACTGTAGAGGCGGTGGGCGATCGCGCCTTCGACGACATTGATATTGTGCTGGCATCCGCTGGTGGTTCCCGCTCCAAGCAGTGGGCATCGGTCGCCAAAGCAGCCGGAGCCGTTGTCATCGACAACTCCAGTGCCTTTCGTATGGATCCCACCGTGCCGCTCGTAGTTCCTGAAATCAATCCTGACGCAGCGGCGGATCACGAAGGACTGATTGCCAACCCAAACTGCACCACAATCCTGATGGGGGTAGCCGTGTACCCGCTGCATCAGGTTCATCCTATTCGGCGCATCATTGCGGCAACCTATCAGTCTGCTAGTGGGGCCGGGGCAATGGCAATGGAAGAAGTAAAGGTTCAGACCCAGGCAATCCTGGATGGAAAAACACCGCCGACGAATTCCTTCCCCTACCCCCTAGCGTTTAACCTCTTCCCTCACAACACCCCGCTCAACGAAGCTGGATACTGCGAGGAAGAAATGAAGATGGTCAATGAGACCCGCAAAATTTTCGGAGTTCCTGATTTGCGTGTGAGCGCAACCTGCATTCGTGTTCCGGTATTACGAGCCCATTCCGAAGCAATCAACCTAGAGTTCGATCAACCCTTTAGCCCTCATAAGGCAAAGGAAATTCTCCAATCTGCTCCGGGGGTGCAAGTCGTCGAAGACTGGCAGGCCAATTATTTCCCAATGCCCATTGATGCATCTGGCATTGACCCAGTATTGGTCGGTCGCATTCGTCAGGATCTGTCTCACCCCTGTGGGTTAGAGCTCTGGCTAAGTGGTGACCAAGTGCGCAAAGGTGCCGCACTCAACGCGGTGCAAATTGCAGAACTTTTGGCGCAGCGGAATTGGGTGAAACCGGCATCCCAACGGCAAACATCTTTTGCCGCTGTAGGTGGATAGCCTGAGCCCTATTGGCTTTGGGTTAAATTGACTGAGGTAGGTCTGTCTAGTGCAGACCCCAATCAACTATTATGAGTTTGGCTCTTCAGTCTGAATACATGGCACTCATTGAATTTTGATTGTATGGAGCTTTACGCTGAATTTTCATTCTGGGTTTGGTTCAATGAAGCTTTGGCTTTATATTCTTGATTTTTGCTGATCGTTCCTATACTTTGAGGTAAGTTGTTCTGGTGGCAATCATAGGAAGCTCCCAGAAACCAAGCGGAGAAGCAAATTCAGCTCGGGTTTAACCTTAAACTAGGCATGACCAAACTGCTAATGAATAAGCTGTCGTTATTCTAAGTAGAACCAGAATTCTAAGTAGAATCAGAAATATTAATAACCTAATTGAATTGATATCGGTAATATTTGGGTACTTCACCCATCTGGGTTCGGTTAATTTGATAGTTCTATCCCCATCAACTGTCACTCTGAATATAGGACTTGGTCTCTGTATAAGATAGGCTGATTGTAGTAGAGACTATTCAATGACAAGCATGAATGGCTGATATAGAAACAGCGTATAGATAGCGCGATATTTAGATAGACTACAGAACAAGATGTGTTTTAGTTTTTATTCATTGGCCTGCTGAATTTCGTTAGAAGCAAGATTAAAGAAAACCACTATCCGAAGCGATCGCAAACGAGGAGGCATGTGAGTATTTTTGGAGAGGTTTTGACGGCAATGGTGACGCCATTCCAGGAGGATGGTTCTGTCAACTATGCAGTTGCAGAAAAGCTGGCCGTTCATCTAATTGAGCATGGCTCCCATGGTCTGGTTGTGTGTGGCACCACGGGCGAGTCGCCAACCCTGAGCTGGGAAGAAGAGTTTGAGCTGTTTAGAGTGGTGCAGCAAGCGGTAGCCGGACGCGCCAAGGTAATAGCCGGAACGGGGTCAAACTCTACGGAAGAAGCCATTGCAGCAACCCAAAAAGCCGCTACACTGGGGTTAGATGGAACACTGCAAGTGGTTCCCTACTACAACAAGCCTCCCCAAGAGGGACTCTACCAACACTTTCGAGCGATCGCCGAGGCCAACCCTGATATTGCGTTGATGCTTTATAACATTCCTGGGCGCACAGGGCAAAACCTACTCCCAGAAACCGTCGCTCGATTAGCAGAGGTCAAAAACATTGTTGCCATCAAAGAGGCTAGCGGTAGCCTCGACCAGGTCGGTCAAGTTCGTCGTATGACACCGCCTGAGTTTTCGATCTATTCTGGAGATGACTCCCTTACATTGCCAATGCTGTCTGTCGGTGGAGAAGGGGTTGTCAGTGTTGCCAGCCATTTGGTCGGCGATCGCCTCCAAACAATGATTCAGGACTTCAAAAAAGGTGCAGTCAGCGCAGCACAGCAGCTACACTTGGAGCTTCTTCCTCTATTCAAGGCTCTATTTGTGACGGCGAACCCTATTCCCGTCAAGGCTGCACTTCGGCTTCAGGGCTGGGAGGTCGGTGCGACGCGGCTCCCGCTTGATGATCTGCCTGATCGCGTAGAAACTATTGCCCTCAAAACGGCTCTCGTCGAATTGGGTTTGCTATAGGGCATGGCAACAGGCGTCTCTATGTTCCAAAACTTCACGTTCCCAAACTTCAAACGCCCTCTGATTGCTGTCCTTTGACCTCATCCTTCTCAAGTGGAATTTTTCTTAGACAAAGATTTGGCAGTATACGTCGCCTAGAAACTTGAGGATTATTGGTCAACGGTCAGGAACCATCCGAATCTGCGTTTTGTCAATCTTTTTACAACTGAATAGCGATCGCCATCCATCCTTTCTATCCATCAACTAACCCAATTTGATTGTTTTTTACTATTTCTATGATTTTGCTCGCTATCTTTCGATCGAGGCTTCGGGCTTTTTCAAGCCCTTCTATGAGTTTTTACCCTTATTCTTTCTAAAACTCTAGGGTCTGAAACGCCCGTGAGTTTATGCCGGTGGTTCTATCCACACAACTCTTTATTTCAGCTTTCACCTAATTCCAGTTCTCATCTAATTTCAGTTTTCAATAGATGAGCCTAGATATCGAAGTATCAGAATTTTCTCTCTTCGACTCATCGATTTTTCATTCTTTGCAACGTAAACCCAAATAGGAAAACAAAACCTACATGAGTAATCAAAATAGCTCAACGTCTCCACTCAAAATCATTCCTCTAGGTGGTCTCCATGAGATTGGAAAGAACACCTGTGTCTTTGAATATGAGGATGAAATTGTTCTCTTAGACGCGGGGCTAGCATTTCCCACAGATGGGATGCATGGTGTCAACATTGTGTTGCCCGATATGACCTACCTGCGTGACAATCGCGACAAAATTAAGGGCATGATTGTCACCCACGGTCATGAAGATCATATTGGCGGCATTGCCTTCCACCTGCGCCAGTTTGACATTCCTGTGATGTATGGCCCCCGCTTGGCGATGTCTCTGCTACACGACAAGTTGGAAGAGGCGGGCGTTGTCGATCGCACCGATATGCGCACCGTACGCCCGCGTGAAGTCGTGCGCATCGGGAAGTATTTCTTGGTCGAGTACATCCGCAATACCCACTCGATGGCCGATAGCTTCTCTGTTGCTATCCATACCCCTGTGGGTCTGGTGATCCACACTGGAGACTTCAAGTTTGATTTCACCCCAGTTGATGGCGAAAACTTTGACGTGCAGCGGCTGGCCGAGCATGGCGAGCGCGGTGTACTTTGCCTGATCAGCGATTCGACCAATGCCGAGGTTCCGGGGCATACGCCGTCTGAACGGGCAGTTTTCCCAAACTTGGATCGCGCCTTTTCGGAAGCCGATGATGCTGGCGGACGCCTACTTGTCACCACCTTTGCCTCCTCCGTTCACCGGGTCAACATGATTCTGGAACTGGCCCGGAAGCACAAGCGCAAAGTGGCAGTGCTCGGACGCTCAATGTTGAACGTGATTGCCCATGCTCGCGAGTTAGGCTACGTCAAGTGCGAAGACGACTTGTTTGTACCGCTCAACATGATTAGAAAGCTGTCCGATCGCGATGTTCTGATTCTCACCACCGGATCGCAAGGGGAACCGATGGCAGCACTGACTCGGATTGCCAACAGGTCACACAAGCAAGTCCAAATCAAGCAAGGGGATACGGTCATCTTCTCGGCCAACCCCATTCCCGGCAACACGATTGCGGTGGTCAATACCATCGACAAACTGATGATGCAGGGTGCCAACGTGATCTACGGCAAACAGCGCGGCATCCATGTTTCAGGCCATGGAGCGCAGGAAGACCAAAAGTTGATGCTGGCTCTGACGCGACCCAAGTTCTTCTTGCCCGTCCATGGCGAACACCGAATGCTGGTGAAGCATGGTCAAACGGCACAGAGTATGGGCGTTCCAGCCGAGAACATGATCATTATCGACAATGGCGACATTGTAGAACTGACGCCCGACTCCATCCAAGCCTCAGGTAAGGTGCCTTCCGGCATCGAACTGGTGGATTCGTCACGTTCTGGAGTAGTGCGTGATCAAGTGCTGAAAGAGCGGCAACAAATGGCGGGCGATGGCATCGTCACAATCGCCGCAACCATTGGCATCGACGGTTCGTTGGCCGCGAAGCCCGAGATGCACCTGCGGGGCGTTGTGACCAGTGTGGAGCGATCGCACCTAGAAGAAAAAGTGATGCGCACGCTGGAAACAGTGTTGGAAAACTGCTGGTCTGAGATTGCCCCTAGCTACGGCAATGGCAAGGTCGAGGTCGATTGGGTACGGCTCAAAGCCAATCTGGAAACAGAACTGCGTCGTCTCTTCCGGCGGGAGTTGCAAAGCAGCCCAATGCTCGTCTTCCTGATGCAAACCCCAGTGGAATCGACCCGAGCCAAGCGGCGGCGATCGATGGAACCCGCTCAAGTCGCATCCTAGGAAAGCGAGGTATCGTCTCTGACTTGTATTTGAGCCATAACCCCATCCCAAAACAACTGCAATAGGTTGAAAGATAGGGTTCAAGAAAAACCTTAGAGCAGGATGCCGAAACATCCTGCTTTTTTGTCCTGTACTTGGGCGGCAGTTAGAACCTAATATTAAATCCGGTTGAAGAACCCAAATATCGTTTGCACCCGCTGCAGCGCAGCGGGTGCAAACGATATTTGGGTTCTTACGGTTGTTTAACTGAATTTGATATTAGATAGAGCGGAGACGCTTGGATTACAGCATTCCAGCATCCCGGCAATGCACCGATGACGAAAATATTTTTTTCTTTCTAAAATGCGAATGGTCGCAAAAGAGGTATTTCCATGATTCGCCACACATCTGCAATGACACCATCCCAGAACTTACGCAGACCTGGCGTAAGCCCGAGTCAATTCGTTATTCCTACATCTCTGGTTGTTGGAGGCAGACTGTTGCTAGCATCGACGCTCCTTTTGGCAGGACAAACCATGCTGACGACGGCTCACGCGATGCCTATTTCTCCTTCTCGGGCGTCGATACAGCTAGCCCAATCAGAAGCGGAGCCAACACTGCCTGTCGAGGCATCCCTCGAACCCGGAACCTATACCAATCATTTCTTTGAGTTTACGCTGCAATTTCCTGAAGCTTGGGCGATCGCCGATCAAACAGTGACAGAAGAAATGCAGGAAGTGGGATTGGATGCTCTCGCAGGGGAAGACGAAACCTTGCGCACCCTAGGGGAAACAGCCTTAGTGCGTACCTACAATTTGCTAACCATCTCTCCCCATCCGCTGGGTGCGCCGGTCGAATCGAATCCCAACCTTTTGATCATCGCAGAGCAGGTGAATGCAGCCCCCGGCGTTCAAACAGGAGAAGATTACCTATTTCATATGCAACGCTGGATGGAAGCGGGTCAACTGCCTTACACCGTTTTGCAAAACCCTTATACGGTCGATCTGGGGGGCCAAACTTTCTACCGTCTGGATGCCTCGCTAGATCTTTTTGGCGTTCCGGTGCGCCAGTCCTACTTGACAACCATTGATTCTGGATACGCCCTAACCCTGATCTTGTCAGGATATGAAGGGGAGATGGAACAATTGGATGCAATCGTAGAATCGATGCAGTTCTAACCACAGAAAGTGAGGCGTTATCGCCTCGCCTAGAAATCTACACCCCGCTTAAGGTCAATGCCTTTTTCGGCATAGTGCTTGTGGCAGAACACTTCGGAGTGGATGCTAGCGAGGTCAAAGTAAGCCGGGGTGTTTTTACAGCGCCCGGTGATGATGACTTCGGTATCGCGGGGTTTGCGGAGGAGCGCCTGCACAATGGGTTCTTCTGGCAATAACTCCAGATCCACCGTGGGATTTAGTTCATCGAGCATGATGGTTTTATAGAGGCCCGAGGCGATCGCCGCCCGCGCAATCTCCCAGCCTCGTTCGGCTTCCACATAGTCGAGCTCCTGCTGCTGGCCTCGCCAAACAATGGCATCCCGCCCACAGCGCTGGTGATCCACCAAGCTAGGATAGCTTTGCTGGAGCGCGGCGATCGCCGCATCTTCCGTATAGCCAGAACCGCCCTTTAGCCACTGCATGATCAGCACCCGGTGCGACTTGTCCTGGCTAATGCCTTTGCCAATGGCCTGTAGAGCTTTGCCAAGGGCGCTAGTGGACTTGCCCTTACCCGCCCCCGTGTAAATTTCGATCCCTTCGATACCGTGATTGGCCGCTGTGGGATGGAAGTGGGGCTTCATTTCGGAGTGCAGGTCAGCAATATCGAGCAACTCCGGGGGAGCACCTCGCCCTGTGGCGATAATTTCTAACTCGGGAGACTTATTCTTCAGAGTGCGGATAACCTCATCCACAGGCAACAGGCCCAAATCTAGCACGGGGTTTAGCTCATCCAGCACCACGACCGAGTAGAGGTCTGAGGCGATCGCCCCCTTGGCAACATCCCAACCTCGCTGAGCCTCGAGCTGGTCGAAGCGGGTCACATCCTCAGGGCCAAAAAATTCAGCCCGCCCCGTCCGCACTTGGTCAATCAGATGGGGAAAGCCCCGTTGCAGAGCTTCGATCGCCGCATCTTCGTCGTAGTAACGTCCTGGGCCTTTGAGAAAGCGCAGCAATAGCACACGGGTCGGGCTGAGACTTTTGATGCCCACCCCAATGGAGCGCAACACGACCCCCAGAGCCGCCTGTGACTTACCCTTCCCGGCTCCATCGTAGACATGGATCTGCCCCTCCAGGCGCTCTGATCGCGCTTGGGCGGTACGAATTCCGATACCGTTTCTGGTCATGGCTCTAAGATGGTTCATGGGGCAATATCCTATCCAACAAGATAACGAATCAGTAAGGCGAGGGAGAAATCCGGTAAGAGCGGAGTAACAGACACCCACCGTCCTGCCGAAGCGATTGCCAGATTTCTCCCGATCTCTATTGTTACACCCCTACTTGTAGGGTAAGACTACATGATTTTGCTGATTCACACACTATAAATAGCATTACCTTTACTATTTATAGGAGAAATTTTCTGAGAATCTTTGTAATGTTTTACGATTGCCCTTGAGCGATCGCCCCAGCCCCAGCCCATGTCCCCCTGCTACCGTTCATCTGAACAGAGGAGATTAATGCAACGGTTATCCGTTGCAAGCCATCCCTTAGCCACCAGGACGGACGCAAAATTTGCCAATTCTGAACCAATTCGTTGCTATTGTGAGCGCGACGCACCCAAAGTATCAACAAAATCAGCTAAATGCTTGAGTCTTAGCCAAACAGGACTTACGTATTTTGTTGATGGTGTGGCCGCGACGCGGCCACACCATCAACGAATTCACTCAGGATGACGCAAGGTTTGCGTCAGTCCTGCCAAAATTGATTGAGAGAAGAAGAAGCCGACGAATTGATGGATGTTCTAGTCTTACCACTGCGGGCGATCGCCTTCCAAATCTTGTTTCTGCTGATGGCGATCGCCATTGAAGGAACTGTCATGCAACAGCAACTGTCCTTCATGCCACGTCTAGCCATGCAATATGCCACGATCCTCAATCTGATTACAGTTGCTTTTGGTTGGTTTGTCTTTTTTGCCGTGGAAGTGCTGCTACCGGTGCCCGTGCGAGGCCAATTGATTGAGTTTATTTTTTTCAATCGATGGACACAACAAACAGCACTATGGGGAATCCTCGTAGGGTTCCTCACTTTCTTTATAAGTTTTTTGATTAAAACTCTTAGTCTCAATCAGCTGAAGTTTTCCATGCTTTTGCCCCAAGAAAGAGAAGCTAAACGTCGAGCCGGTAGTAACGCCTTCCGACGCCCTCGCTTGGGAGAGAAGAAAAAACAGCCAACCGACTCCACTAGCTTAGAACAGGCAAATGCCATTCTCATCGCCAATGCCCTGAGCTATTCCGCAATCCTATTCGTGCTGTTTATACGATATTTGATCTTCGATACCCCAGCCATCCTGGAGTTCTTGTAGCTCTGAGCATTCCCTCGCAGCCTTAAACCTTCAGGATTCAATCTTCAGGCCAAAACCCACAGCAATTTCCTCACTCCCTACCTAACTCGCCCTTCTCCATCTTCAAGTTTGCTATGGAACCGTTGACATCCATTGTTCAAGAAATATGGAATCAATTGAAGCCACCCCAGGCGTTTTCCTGGCAAACCTTAGTCTTGCTGAGTGTCTTTTCCTGGTGCTTATCGTTTTTGACCGAAACGAACTTCTTAGAAGAAGTGCTGGCATGGATGGGGTGGTTTTTCTTGACCTTTGGCATTGCCTGGGGACTATGGGAAACCAAGCTCAACATATTTTTTGGTTGGTACATTCGCCCCAGCCCCTGGGTATCTGGGGCAATGGTTTGCCTCCTGCTATTTCGCGGGGTTGAAGACAACGAAGTCCTGCCGTTTCCTTTGGCGCTGACTATCTGGCCGCTGGTTTCGGCAGCGATCGCCATCACCCCACGCCTTTTTCCCTACCTCACCTTCAAACTTCCAAACCCTGACCTCCGACAAGAGTTGACCATTTTATTCCTGGTCAGTTTGCTGATGAGTTGTTGGTTTCGCTTCCATTTCCTGCTGCAAGACTGGGTTGTGCGCTATCCCAGCATTCTGGCTGATGACCTGAACCAGAGTGGATTTATGATCCGTGTCGATAACGATGAGCCCCTCCCCGACCCCCAGGGGATCGAACTTTTGAATGAGCTACATGATCTGTTGCAGCAGAGTTTGGCCGGTCAACCCTGGCCCGTAGCAGAACGCTGGTTGCTTGATCGGGACGAAAATATTCGGGCATTTGAGGCACAGGTTCACCGCAATCAGACTCGCCTGGAGGAAGATATGTACTGGCGATTTCAATCGTTGGTCCCGACCCAGCAACCTCGCTCCAACGAATATATTCTTGATCTACGGGCAATCTGGAATGGTCCAGCCTCACGACCAGGGGGCTACTTTTTGCAGCGAACCTGCCGGGTTCGGCAGGTTGCCGATCCGGCCTTGCTGCAGCAGGGAGTTGATCCACAAACGGCGATCGCGTCTCCGATCGCTCAGTTGGACTGCGACCCCACTGACCCAATAAGAAGGTGGATTATTCCGCTTAACACAACAGGAGGTGTTGGATGAATCTTGGGCGTGTGCTTGTAATTGCGACCAATGTGTTTCGAGAGGTCATTCGCGATCGCATCCTATATCTGGTCGGGCTGTATGCCGTCCTTCTGTTTCTCGCCGGACGGTTTCTGGTGGATATTGCCGGAAGCACCGAGGACAAGATGCTGCTGGATTTAGGGCTAGCGGCTATTAGCATCGTGGGGTTGGTCATTGCCGTGTTCATTGGCACGGGGCTCGTTAATAAGGAAATTGAAAAACGCACGGTCTATGTGCTCATCTCCAAACCCGTCAGTCGGCTGGAGTTCATTGTAGGGAAACACTTGGGCCTGTCAGCCATGCTGGCCGTCCTGATTGCCGCCATGACCGTCATTTATTTCGCTATTTTGGCAATTTTCCTATTTCGCACCCCTACGCCCTACGCCAGCATCATTGTCTCGTCTATTTTTCAGTTCATCGAACTGTCGTTGATCACGGCTGTAGCCATTCTGTTTGGCGTTTTCACCAGCCCTTTACTAGCCACATTGCTGACGTTTGGTGTGTATTTGATGGGGCAATCGAGCCGCGACCTATTGCAACTGGGTGCCATCAGCGAAAGCTCTGGCTTCCAACGGATCACAGAAGTGATGTATGTGCTGCTGCCCGACCTGTCGCGCCTCAACCTCAAAAATCAGGCCATCTACGGCATGGAACTAATGCCCAGTGGTCTGGAACTAACGGCAAGTGCGATTTATGCCCTCGTTTACATCTCGCTGTTACTGGCGATCTCCACTTTCATCTTCGCCCGCCGCCAGTTCTAATGTCCCACGACCGCAGGAGCTGCAATGACTCCAGCAGCTTCTAGGACAGCAGCAGCCCGCAGTATTTTCGCTTCCTGGTAAGGAGCTGCAATGATCTGGATGCCGATGGGCAAGCCGTCAGGCTGCTGCACCGGAACCGAGAGGACGGGCAAGCCAATGAAAGACAGCGGTTGCGTGTAGAGTCCCAGGTTCGGTCGGAGCAGCACCTCTTCGCCGTCGATCACCAGGGTTTGCTGCTCAAGCTTTGGAGCAACGCAGGGCGTCGTCGGTGCAAGGATGAGATCCACCTGCTCAAACAGCTCTCGGACGCGATCGCGATACCAACGACGAAACCGCTGCGCCTGGGTGTACCAATGGCCAGGGATAAAGGCTCCCGACAGGAAGCGATCGCGCGTGGCCGGGTCAAAATCCATGGGACGCTCTTTCAGCCGGGAAAAATGGAGATTGGTGCCTTCGCAGCTCGTAATGATATAGGCCGCCGCCCGCGCCCGCTTTGCTTCGGGAATCGTGACACGCTTTTCAGCGTTCAGTGTTTTGGCAACAGTTTCAAGCGCTGCGAAGATGTCCGGACTAGCTCCTGTTGCAAAATGATCGTCTGCCACCGCTATTGTCAGCTCATTAAGGCCCTGGGGCAGTTGCGGTAACGTGGGTTCAGGCGATCGCTCCGTACAGATGGGGTCACGCAGGTCTGCTCCCTGCATCGCGTCAAAACTCGCAGCAATATCGCGTACCGACCGTGCAAACGGCCCAACATGGTCGAGACTTGTAGAAAAAAGCGCCACCCCAGCACGGGAAAGTCTGCCATAGGTGGGTTTCAGTCCCAAAATGCCGCAGAGGGAAGCGGGTACTCGAATTGAGCCATTGGTATCGGTGCCCAGGCTGAGGGGTATCAAGCCTCCGGCCACCGCTGCCGCCGAACCACCCGATGATCCCCCCGCCACACGGCTGACATCGTGGGGATTATAGGTCGCTCCATAATGGCTGTTGATAGTGACAAATCCGTAGGCATACTCATCCATATGCAGGGTGCCCACCAAAATCGCACCGGCCTGTTTCAATCGCGCCACCGCTGTTGCATCTTGGGTTGCAGGGGGATTGTCACGATTAATTTTAGAACCCGCCAGGGTTGTCATCCCGGACACATCGTACAAATCTTTGACCGCAAAGGGTACACCTGCCAAAGGCCCCGCATCTTTGCCCTGGGCGATCGCCCCATCCACCGCATCTGCCGAGGCCAGCGCCTGTTCCGCCAGCACCTCTGTGAAGGCGTTGAGCGCTGGATTGCCCACCTCAATCTGCTGCAGCGCTGCCTCCGTCACCGCCCGTGCCGTTGTTTCTCCCGTTTGCACCGCCGTTGTGATGGCGATCGCATCCATCTGCTCCCAATTCTGCATTCCACCCCTTCCTTTCACACCAAAACCACAGGACTCTTTTCTTTGTTCCGCTCAAATCCCCTAACTTCCGGTTCAAGACAGGCTTAAGGGTCAAAGGTCGGCGCAATTTCAACCTCATCCGGTACTGGGAAATCGAGAAACAGTTGAGCGATCGCCTTTGTTCGCATCACATTAGCAATCACACCCTCTCGACATTCTGGGGGAATCGGCAGCTCAATCATTGTCGCCATCTGATCTACATAGGCTGCGATCGCCTGCCACTCTGCATCTGACTGCGTCATATCCTTGCTCTCCATTGAACGCTCGTCGCCCTATCTTTGCGATCCTCGCAGATTGTAGGCAGGAAAGAACCCGACAAAATGTGATGGGGACCACAATCTTGCCTCTCTCTCTGCCACCCTATGTAGGCAGCGTGGGGCGATCGCCCAGCCGTTTCAACCTCCCCATTTACCAGTACACTGCTTAGTACCGACGCGAAACCTCTATGGGGATTTTGGATTCCAAAACCCCTCGCGAGTTCTCGGATGGGCACTTAACGCAGACGGACTCATTCCTGAGTGGATGGCAGGTTTAACAGGTTCACTTGGTATGGAAGCGTATTTGATTATTGCAGGTCTGATTTTTATAGCCGTGTTGGGGCTACAGACTTGGTTTTTCTATCAACTTTTGCAGGAAACGCGTCAAGAAAGCAGACTTTATCGAGGAGCGATCGAACGCCAGCTAAGACTGGCTTCTTTGCCTCATATCTATTGCGATATCCAGCCTAGTTTGGATGCACAAGGAACCCACCTCGGAGTCTACAACATTGGCAGTACCCCAGCTTATGATCTGCATCTGGATCTGATTGCGGCCTACACCGTCGAAGCGTTGGATCTGGCATCTTTTATGCGAACGTTTGTGCAACCTCGCTTTCGAAAATATCCCTTACAAGCCGACAAAGTTGGCTATTACGGTATTCGCAACAGCCACCGCCAACCTTTTCTCGCCCATCAAAAACGCCTCGAAATTCCCCTACAACTTCCTGCCAATCCGGTCGATGTCTATGTGCTCTTACAGTATCGAGAAATTTCTGGCAATAACTATCATCAGGTTTATTGTTTTTCTGAGGTGAATGATCGTGGAGGCTATCGGGCAAACCTTGTCGACCCCTTACGGGCAGACTTAATTGAACGGCTCCATTTCTACGACACTGATGATGCTAAAACATCTCCCCAGGACAAGAATCTTCCTTTTCCACTAAAGGCATTTATTGACCTGTGGAATCATTCCATTTCCGCAAAATATACTGTCCTTGAAGCCGAAGGATTATCGACACCATTGATCGTTCAAAATTTATGATAAAGACTAATTTTTGCTGAAGCGAAAGCTAATAGTTCTAGCCAATCTTCACCTTTATAAAATGCTCAACTTCTCGTGTCTGTCAACACCGAAATAAGAACGGTTTAGCGCTAGAAACCGGAGGCTGGGCTGACGGTTTAGACAATAGTTCTCTTCCAGGACGCTAAAACATTAGCTTGCTCCAAAGACGAATCACAATTTTGCTGTCAGGACGTTGCAATCTGAGGATATTCTCATGACGGTAGCCACCTCTTCTCAAGTTGTAGAGCTTATTCAGCCAACACCCATGCAAGCGATCGCCCTACGCCTCGCACCCAATCAAGATCTCAAGGAAGAATTAGATGCCCTGGTTCATCGCCATCAACTCAACGCCGCCTGCATCCTCACCTGCGTCGGCAGCCTGACTCAGGCAACCCTTCGCCTAGCGAATCAACCCGATGGCACTACGTACACCGGACACTTCGAAATTCTCTCGCTCACAGGGGTCATGGGAGTGCAGGGATCGCACTATCACATGGCGATCGCCGACTCGGAAGGCCAAACCCTTGGGGGACATCTCCTCGAAGGTTGCCGCATTTATACCACCGCCGAAATTGTGATTGGGGTCTTTCCTGATCTGATGTTCGATCGGCAACACTGTCCTGAAAGTGGCTATCCCGAACTCGTTGTTCGTAACCAGACAGCATCCTCAAAGGCTGCAAGTAACAATGGCTAGTTGTTTTAACGCTGAGTCAGCGTGGAGGACGACCTGAAGTTGGGCATGGTGTTTGAGTTGCTCTAAGGCCGGGATAGCACGGGGATCTCCGAGGAGTTCCCACGCATGGGCAAGGGCTTGCAAAATCTTGGACTCTGGCTCATTAAGAGCGTCATAAGTCGACCAAAAGGCCAACAGAATAGAAGCGGCCTGAGTCTGTAAGGATTCTCCAGATACACGTCCCAAAACCTGAATAAGCTCTACAACGGCCGGAGCAGGGAGCTGAGGTAAGGCTTGCTGTAGAAACGTTAGGGCTAAAGACGTTTCAGTCCAGGCCAGGGCGCGAATCAAAACAATCTGCAAAGGAAGCGGGGTAAGGGGAGCTCGCAACTCAGTCGCTAAAACTCTCACAGCACCCTCTGTTTTTAAGCGTCCTAGGGCGATCGCAGCCTCTTCACAAACCGCCATCTGCCAGTCTTTCAAAAGGGGGGTCAGGACGGGTAGTAAAACAGCCTCATCAGCGTTAGGTGTTGCCCATCGTCCTAAGCCAATTGCTGCCGCCCGACGCACTGTTGTGGTTCGATCATGTACTGCCGACATTAATACTGGGAGAATGCGCTCATCCCGAAAGTTACTCAGCGCCAGAATTGCAGCCGAGCGGACTTCAGGGTCGGCATGGGTCACGACCGATAGCATTGGAGTAACTACGCTAGCATCGGGGATTTGAGCCAGCGTATGGAGCGCATGTAGGCAAGCGGATGGATGGGTCAATAATGACGCCAAGTGAGGAATGGCGACTGTTCCTTGATTGGCCAGGGCATGGGCTGCAATAGCAGACAGATCAGGATCAGTCGCTTGTTGGAGCACTTGCACCAAAACAGCCATCACATCCGGCCCTCGAAATTGACCGAGTAAGCGCCCAGCAAACCAACGCTCCTCCAAATCCGCTTCGCTATCCTCCAAAATCGTGATTAGGGGATCGATTGCAATAGAGCCGAGAGCAGGCAGTAGTTTCGCCATATGCCAACGGGTCGAAAAGTCTCCGGTTTCCAGAACTTGCAATGCTAGTGCCAGAACCATTTCCTGCACTTCTGGCTGCCACTGCTGGGGCTTATTGTTATCAGCCGACTGGAGCAACTGACGAAGCAGCTCAGTAACGCTGCCCCAATCTCCGCATCTTGCAGCTTCTTTTGCGACTTCAACCTGTTGCAAAATCATGGCAACTTCTACTCTTCATCAACCATCTTTATATTGCGAGCCTTTATTGCAAGCTCTGCTGGTCGATATCGATATTAACGGAATGCCGACCCACTGAGCAAAGGATTACTCCATCACTTTATATAGCGATCTCAAATGATTTGTGAATCGGATGGGAAAGGTGGGCGCCTTGCCCATCCGATTTCGGATTGCCATATCAATCCAAGACCTTGCCAAATCAAACATACGTCCTGTGAAAAACGACTAGCATCTCCTAGAAAATATGTCGGGAAAATATAGTTTCAAAAATTTATTGGGTTAACTCAAGACAAATCAAACGTTTTATCAAATCAAAATTTTCGTCCTCAAAATCTTGTTGTTCGTACTGCCAGTAATTTTAATCACATGAAATACATAATTATTCCAAAATCGCATCAATTTGATGCACTCAGCTAATTCGAGTTTAGAGAATAGTTGCAATGTATACAAAACGAACGCGATCGACCTCCTAACCTATGAAACATATTGTGATGAAGCACAACAAAACTTGATTTTCTTATTTTCTTTCACAACATAGACACGATTAATCTTCCGAGAATCTGATGTTTTTGATTGGATTTTTTCGGTTGCGAGTGTCTTCTCGATGTTCTTCGGCTGCGGAGAAAAGACAGTGAGTTTTGTAACTGACGCAAATATAAAGCTCAATAAGATTGAGAAAGCTAAGGCAGAAAAAGATGGGCTTGCCGTCAAAGATGAGTTGGAATATTTTGCCAAAGTTGGTTGGGAAAATATTGACAAGACTGATTTAGAATTGCGACTCAAATGGCTAGGAATTTTCTTCCGGCCAGTTACGCCAGGCCAATTTATGTTACGGCTGCGCACCCCCAATGGTTATTTAATCAGCAAGAAAATGCGGCTATTAGCCGATATTATTCAGCGCTATGGTGATGATGGCAGTGGTGATATCACCACCCGTCAGAATGTTCAGTTGAGAGGCGTCCGTTTCGAGGATATTCCTGATATCTTTCGTCGCTTGAAAGACGCAGGAATGACAACGGTGCAGTCGGGTTTCGACAATGTGCGAAACATTACAGGCTCCCCTGTAGCCGGTATCGACCCAGATGAGGTGATCGATACCCGTGAGTTGATACAGCAGCTTCAGGACATGCTCACAAACCATGGGGAAGGCAATACGGACTTTAGCAACCTGCCTCGTAAGTTCAATATTGCCGTGGAAGGCAGTCGTGATAATTCCATCCACGCAGAAATCAACGACATTGCCTTTGTCCCTGCCATACGAGAGGGAGAGGTCGGCTTCAACGTCTTGGTGGGCGGTTATCTATCAGCACAGCGCTGCGCCGAAGCGATACCTCTCAATGTCTGGGTTCATCCTAATCAAGAGGTTCTAGAAATTTCACGAGCCATTCTCACTGTTTACACAACGAGTGGTTTAGCAGAAGGATTGCGCGTAAAGCGAGCAAAGGCTCGACTCATGTGGTTAATCGAAAAGTGGGGACTTGACCGCTTTCGGGCCGAGATTGAACATTCCATGGGGCAACCTCTGTTGCCTGCAGCACCGACCACATTGATCGATCGCGACAAGCAAGACCATCTGGGGATCCATCCCCAGAAGCAGGCCGGTTATGTTTATGTCGGTTTGCACGTCCCGGCAGGACGCCTGTCAGCAGAGGTCATGTTCGAGCTAGCCCGACTCGCTGATGTGTATGGCAATGGTGAGATTCGCCTAACCGTGGAGCAAAATGTCATTCTGCCATTCATTTCTGAGACCAGCGTCTCTGTCCTTTTGACGGAACCCTTGTTACAAAAGCTCCAAATTGCTCCCCCACCCCTATCTCGCTCACTAGTGTCCTGCACCGGCAAAAAGTACTGCAACTTTGCACAGATAGAAACCAAGGATCGAGGGGTGGCGATCGCACGGCAGTTGGACGAAAAATTCCATATCCCGCAACGGGTTCGCATTCACTGGACAGGCTGTCCTAATTCCTGCGGTCAGCCTCAAGCGGGTGACATTGGTTTGATCGGGACGAAGACTCGTAAAAATGGCGAGACCGTTGAAGCGGTAGATATCTACATGGGCGGCAAGGTCGGCAAAGATGCCCAGCTGGGTGAGCTGGTTCGCAAGGCAGTCCCCTGCGACGAGCTTCTTCAAGTGCTGAGTGACCTATTAATTGAAAACTTTGGTGCCATACCGAAGGAAGCCAAGACGTTAGTCAACGTTTAGAGCTGACTAGAGACAGGCAGCATGTGCAAATGCAACACAGAACAGGTTGAGCAAGTATTTTCACTAGGAGATGACATGTTTGATTACACAGCACCGGCTGACTTGATGACAGCTACCGTCAAAGCCGGAGAAACAAAAGCGCGTCTAAGTATCAAAGATCTGCTGATTCGCGGCTTTTACTCGGGTATGGCTTTGGGCGTTGCAACCACTTTGGCTGTGACAGTTTCTGTACAATCTGGCATCCCATTTTTGGGAGCAGCTCTTTTCCCTTGGGGATTTGTGTCTATTGTCATTTTTGGCATGGAGCTCGTCACAGGTAATTTTGCGATTTTCGCTGCTGCACTGTGGGCTGGTCGAGTTAGCTGGAACAGCACCCTCAGAAATTGGCTTTGGGTTTATCTAGGAAATTTCCTGGGTTGCTTGTTAGCGGCGTTGATGATCAGCTACTCACTCACAAATGCCGGGACGATCGAGCCCAATGCAGTGGGTGAACAGATTATGAATATCGCTCTGGCAAAATCAGTTGCCGTTCGTGAAATGGGACTGAATGGTTTCACCCTCTTTATCGTGCGGGGTATCGTGTGCAACTTCCTCGTTTGTATGGCAGCGATGTTTGGCATGGTCAGTAAATCAGTGCCCGGCAAAATTCTAACTTGCTGGTGGCCAATCATGGCGTTCGTAGCCCTAGGCATGGAGCACATTGTCGTTAACATGTTTTTCATCTTAACCGGCATGGCCTTGGGTGCCCCCATTACTGGCATGGATATGGTGTTCTGGGACTTTTTGCCCGTCACTATCGGTAACATCATTGGCGGCGGCATTTTCATTGGTAGCCTGTTGTATTTCACCCATGGCTCCCGGGTGAACGCAACCTTATCGGCAGAGTCGGCTGTGAATTCAGTGTTTGATGACGACGGTCAGTCTGTACGGCCTGTTCGCTGATATCCAATGTTGAGCGGGGGTGGCAGGGTTTGCTTATCCCCCTTTTGATAAGTAGCTCGGCATGATGAAAAACCAGACTCTAAAAACCTGTGCCGCCCGCGCTGCGGGCGGCACAGGTTTTTAGGGTTTTAGGTTTAATTGCACCTGCTAACTTACGAGATCTTGTTCAATCAAAAATTATCGAGAGGAGTCAATGTTGCACGGTCTCATATTAGATCCAGTTAGATCCAGTTAAATATCCGTGAAACCCAACTATTATTTATGCCCGCTGCAATGCAGCGGGCATAAATAATAGTTGGGTTCTTCAAGCGGATTTGATATTACTCGCGATCGCACCGCTCCAGGATACCGTCCTCAAGATCGTCACTCCCAGCCGGTCAGCAAAGTGGATTTGGTCGGTACTGGATCTAGTGATCCGAGTTCACTGACGCTAACGACGTATAAGGAGAAACACAGCCGCCCCCTTTCACATCTGATTCACAAGTCATTTGAGATCGATTTTGAGATCGATGTAGACGTTCCCTGAGTACAGCAAAGCTATTGAAGCTATTTAATCCAGAGTCCTTACAGCCAAAAATCTTTTGCCAGCTACTCTGGATCTGCCACCTCTCGGTGATCTCCAAATGGCTACACCCGATGCGTTATTCAGCGCTCCGCTATCTTAATAAACTCTGTGATCCCAGAGGAATGGAGAGAATTTGCAATATCTTGAGCAAGAGCGTGTAATCAAGGAGTTACTACATGGCACCTATAAGAGTTGCAATCAATGGATTTGGGCGGATTGGTCGCCTAGTCCTTCGCTCCAGCTTTCACAATCCCAACATAGAATTTGTCGGCATCAACGACCTGGTTCCACCCAATAGCCTTGCCTACTTGCTGAAATACGACACCACACACAAGCGGTACAACGGCACTGTTGAAGCAAAGGACGATGGCATTGTCATAGACGGCACCTTTGTTCCTTGCTACTCGATGCGGAATCCTGAAGAGCTGCCCTGGGATAAGCTCAATGTTGATTACGTTGTAGAGTCAACCGGTTTGTTCACCACCCAAGAAGCCGCCTCAAAGCATATTCAAGCGGGGGCTAAGCGCGTTGTTATTTCCGCACCCACAAAGGATCCCGATCGTGTTCGCACAATGGTTGTAGGGGTTAACGAAGATGAGTTTAACCCTGAGACAGACACCGTTGTTTCCAATGCAAGTTGTACAACCAATTGTTTGGCACCTGTCGCCAAAGTGATTCAGGACAACTTTGGACTAGCTGAAGGGTTAATGACAACCGTTCACGCCACAACCGCTACCCAGGCTACGGTTGATGGCCCCAGCAAAAAAGATTTTCGCGGTGGACGGGCGGCATCCCAGAATATTATTCCGGCCTCTACCGGAGCCGCCAAAGCAGTGACCTTGGTTCTGCCAACGCTAAAAGGAAAGCTAACCGGTATGGCCTTCCGCGTACCAACTCTGGATGTGTCGGTGGTTGATTTGACCATCAAAACAGAGCAGGCTACCAGCTACGCGGATATTTGCGCCGCGATGAAAAGTGCCTCTGAAAACGGACTGAAGGGAATTCTGGGCTATACTGACGAACCCGTCGTCTCATCTGACTTTATTTCAGATAGCAACTCCAGCATTTTTGATGCGGGGGCGGGGATCGAGCTAAACGCCAACTTCTTTAAGCTTGTGTCTTGGTACGACAACGAGTGGGGTTACTCTTGCCGAGTCACAGATTTAATGATTTCGATGGCTAAGAAGGAAGGTATTCTTAGCTAAACCCATTCATTCAACATGTGGCTAAAAATTAAATGCTACGTTGTTGTAATTTTGATCAAGCAATAAGCTGTGGAGTGCGTCTTATAATGATGCACTCCACAGCTTATTTGGGCTACAAACTACGAACGTCTTTTTATTGAAAAAACCATAATCGAATCTCAGGTTCTGGACTTTGGACAAACCGGGTGAAAGAAGAGCAGGAAAGTGGTAGAGGATCTAAAACTCTACGCTCTACCACTCATGTCAGATCATCTTGAAACGCTGCGCCAATTTCGCCAAGCGATTTACGA
>JADEXA010000053.1 GCA_015207365.1 Vacuolonema iberomarrocanum LEGE 07170
ACCCCACCCCTCGTCGCCACCCCTCGTTTTGGTGGAAACAGCCTTTTTTGCTAGCACCACCAGTCTGCTCTGGCTAGCCAGCTACTACCTCAGCCTGATTGCCTGGATGCGTGTCATCTTGCCCTTGCCGCTAGCACTAATCTACCTACGGTGGGGCAGGCGCGCGGGGATTGTGGGTTTGGTGGTGACGGCGCTCTTGCTCTCCATCCTCATGGGACCCTACCTCAGTCTCCTGTTCTTGATCCCCTACGGCTTACTCGGGATGCAGCTGGGCGCCACCTGGAAATACCGGATGAATTGGGCGGGCTCCATTACAACCGGGGCGATCCTCGCCAGCCTTAGCTTTTTCGTTCGGGTCTGGTTGCTCTCGGTTTTCCTCGGCGAAGATCTATGGGTCTATCTCACGAGCCGCTTGGCGGATTTCATCCAGTGGATTGTTTCGATTCTGGTGAGTTGGGGCTGGTTGGGGGTCGGTGCCCTGGGAGAAGTGAATTTGGTTTGGGTACAAACCCTCACGGTCGGCACCGTATTGCTGAGCGACTTTGTTTATTTGTTCACGGTTCATCTGGCGGGATGGTTGTTGCTAGAACGCTTGGGCAATCCCATTCCCGAACCACCAGAATGGGTCAAGATTATCTTCGACGAAGAAGCGGGGCAGTAAACCTCGAAACCGTCGCCTGCTCTCATTGCTTTAGTTTGTGTCGCTGAACGTTCCCCGAAACCTCTCCCAGCGCTCTAGAGGTTGTGGCCTAGACGCTGCCCCTTTGCGCAGGAACACGACGCCACTCTGGAAGCCAACCATGCCATACTCGCCGCTGTCGAGCCAGGTGCCGAGAATGTCTTCCATTCCTTGCAAGGTTTGGCGCTCATCATCGAAGGCACGCTGGAACAGTCGCGGATACCAGAAATCCATCATCACGTAATCCACCAAACGCACTTCGCCATCATCCTCGTGGATGCGGAGTTCGGGGTAGCGCACAGCCGAGCGGCGATTGGAGAGGTGGGCGATTAGGTAGCTGGTGGCCGACACACTCGCCTCGGGGGGAATGCGTCGCATCAGCCGCCGCACCGCCTGGGCATGATTCCACTGTTCTGCTGGAGAGGCATAGACCCAGGGTTGAAATGAATCGGGGATAACGATGGAGAGGGCACGGTTGGGGTTGGAGGTGATCGTCAGCACCAGAGCGAGCCCGATGCATACCCTCCAGAAATTCTGGATTTTGGGCTGGAATTGCAGAGGGTGTTGTGCCCACCAAAGGATGGCGCCATAAAACAGACCCGGAATGAAGGTGAGGGCGTAGCGCAGGTGCAGTGAGAGCGCGGTGGGGTCTTGCCGCATCAAGGTTTTGGTGAGGGGAAAGGCGATCATCACCCAGGCGGAGGGGGAAAGGGCCGGGACAAAAGCGAGCGGGAGCCACTGCCCCAGTAGATAGTTGATGGTGCGATCGAGGGGGGTGAAAAGGTTGGCGAGGAGTTTGCCGGGTTGGCTGGCGATCGCCCACAACACCTCCACAGTCGAAGCTTCTTGATTGTCGATGAAATGGCCAAACTGCTCCACCATGAATCGCCGCGAAATATCCTCGGAAAATAGCGGCATCACTACATTTGTCACCAGCACGATATAGCCCACGCTGAGGACACAGACCAGCGCTCCCACTCGCCAGTGGCGACGGCTGAGGATGAAGTACAGCCCAATCCCAAACAGTACAATTCCGGTGTCTTCCCGCACCAGCAAGGTCAGCCCAACCATGACCCAGAACAACCACCACACGCGCTTTTCTAGTGCCAGGAATGCCGTAAAAAGATAGAGCGGCAGTTGCGAGAGGTCATGGAAGTTGGCCAGCGTCGGTGCGATGACGGCGTTGGCACAGTAGTAGCTGAGGGTTATGAAAACGGAGAGCCGAGGGGGATGGTAATGCCGTGCCAGCGCATACAGCACAAAGCCCGCAGCGGTAATTAGGCTGATTTGCAGCACAGATAATCCGACGGGCGATCGCACCAGGGCATAGTAGGGAACCCAGAGCAACAGTGCCGGGGTGAAATGCTGACCCAATCGGCGATAGAACACCGTTGGGGCTTCCCCATCCACCAACACATTAATCGACTCGGTGGAAGACAGAGAACTCTCAAACAACCGCCCATGCATCGTATTCCAAAACACCTGATTGAAGATGCCCTGATCAAAGGCGACATAGGTAGGGTAGAAGTTGAAATACCGTTGCAGCGCAAAGATGCAGCAGGCCACCCAGAAAATGAGAGCAGCGATCGCCACAACCCGAACGCCTTTGATCGAAGAAACACGAGGCATTTTTTGAGTGCGGAAAGCTTGGAGACAGTCTCGCCATTATCGCTTTCTTTGAGAAGGATGAGGGAGTGAACCACAGAGGCACAGAGGACACAGAGAGTTAGTTATTGATAAGTCGTTTGACACCATGTTTGAGCAGGGGCACGTTGAAGTTGATGAGGAGTCCTAGGCGTAGGTTGCGGAGTTTGAGATAGGTGAGAAGTTGAGCATCGTGGATGGGGAGCAGCGCATCAACGGCTTTAAGTTCTACAATCATGCAATTTTCAACAAGCAAATCAAGCCGATAGCCACAATCCAGTTGGATGCCTTTGTAGACAACAGGCACGGGAATTAGTTTCTCTGCCTTGACACCGCGCTGTCGCAACTCATACTCCAAACACATCTCGTACGCCGACTCCAACAACCCCAGTCCCAACTCCCGATGGACTGCGATCGCTGCTCCAATCACCTCCCCTGAAATCTTTCGCAGATCCATCTTTGTGTCCTCTGTGCCTCTGTGGTTAATTTCTTCTCCCAATCTTTCTCATATCCCCCAATCTCTCTGGTACGCTACTGAAAATCCCCTGAAACAGTAAAACCTTCCCCTCCCAAACATGGATCAGCAATTCATCCAAACCCTTGTCAATGGTGTGGCCGTCGGTAGCATCATCGCCCTCGCCGCAGTCGGATTGACGCTCACCTACGGCATTCTGCGCCTCGCTAACTTTGCCCATGGCGACATGATGACCCTGGGTGCCTACTTCACCTGGACGGCCAATGCCCTGGGTCTGAACCTGTGGATGTCGACCATTGCCGGAGCCTTGCTCACCATTGCGGTGGCGCTCCTGCTAGAGAAAGTCGTGTGGTCGCCGATGCGCGATCGCCGCGCCTCATCCACCACCCTGATCATCATTTCTATTGGACTGGCGTTATTTTTACGAAACGGCATCATCCTGTCGTGGGGGGCGGGCAACAAACAGTACAACCTGCCCGTGTTTAGTGCGCTCGATATTGGCGGCATCCGCATCACCTTCAGCCGTATTCTGGTCATTAGTCTGGCCCTTCTCGCCATTGTGGGTATGCATTATCTGCTGCAACATACCAAGGTTGGCAAGGCTATGCGGGCGGTTGCCGACAACGTCGACCTAGCACGGGTATCGGGGATCAACGTGGAGCAGGTGGTGGTATGGACCTGGGTGCTGGCAGCCGGGCTGACTTCCCTGGGTGGGGCGATGTACGGGCTCATCACCGCTGTGCGACCGGATATGGGCTGGTTCTTGATTCTGCCCATGTTCGCCTCGGTTATTTTGGGCGGCATTGGTAATCCTTACGGGGCGATCGCGGGCTCCTTCGTCATCGGCATCAGCCAAGAACTTAGCACCTACCTCTTCTCCTCGGAATACAAGCTCGTCGTCGCATTACTGCTAATGATCGTTGTTCTGCTCGTCCGCCCCCAAGGCATCTTCCGGGGAACGATGTAGGCTGTCGGATACAAACCACAAAGACACCAAGGATTTTTATCTGCGTTTGTCTACTTTCATGTCACTCATCCGTGCTTGATACCCATCTCCTCATCCACTCCTCTCTTCTCATCCCCCTACGGCTGTCCGACGCACATCTTCCTCAACATCCAGCTCAATAATCTGATTTGGCGCGATCGTCCGAGGCGACTCGTTATCCCCCCGCACCCGATCGGATTCGGCCTCAAACAGAATGATTTGTTCGTCAATGGCGATCGCCTGAGCGATAAAGCGGCTCCCTCGTCTGCTCGCTTCAAACCGTCCTAATATCTCGCTGCCCGCAGGAAGTAGCACATTGCCCTGTTCATCCTGAATCGGCTCGGCCAGTACCAACACTTCCTGCCACACCTGATCGTCTTCCAACGCTATCGGTGTGCTGCCGGGATAGCGCAGCTGCAGCGTCGTGCCCGATGGGATGAGCAGCAGTGGATCGGCTGGAGCCGCAGCGATTTCCTCGGGTTCAGGGCTTGGCTCTGCATCATCCAGGGGCGGAACTGTGACACTTTCCGCTTCTGTTGGTTCTTCGGATGTGGGAGGAAACACTGTTGATTCAGGATTTTCCTCCTCTTCGATGTCGGGAAGTTCAGTGGGTTCTGGAAAATCGACAGGAATATCGATCGCATTTTCCTCCTCATCCGGATCGATGGCAACAGAGCTGTCGAGGGCGATCGCCTCCTCGTCAGCTTCATCCATGTCACCCCCCCCGACTGACGACTGGATTAGTGGCAACGAAGCAGGTTCTGTTTGCAAAAAATCGGCTCCCTCACTGACCAACGGCGATTCTTCGGTGCCGAGCGGAGCGGGTTCAGTGGTTGGTTCGGGTACGACTTCGGGATCTGCGGCATCTGGAGTGATAGGTGGCGATGCCACAGGCTCATCATTTGGGAGGGCTTCTGCAGCGAAAGGATCGGGCTGTTCCACTGAGGCGGGCTCAGAGGGTAACACCTCCGCTGGAGTAGTCGGTTCTGTTGGCGTTTCGAGGGTGGGGATGGGGTCGGGTGCGGGAGCTTGGGGAGCGATCGCGGCTTCCTCGGCTTCTTCTGCCAGGGGTTCTGCTGCTTCTGCCGCTGGTGCCTCTTCTGGCAAATCCGCTTCGGCCACATTGTCTACCGGAGCGTCTGTCGGAGATTCCACCACAGCAGGAGCCTCTTCCACAGGTTCCACGGGAGCCTCTGCCTGAGGTTCCACGATCTCAGGTTCCTGTTCGATCGGAGCCGTTGCCTCCTCTGGCAAAGATTCCACCACCGCAGGCTCCTCTTCTACGGGAGCTGCTGCCGCTTCTGTCGGAGGCTCTACGATCTCAGGTTCCTGCTCAATTGGAGCCGCTACTTCCTCGGGTGAAGGTTCCACCATTGCAGGCTCTTGTTCAGCTGGAACTGCCGCTTCTGCTGGAGGCTCTACGATCTCAGGAGCCTGTTCCTGTTCAATTGGAGTTGCTGCCAGGTTTTCGCCAACAGTATCGTCAGCGACAGTGTCTCCGGCTAGCAACGGACGCAGCGTCCAGCGCGTTGCGCCTCCAGGCAGGGTCTCCACCTCGGTCAATTCCGCTTGCCCTGGAGCCAGCACGGTATCAGGCGTCAGTTCCAATACAATCCGCGTCACCCCCGGTTCAAACTGTGCTACCCGCACCCGCCGCACGACGCCAGAATAGTTCTGCTCACTCACCAGATTGCCCACATCGGTATTCGGCAAATCCAACACAATCCGAGCAGGCTGAGCCAGCAAGAAAAAGCGCGGTGTGCTGTTTTCAGGCAATACAACCTCAAGCTGCTGCGTGTCGGGGTTGTATTGCCACTCCGTAAATTCTTCCGCCTGGGCAATCGACACTCCGCCAGGCAGGTTTGCAGGCAACAATGCTCCTAGCCCAACGCTGCTCAAACCCAGCACACAACTCCACAACAGTCTCTGTCCGTGTCGCTGTCGTTGCATCACAACCTACCCCCAAACATCAACACAACTTTTGAGCCGTCTCCCTATTATTCAGCACCCTTTCAGAATTTGCTGCCCACTAAACGGATCTCTCATCCCTGTAGGGCAAGCACCGCTCACATCAATCACCTAACCACTAGACACAATGCATTGTGAACTGAGGTATGGCATCTGGTGAGCCATGTCTGTCCTATAGGACTTACGCATTTTGCTGATGTTGTGGCCGCGTCGCGGCCACAACATCAACGAATCCACCTAGGATGATGCAAGTTTTGCGTAATTCCTGTCCTAATTAGGAGACTCAATTTTTAAGAAAGGCTGTGCAGACATAACCGATCGCTCTGCATCCCACAATACCCTACCCCTAGCGGACATTGCTGGGTTTTGACGCCCCCTGTAGTGATTCTTCAGAATTTCTACAATTTGCTTATCCTCAAATCTTCGTGGAAGGATAAACTATTTCGGTACAGCAATCTTTCACATCCCGAACTCAAGTCCATATCCTCTTTACAATCTTTTCCAACAACTTCATGGGCTAAGGGAATGATGCTTTCCGAGACGCGGCGTATCCACAATGCGTCTCGAAAAAAATCATCCTCGGATTCTGCGACCCCACTTCATGAGGTCTGCTATGATGAGTTTCACAGATTGTTGATCCGCCTGGAGAGGTGGCTGAGTGGTCGAAAGCGGCAGATTGCTAATCTGTTGTACGGTGTTTAGCCGTACCGAGGGTTCGAATCCCTCCCTCTCCGTTCAAACGCTAAAAAAACTTGGCGTTACCGAGATTTTCTCGAATAACTGGATAGCTTGCTCTTTCAACCTTCCTGCTTGATTTTTGGCAGGAAGTTTGTTGTTTGTGGGAGTGGCGATCGCCCTCAAAATTTCCACTTATGATAATTTTCAACGCTCAAATCCCCAAAGATTTGTCTAGTTTTTCTATGCCTCTTTCATCTCAGGTAAAGCCCAAAGGTATCCCAGGCTAAACTACGAGAATTCGGCATTTCCGCAGGTTTGGCGATCGCAATGCCCTGGTTTTGACGAAAGGATGGTTCAGGGGATAGAACGCTTGATCAACAAACAGGCTGGCTTGGAGTGGATGATTGGTGGCGGGTTGAGTCTGGGAATTTTGCTGCTCTCGGTGCAGACGCTCATTCCGGTGAATCTGACACTATTGGAGGCGATCGCCGTTGTCTCCTATGCCTGGAGTGTTTGGCTGCTGGCCAAAAATCGCCCGCTGGGCTGGTGGGTCGGGTTAGTCGGGGTGGTGCTATATGGCATCGTCTTCTACCAGGTGCAGCTTTATGCCGAGGTGGCGATTCAGGGATTCTACTTTGTCACCAGTCTGCAAGCGATTTACATCTGGCTGAAAGGGGGCAGTCACCAGCAAGAGCGTCCCGTCGGCCATGTGTCGCAGAAGTGGATGGGCATCTCCGCCGTGCTGGTTGTCGTTGCGGTGATTGGCTTGCGGGCATTGCTCATCGCTATTCGAGGTGCGGCTCCCTTTTGGGATGCTCTGACCACCGTGCTGAGTGTGGTGGCTCATCTTTATCTCATGGGGCGCTATGTCGAAAGCTGGTATCTCTGGATTCTGATAGATACCATCTACGTACCACTCTATGCCTCCCGCGAGTTGTATTTCACTAGCATCCTCTACGCGGTGTTTTGGGGCATGGCCGTGCGGGGCTTGATGAACTTCCGCCAGATTTATCGTGTGCAGCAACTGCAACAGGCTGAGGCGATGCAACCCGAACCATAGTAATCCCGAATGAAGTGTGAACAGTCACTGTTCACACTCCATTTCACCAATTACTTGAGATCGCTATATGACGTTGGGGATTACGGTTGGAAAGTTTTACCCGTTTCATTTGGGGCATGATTTGCTGATTCGCACAGCTAAGGCGCAGGTCGATCGGTTAGTCGTGCTAGTTGGCTACGCGCCGACTCAAGCAATTCCGGGATCTGTGCGAGCTCAATGGATTCGGCAACTGCATCCCGATGTAGAGGTGATCCTGGTTTTGGAAGACATTCCTGAAGCGCCAGAACCCTGGGCAATGCGATCGCTGGAGGCATTGCAAGGGCGATCGCCCGATGTGGCCTTTACCTCCGAGCGATATGGCGAACCCTGGGCGGCGGCTATGGGAGCCACCCACCGCTATTTGGACTTGCATCGCACCCAGTTTCCCATTTCGGGCACCCAGCTCCGGGCTGACTTGGCGACCCACTGGATGATGCTGACGCCACCTGCCAAAGCCTATTTCACAAAGCGCATTTGTGTTGTGGGGGTCGAGTCCAGCGGCACCACAACGCTGGCACAAGCCCTAGCACAGCATTATCAAACGGCCTGGGTGCCGGAATATGGGCGCTATTACTGGGAAGGACGGCGCTATCTGCCCCATGCAGAACAATGGACAGCCGAGGAGTTTGTGGCGATCGCCCAGGGGCAAGCCGCTTGGGAAGATGCCCTAGCGCTGCAAGCCAACCGCGTTTTGATTTGCGATACCGATCCACTGGCTACCTATGTGTGGCATCGCCGCTATCGGGGAACCGATTGCCCAGAGGTTGAGCAACTGGCCGACCAGCGCCATTACGATCGCTACATTCTGACCGCACCCGATTTTCCCTTTGTTCAGGATGGCACCCGCGAGGGCGAAGCGATTCGACTGGAGATGCACCAATGGTTTATTGAGATTCTGACGGCTAAACAAAAACCCTTCATTACGGTTCAGGGCGATCCGCCAACGCGCCTTCAAGCTGCTATCCAAAGGATTGATGCACTGCTCTCATTTCCGGCGATCGCCCTCTATTGAGGCGTTGCTGATTGGAGAAAATTCAGCCTTGGACTCTGCGATCGCCTTCTATTGAAACATCCTCTTGTTGCAACAAAAGTCAAACGGCCTTGAAGATCCTGGTAGGCTGAATCGATAGGATATCCATCGCTAGATTGGATTGAGAAAAAACGCGAGGCATAGGCTATGGCAGGGACACCATCAGATTTTCAGCCCCCCGAGGAAATGGATGACGCGGCGGCACAGGCATTGCTGACTTCGCTGCGGCGCAAAGAGGGCACCTGGATTGATTGGGGCGATGGTTGTCAGCGACTCCAAAAAGCTGGACTTGCGCCTCAGCAAATCTTTGAGGCGACGGGGATTGAACCAATTCACCAAAACCAAATCATTGTGGCGGCGCAGGTGTTTCGCTCAATCCTTGGGCAGGGCGTTGCGGAGGCTGTGCAGACGCGGTTTGAAAAGACGGGTAGCGATAGCCTTTACGAGTTTCGAGTATTGAGCGTCGAGGATCGCGTAGCGGCGGCTGAGTTGGTGGTCGAGCGGGAGCTGAACTCCGAAGGATCCAAGGATGTTGCACGGGCACTGAAAGACTTCTCTCGACTGAGCCGCCCACCGGAGGCGTTTCCGGAGTATCCCACCGATGCGGTGGCCTATCACTACTGGCGGTTGGCGCGGCAACAGGGGGATTTGCAGGAGCGATCGCGCCTCATCGCCCAGGGGCTACAATTTGCCGCCAGTCCCAGTGCCCGCAAGAAAATCGAGAAGCTCTTGACAGACTTTACGGTCACGAAGGTCAAGCAGGCACCGCTCATGCCGACCTATCGATTGGAAACAGCCAGCGAGGTTCCGCGTATTGTGCCCGTCGCAGGCAAAATGCCAATGTCACCTAGCGACCTCCAAGCTGTGCCGATGCCCGATGAGGAGGGGGTGTTCCGGATTGTCAAGTTTTCTGGCGTCGGAGCCTGGGTGGCGCTGCCAGGATGGCAGGCGGTTTATGCGGCCGAAGACCCGGTCGCCCTGCTCATGAACACCGATGATCTGCCAGTCGAGATTGCTGAGACAAATGAGGAGGTGCTGGTGCTGGTGGATCGGCGCGATCGCACCTGGAATGAGTTCAGCTACTTTTTGCAGGAAGAGAACGAAAGTTTATCGGTGGTCTGGTCACCCGACGCGCCCGAGCAGAAGCTCGTGGGACGGGTATTGTTGGTGCTGCGCCCGCAACGAGTGTTGGATGAAGACTTCAATAAGGAACTGTGGCAGTTGGAGGAATAGAGCACAGATGTGAGCTAGGAAAAAGATGTAGAACGCAGATGGACGCAGATTAGGTTGAGCGGCTCCCTTGAGGCTCTCGATGCAAGGGCAATTCTAGAGTTCGTTGAGAGATGAAAGTTCACCCAACTTATCCCGTATATCTGACTTTCCATATCTGCGTTTATCCGCGTTCCTATCCCACCCACTATCTCCGTTCCATTTTTTGTAATTATGCTCTCCCATATCTGCGTTCATCCGCGTTGATCTGCGTTCCATTTTTTCCCCTCCACCCTCCACTGAAGTCAGGCTTGCAAATAATCATTCTTCCGGTGCTCCCTTGCTACACTCAGATTCAGAGACTCAAACGCGTACTTTCTCCTAACTCATGGCAACTTCCCGACGTATTCTCGATATTCTCCGTATTGGCCAACCCGGCGAAACCGTTACGGTGCGGGGTTGGGTTCGTACAAAGCGTGATCAAAAAGAGTTCAGCTTTGTAGAGATTAATGATGGCTCTTCCATGGCGGGTTTGCAGGCCGTCGTCAATGCTGACTTGCCCGATGGCGCGGAAACGTTGAAGCGGGCAAATACGGGTGCATCGGTGGAACTGTCGGGGACGTTGGTGGAGTCGCCAGCGAAGGGGCAGCGGATTGAGTTGAAGGCCGAAAGCATCACGGTATTTGGTGAGGCCGATGCCGAAACCTACCCATTGCAGAAGAAGCGCCATTCCTTCGAGTTTTTGCGAGATATTGCCCATTTGCGATCGCGCACCAACACCCTCGGTGCGGTCTTCCGGGTGCGCAACACTTGTGCCAATGCGGTTCACCAGTTTTTCCAGGAGCGGGGCTTTCTCTGGGTGCATACGCCGCTGATTACTGCTAGCGACTGCGAAGGAGCGGGGGAACTGTTCACCGTGACGGGGCTGGATCTCGAAAAGCCACCCCGCACCAAAGAGGGCACAGTGGACTTCAGCCAGGACTTTTTTGGCAAACGCGCCTATCTCACCGTGAGTGGGCAACTGGAAGCGGAAATCATGGCCATGGCTTTTACGGATGTCTATACCTTTGGCCCCACCTTCCGTGCCGAAAACTCCAACACTTCCCGACACTTGGCCGAGTTCTGGATGATTGAGCCCGAGATGGCTTTCTGCGACCTCAACGGCAACATGGATTTGGCGGAAGCGTTCCTCAAATATGTCTTCCAGGCGGTACTAGAGCAGTGCCCCGAAGATATGGAATTCTTCAACAAACGCATCGACAAGACGGTGCTAGAAACAGCGCAATCCATCATCGAAAATGAGTTTGAGCGCATCACCTATACCGATGCTGTCAAAATTCTCGAAAAAACCGATAAGTCCTTTGAGTTTCCTGTCTCCTGGGGTATCGACCTGCAATCGGAGCACGAGCGATATCTAGCGGAGGAGTATTTCAAAAAGCCGCTGATCGTAACGGACTATCCCGCCGATATCAAAGCTTTCTACATGCGCATGAACGACGATGGCAAAACCGTGCGGGCGATGGATGTGCTGGCTCCCCGCATTGGCGAAATCATCGGCGGCTCCCAACGGGAAGAGCGGGAGGATGTTTTGGAGCGCCGTATCGAAGCGGTTGGCTTGCCCAAGGAGTCCCTTTGGTGGTATCTGGAGCTGCGGAAGTATGGCACCGTGGAGCATGCAGGTTTCGGGCTGGGCTTCGAGCGCCTGATCCAGTTCATGACGGGTATGCAGAATATCCGCGATGTCATTCCTTTCCCTCGCACGCCGCAGAATGCAGAGTTTTAGCTTTTGGATTAGATAACCAGTAGATTGGATAACCAGCGATTTGGGTGAATTGCCCAGGGATAGCCCCTATGCCACCTGCGTTTCCCGGAATGAATCCCTATCTGGAACATCCCAACCTTTGGGCAGAGGTTCACTTTGGCTTAATCTCGGGATTGGCGCGATCGCTCAACCTCGTTATCACCCCCAAATACCGGGCAGCGGTAGAAAAGCGCGTCTACGAAGAAACATTATTGGTCGGTGTTCCCGATGTGTCTGTGGTTCAGCAGGAATCGGACGCTCCGCCTTCCAGATTTACAACACGCTCAGTTATCACGCCTGTTGCAGTCAATTTGCCTGTAGCGGTGGAAAATCGAGAGCATTATTTGGAGATTCGGGATGTGGGAACAGGCGTCGTGGTGACGGTGGTTGAGGTGCTATCACCTAAAAACAAGCGATCGGGAGAAGGGCAAAGCCGCTATGACACAAAGCGGCAGGACATTCTGAACAGTGCGACTCATCTGGTCGAAATTGATCTGTTGCGCACAGGGGAACCCAAACCCATGGCAGGTGGCGTTCCTTCCGATTATCGACTTCTGGTGAGCCGAGCTGAGCAACGCCCGACAGCCGAGCTCTATCCGTTCAATTTGCGCGACCCTATTCCACCCTTTCCAATTCCCCTACGATCCGGTGATACTGAGCCCATCGTCGATCTGAAGCAATTGCTCGATCAGGTGTACGAAGAGGCAGCCCTGGAATTGGCGATCGCCTACGATCAACCACCGACGCCTCCTGTGAGTAGTGCCGTCTGGGAATGGATCCAGCAACTGGGTTGACCTCGACGTTTGCGAAATGTCTTACCCGCCCCGACTTTCTTCTAGGCTTCTAGGCAAATTGCTATTAGATCCATGTGCTGCCGCTGCCATTTCGGATGGTTTACGCAATCTTGTCTACTATTTGATCGTTTGAAGAATTCGCGAAATTTCTCAGGCAGTTTCAAAGCAGCAAGGCTTTGATGGAGGCGACGATACTGCCAACACCCCGCCATGAGTTATCCCGACGAACTCCTCCCACCCGATGCCAAAGAGCATTCGGATACCGACGCAGATAACGGTTCAACGCAGCGCGATCGCTACTCCGGCGAATTTGCACCGCCCCCTGATCTGCCAGCCGAACGGAGTGATGTCAGAGCCTCGAAGCCGGGGAGGCGATCGCATCCTAGCAATGATCATCGCTTTCAGTACTCCCAAGAGGAAATGCGCTCCCTCCGCGATGCGCTCCAAAAAAGCGGGGTTGTGCGACTCGCGTTCTACTTCCTCGACTACATCCTGCGGGCACAGGTGGCGTTGTTTGAGCAAATCTACAGCAAGCAACAACTGCCCCGTACCATCGCCGCTATGTCGATCCTATGTGCGCTGCTCTCCAGCCTGTATGGATTGACGATGGGTTTTTACAACAGCCCCTTGCAGGCGATTTCCTCCGCCATCAAACTTCCTATCTTATTTTTGCTCACCGCGCTGATTTGCATCCCCTCTCTCTATACCTTTAATGTCTTGCTGGGACAGCGTTTCCGCTTCATGCAGACCGTTGCGCTGATGGTTACAACCCTGGCAACGACTAGCATTTTGCTGGTCAGCCTTGCACCGATCGCTTTCTTCTTCACCCTCACCACCCCAGAAAACTACCAGTTTCTGCTGCTGTTGCATGTCATTATCTTCAGCCTGTGCGGCATTTATGGAGTGCGCTATCTCTATCGAGGGTGCTCCTATCTTGCTTTCCGTATGGAACAACCACTGAACAACATGCTGCTCCGCATCTGGATTATGATTTATGCCGTTGTAGGAATGCAGTTGGGTTGGCGGTTACGCCCTTTCATCGGGTACCAGGGTATGTCCTTCGAGTTTCTCCGCAGCGATGTGGATGGAAACTTCTACATTGCAGTGTGGAATGCATTGAGGGGGCTGCTCTTCGGGGTATGAATTCGTGCTGAACATGTATTTATATCAAATCGATTGTTTGTACTCGCGGCTTAGCCGCGCGAATAAATTAAAACCAGATATTTACTTTTTGAAAGCGCGGCTTTGCCGCGCTTTCAAAAAGTAAGTTTTGGATTTTATTTAATTCAGGTTCCTTAGCCGCGAGTACAAACAATCGATTTGATCGTCAGTGAATGGGACTTCATGCTGTCGGGCGTTATGCGATCGCCCCTACCCTGCCAGAATGGGTGAACATTTTCGGAAACCATCTGACGAGCAGGTGCGGTTGCCCTCCAAATCGAGCCGCATGCCTCAGTTTCCTCCGTTCTCTTGCAGGGGTTGATTATGACGGATTCCCAACGGGCGCTACCTGCTCCCGGCATCCTCTATGCGTTGCTTGCCTATGGTTCCTGGGGGTTGTTGCCCCTTTACTGGAAGCTGTTTGGCAATACACCAGCGGTGCAGGTTTTGAGCCATCGCATTGTTTGGTCGGCGGTGTTTTTGATTGCCGTTCTGGTCATACAGCGGCGGATGGATGAGTTTGGGAAGTTATGGCGATCGCCCCGATTACTCGTCACTCTATTAACCAGCGCCACGTTGCTCTCATGCAATTGGGGAATTTACATCTACGGGGTCAATGCCGAGCGGGTCGTCGAAACCAGTCTAGGCTATTTCATCAACCCCCTGTTCAGTGTCTTGCTGGGCTGTGTGTTTTTGGGGGAACGGCTCAATCGCTGGCAGATTTTTGCCGTTGTCTTAGCGGCGATGGGTGTCGCCAACTTCATCATTGATTTAGGACAGGTGCCCTGGATTGCCTTCGCCCTGGCCGTTTCCTTTGGGCTCTATGGACTGCTCCGCAAGATCGCTGCTGTACAACCAATGGCCGGGTTAGCGATCGAAACGTTGCTAATCACGCCAATCGCCCTTGGCTTCATCCTCTACTGGCAGGCCGCAGGCACTGGCCAGTTTGGTAACAGCTTGCCCCTCACCTTGCTGTTCATTGGGTGCGGAGTCATCACCTCCATGCCGTTGCTCTGGTTTAATAACGCCGCCAAACGCTTACCCCTCACCACCCTCGGCTTCATGCAGTACATGGCTCCCACTCTACAACTGCTGCTGGGTGTTTTCCTCTTTCAGGAGCCGTTTACCCGTACCCACCTGATTTCCTTTAGCTTGATTTGGATTGCCCTCGCCGTCTATTCCACCAACGCTTTCCTCAAGACCCGCCGTAGTCCGTAGGTAGTCTCAATGTCTCGCTTCCAGGCACCCGGTTCCTATCGCGATGACGACAACATCCAGAATAAGACAAAGGGACCGGGTGCCTTAAATTAGGCCGTTATGCGGTTTGCACAGCCAGGGTGGGATAGTCGGTGTAGCCATGCTCATCGCCACCGTAGAAGGTGCTGCGATCGTAGGGATTGAGGGGCACGTTTAGGCGGAAACGCTCCACCAGATCGGGATTGGAGATATAGATCCGTCCGTACACTACAAGATCCGTGCTCCCTGCGGCGATCGCCTCATTCCCAGACTCCTGGGTATAGCCCCCCGCTGAAAAGAGCGTTCCATTGTAGATTTTGCGGAAGAAGGCTGTTGTTAGATCGATAGCATCGGGATGCGCCGGATTGGCCGCATTGCTTCCGGTGCGCGGTTCGATCATATGAAGGTAGGCCAGGTTATAGCGGTTAAGGGACTCGACCACATAGGTAAAGAGCGCCTTGGGGTCGGAGTCGGCAACATCGTTAAAGGTACCGCTGGGGGACAGTCGTATCCCCACGCGATCGCTCCCCCACACATCGATGACCGTTTCCAGTACCTCAAACAATAAACGGGCGCGATTTTCGATGGAACCACCATAGGCATCGGTGCGGTGGTTGCTGCCATCATGCAGAAATTGATCCAGCAAATAGCCGTTAGCGCTGTGGACTTCCACGCCATCAAATCCAGCCGCCAGAGCGTTCTCAGCCGCTTTGCGATAGTCGGCAATGATGCCGGGGATTTCTGACAGTTCCAGAGCTCGGGGCGTGACGAAGGGTTGGTCGCCGCTGTAGGTGTTGGCCATACCCTGGGGGGCGATCGCACTAGGGCCAACGGGCAGCGCACCATCCGGTTGCAACGACGGATGGGAGATGCGTCCCACATGCCAAAGCTGCAGGAAAATCCGGCCACCCTTGGCATGAACCGCATCAGTCACCGTTTTCCACGCTGTTGTCTGAGCATCGGAATAGATGCCAGGGGTAAGGGGATAGCCAATGCCCTGAGGCGAAATTTGGGTGGCTTCGCTGATGATTAAGCCCGCGCTAGCACGCTGGGCGTAGTAGGTGGCGTGCATCGCTTGAGGCGTCAGCGCATCAGCAGAGGCGCGATTGCGGGTGAGGGGTGCCATTACGAGGCGATTGGGCAGGGTGTATGGCCCCACCTGCACAGATGTCAACAAGGATTGTTCGACCGTCATAGGTTTAATACTCAAACAATGGTTTAACTAACAGTACTCAACGGGCACTGGATAGTCAAGCACTTGTTTAAGTATTAAACTGTTCGGAAAACCGTCTAGATTTCAACCTATGATGGAAGCAGAGGCACCCACGGCAACGGTACTGTGCCCTGGGTTTTGGAGCTATGATGACTGACCGACCTGAGCCAGAGGCGATCATCGCCCCCCTATCGTTTTCTACGGAGCAGCGCGCCAAAATCTTTGCGGCGCTCGCCGACCCCACACGGCTCCGCATCGTCGAGTTGCTGGCTGCAGAGGGTGAACTTAGTGGTTCGCAAATCGCTACGCAGTTGGATATCAGTCTGGCGCTGTTCTGCCATCACTCCCGCACCTTAGTAGAAGCAGATTTGCTCCAGGTACGCCGGGATGGGCAAACGAAATACAACTCCCTCAACCAAATGCTGTTGCACCAATGCCTCAATACCTTCGGCCAGATAGGTGAGCAACCCCCCGATGTCAGTTCATGAACCGATGGCCCTGCAGGAGCAAACCCCGACGTTTAAGCACCCTATGCCATCACCATGCCGCCATCCACGTTCATCACCTGCCCGGTGATATACGCGGCGGCGGGGTCAGCAGCGAGGAAGCGGACAAGCCCAGCCACATCTTCGGGCTGTCCAAACTTGCCCAGAGGGATGAACTTGAGGATATCGTCGGCTTTGACATCGTGTGTCATGTCGGTAGCGATGAAGCCGGGGGCGACAGCGTTAATGGTGATGCCACGGGGGGCGACTTCCTTAGCGATCGCCTTCGTAAAGCCAATCACTCCGGCTTTGGCGGCGCTGTAGTTGGCTTGTCCCGCGTTACCCATTTCGCCGACCACGGAGCTGATGTTGATGATGCGTCCCGATCGCTGCTTCAGCATAATCTTGCTCACGGCGCGGGTGCAGAGGAAGACCCCGGTGAGGTTGAGGTCAATCACCGCTTGCCAGTCATCTGGCTTCATCCGCAGCAGCAATGTGTCGCGGGTAATGCCAGCATTGTTTACTAGCACATCGATCTGGCCCCACTTGTCCATCGCAGCGGCGACCATGGCGTCTACATCCGCCGCTTGAGACACGTCGGCTTTGAGGGCGATCGCCTCGCCGCCCATATCGGCAATTTCCTTTACCACCGCCTCGGCGGCTTCCGCTGAGCGGGCATAGTTCACCGCCACCTTTGCCCCTACTGCTGCGAGAGCTAGGGCGATCGCCTTCCCAATTCCCCGCGAGGCTCCGGTGACCAGAGCTGTTTTGCCTTCCAGTGAAGCGGTTGCTGCAGCCGTCATAGATAACCCTCGCCGAAATGAAATATCATGCAAAAATGTAACGATTGTCGTTCCGTCCATACCAGACAGCCCCATTGGCAAGGCTGGATTATCCTCGGAACTGACCATTAGACATCCTACGGCATTTTGGGAAAGGTTTTGGCAGAGCGTCTTGGTACAATCCCCGCAACGTTTTCCCACCCATGCCTGGACGGTATCCCGACCCTTCGGACCCTGTCACAGTCGCAATAGCTCACACTAACATAGCGATATAACTATAAAGCGCTACAGTCGTCGGCGCTTTGTTCCCTCCTATCTGCTCCCATGCGAGGTCATTATGGCAACGACGCAAGAATTTACGAGCTTTGATGAACTGATCGCTAATTCTGAATTACCCACCTTGGTGGATTTCTACGCTCCCTGGTGTGGCCCCTGTCAACTGATGGCGAAGATTCTGCAAGAGGTCAACAGCGAACTCAAATCCCAGCTGCGGATCGTCAAGATCAACACGGACAAGTATCCAGCCATTGCGTCCCGCTACCAGGTGTATGCTCTGCCTACCCTGGTTCTTTTCAAGGATGGGCAACCCGTCGATCGCATAGAGGGGGCTATGCCTGCCAATCAGTTGACTGATCATCTGCGATCGCGCCTCTAGAATAGCCACGCTGAAACAACGTCAGGACTTACGTATTTTGTTGATTTTTGGCCGCAACGCGGCCAAAAATCAACGCATTCACTCAGGATTACGCAAAACTTGCGTAGTCCTGAGTGTTATAGACACCCGGTTTCTGAAGTGGAACGGTTTTGCTTTGCCGTTGACCGATACAAGAAACCGGGTTTTTTGCGACGTTATAGCCTTACGCATTTAGATTAGGACAGATCATTTTTTTGAGAGCCCCGCAGCGCGGGGCTCTCAAAAAAATGATTGGTTTTTCCTAGGCGCATAGCGCTATAACGATGTAGCAACGTGTTTTTCTTGCAATGCTGAGGAACGGATACAAATCCGGTTAGACAGCTATGGAGCCAAAACCCAAGTATCGTTTGCGCCCGCTATTTTGTAAGTAGCTCGGCATGATGAAAAACCAGACTCTAAAAGCCTGTGCCGCCCGCAGCGCGGGCGGCACAGGCTTTTAGAGTCTTAGGTTTAATTGCACCTGCCAACTTGGCGGACGCAAACGATACTTGGGGTCTTCAACCGCATTGATATCACTCATATCCGGCATAGTTGTGAATTTTGGCGGAGCGTGCGGCTGCTATCCTGTAGAAAATTCTATGTTTGTAGCGTTAAAACGTAGGATTTGAGACATGGGTGCATCGATCGGTTTCGGTAAATCAACCATCGAGCAAAATGTTGACGGCATGAGTGCAGAAAATACGAAAGTGGAGTTGGAGCGGTTATTACAACTCCGCAATGAAGAGCCGAAGCGAGCGTTAGAAATTGAAGCGCAAATCCATCAACGATTTGGCATCACAAGTGCCGTATTTGTGCTGGATTTGGCAGGATTTTCTCGCTTGACTTTGCGCTATGGGATTGTGCATTTCCTTGGGGTATTGCAACGATTGCGGGCGATCGCCTACCCCATTCTCAAGAACCACGGCGGCACGTTGATCAAGCAAGAGGCGGATAATCTGTTTGTCACCTTTCCAGAAGTGGAGATGGCGGTGAAAGGGGCGATCGCCATCCTCCAGGCATTGCAGGCGGCGAATGTCACCTTGCCCGATGCCGAAGATGTGCAGGCAGGTATTGGCATCGGCTATGGAGACTTGCTGCTGATTGGGGGCTGCGATCTCTTTGGCAGCGAGATGAATCTGGCATCCAAGCTAGGAGAAGACTTGGCTCGTCCTGGCGAGATTCTGTTGACCCAACGAGCCATGACCCAACTGATGCGCCACAATGCAGACCTCGCTTCCAATGCGGAGACGATGGAACTCACCGCGTCAGGACTCGCCATTCCCACCTATCAGTTTGTTGTGCGGCGGGGTGTTGTACAGATTCCAGAGTCATAATCCGTTCCAAGTAGGATGCTGATATAGTGCTGTGCGCCTAGGAAAACCAATTATTTTTTTGAAAGCCCCGCAGCGCGGGGCTTTCAAAAAAATAATCTGTCCTAATCTCAATGCGTAAGGCTATACCCATTCGCTAAACGCTCACTATCGATCAAACGATCAAATTTGGCAAACCTCGGGTTGCGGGCTTTCCAAAAAATGATTGGATTTTGGTTTGCAACGAAGTGCGTAAGCCTTGTTGGCATGAAAGATCCTCGCGGTAGACGCTGCAACGGTTGACCCATGAAGCTCCTAGCGAATTCTCCGGATGCGGAATTTACGGGAGCTTTGGTTTCCGTAAGCGTTTTGGAAGGAAAAAATAAGGTGCAATCCCGGACAGCACCACAATGCTTTTCCCTTACTCTGGGGCATGTCCGTTCGATAAACGCATCTGGGTGAGGCATAAGGTCATGACCCAGATGCTATGACAGCTTGATATCTGCCCCTTTCTATTTCAGGTGGCTCGTGGTTGGCGGATCTGTTCTCTAGGGCTGCTTTGGCCTGTGAATGCAGAGAAAGCGCCGACTACCGCTTACTAGGGTTGATTTCAGCAACGTTAGGACGGTCAAAAGACTGGCTGCTGGTTCCACAGCCTTAATTTTCGTAATCCAAAATAACGAAACAACTCGTATCTACGGCATTGACGTTGCTATACAGTCGCTCTGCCGGAATCAACATGCGCTCAATACACTGATCAGGGAGAGAGGTTCGATTCGATGACTCCAACAACCTATGGCCAACTCATTCAATTTTTGCGGGAGGAGTTAGACGTTCCCGATGACTCGATTGCGATCGCCAAGCGGCATTGTGAGCAAGATCCGGGGCCGTTCCCAATGGTGCTCTGGCAGTATGGCCTGGTCACACTGGAACAGCTCGATCAGATTTATGACTGGCTAGAAACCGCTTAAGCCCTCACAGTTATCCTGTGGGATGGTCGGTCGCAATCGTAAGCCACCAATGCCAAGCATCCGAGCGCTATGCATTCACTGACGTAACCCATGGAAGCGTCAACCCAACGATGTCTTCAGCTTCCTTCTTCCAGTTGCATCCGTAGTTTTGCCAATTCGGGATCTTCCTCTGCAACCGTCCCCGACGAATCGGCAGGTAAGCTACCAGAGGTCGAGCCACTGATAAGTTCCGATTTCATCGCAGCCAGCTCGGCATCCACATCAGGGCTCTCTAGAGCCGCAAACTGATTTTCAACCGTGTCGGCGTTGAGCTCGGCGATCGCCTCCGACCGAGCCTCCAGATCCAACACCTTCTCTTCCATGCGCTCAAAGGCGGCGATAGAACTGCTGGTTGTATTGCGCCCCAACATTTCGTTGAGTTGCTCTGATGCCTTTGCCGACCGCGCCCGTGCAACAAACATATCCTTCTTGGTTTTCGCTTCAGACAGTTTGCCTTCGAGCGTCACCATATTCTTCTTCATCTGGGTGACGATTGTGGCCTGCTGTCCCAGTTGCTCTTTCAGCGTGGTTGCTGTCTCTAGGTAGGTTTTGCGGCGGGTCAATGCTTCACGAGCCAAGTCCTCTTCACCCTTTTGCAGCGCCAGTTGCGCCCGCTGATACCATTCATCGGCATTTGACTGGGCTTGGGCTTGTTGCCGTTCGCTGCGTTTTTGGGTGGCGATCGCCTGAGCTACAGCCTGTCGCAGGCGAATCAAATCGTCCTGCATGTCGATGATGGCTTGCTCCATGATTTTTTCTGGATCTTCAGCTTTGCTGATCCAGCTCGTTAAGGTGGCGCGAATGGCTCGCCCAATGCGATCGAATAAGCCCATAAGCTCCTCTACCTGCGATATCGCCCGCTTTTCTATCAGTTTGAATAAATTTGCCCCGCCTGTTCCGTAGCCATGCAGACGCAAGAGCAAGTTTGTTGTTCTTATCCTAACCCACCCATCGCTAGGGAGTAAGGCAGGAGGTCGATACCAATTCAGTCGCGCTGCTTCCCGTCGACGCATCGATTCGTCAACGCATCAACCCATTCACCGCTAAATTGTTGGGGCTTCGATTTCGACGAAATCCAGCATTTCATCCTTCTTGTCTCGCGCTCTTTTGGGTAGCGGCACACCCGACGCTTCACAATAGCGCTCGACCACCCGCCTGGATTTGCCAATCATTTTGACGTTGTGGTTGTGGATCCACATGGCGCGATCGCACAACTGCATCACGCTCTGGGTTGAGTGCGTGACCAGCACCATCGTCACTCCGTTGCGCTTGAACTCCATCATTTTGTCGATGCACTTTTGCCGGAAGCGAATGTCGCCTACCCCCAGCACCTCGTCGATCAGCAAGACTTTGGGGTCGAGGTGAGCCACGACAGAAAAGCCCAATCGCGCCAACATCCCAGTGGAATAAGAACGGATGGAACGATCGACAAACTCGCCCAATTCAGAAAACTCAATAATCTCATCTAGGCGATTCATCACTTCCCGGCGCGTCAGCCCCATCAGTACCCCGTTGAAGATGACATTCTCGCGCCCCGTGAGGTCAGGGTGGAAGCCAGATCCCAGGGCCAGCAGTGGAGAGACCCGTGTTCGCACAGTGACGCGCCCAGAGGTGGGTTGGAGCACTCCGGCAATCAGTTGCAGGGTTGTGCTTTTGCCCGCCCCGTTATGCCCAATGATGCCAAACTGTTCGCCTTCGTAAATTTCAAAAGAAATGTTGCGCAGCGCTTCGTACTGGTTGGCGTTCATCTCCTTCATATTGCGCTTGAAATTGAACATCAAGTGCTTGATGCCCCGAACATGATGGTAGAGCGGATAGGATTTGCTCACCTGATCAAATGCAATAATTGGCTCTTTCTTCATGCCACTTCCGCAAACCGAGACGATAATTTGTTGAACACCCAAGTTCCCAACGCCAAGAATAGCAGGGCATACCCCACACTAAATAGAACATAGCCCCAATCCATCGTGCCATCCAGAATTAGAGAGCGCCAGTTTACCATTAACGGAGCAGCAGGGTTGAGGGGGAGCCAGCGCAGATACTCTGGCGGCAACATATCTACCGTGTAGATGATGGGCGTGAAGAAGAAGGTGAACTGGGTGATGATCTGAGCCACGCGCTCGATGTCTCTCAGGAATACGTTGAGGGACGCCAAAATAAGTGAGACACCGTGCAGCATAATCAACTGCAACGTTACCAAGATAGGAATGCCATAAATCCAGCTCCAACTCGGTGTTTTGTCGTAAATCAGCATCATGAACAACACCACGGGCAGCGATAGCAAGAAGTGGATCATATTGTTCAAGTTGGCCGCCAACGGAACGATGCTGAGAGGAAATCGCACCTTGCGGAGCATTTGGGACGTCGCGAGAAAGTAGCTTGGAGAAGATCCCAAGGAATTGGCAAACCACTGCCAAGGAAACAGGCCGGAGATGAGAATTAAGGCATAGCCTTCGGCACGAATTTGCAAAACAATTTGGAAGGCGAAATAGTAGACCAGCGCAAAGGTGAGGGGACTGGCGATCGACCAGAGGTACCCCAGCACGTTTTTCTTGTAGCGTATCTTCAAATCCTTCTGGACAAGGAGAATGAGAAGATCTCGATAGCTTTCAATGCTGCGGCGATCGCTCAACCGTGAAATTCCTTGTGAAATCCCAAGCATGTGTTTGGCTGTTGCCTCTCGTGACACTAAATGGCTTAATCTTCCATCAACTGCTAACTTTGACGAAATCTGACTCGCCTTGAGCCAGCTTTGTCAGCCTAATCTCCCTGGTATCGAATGAAACCGGAATCTAGATGATAGTCTACTCTAACGAAGCACGTTCCCACTTTACTTGCATCGAACCCTAACGCTCATTTAGGCTGCACCACTGGTTATGCAAACACCGTTCCAGCGCCTCCACAAACGGGTGGTCGTTGAACATGTCACCAATTTGTTGAATCCCCGTGCGCCTCTGGCTCCAGCGGGGAAAAAGTCTAGGGCACTGCCCCCTCTTGCAGACAACGATTGGGTTGTCCCCCTTACTTGGGCGGGAACGAATTCCCAACATCCCTATGCCAATCTGGGGGATGCCCTCAGCCCCATCGTCGTCAGTGCGTTGTCGGGTTTACCCATTGCCTACCACCGCTTTGAGTCTAGCCGCGAACGCATGGCAGCAGTTGGCACCATTGCTCACAAGTTTGCTGGCGGCACGGTGCACTTTTGGGGAACAGGGCTGAACCCGTGGCGGGGAGTGATGGACACCCCAGGGCGCTATGAGTTGCCCCCCAACACCACCTTCGAGCTTCATGCAATGCGCGGCCCCGCTAGCGCTAACCATCTGCGGCGGCGAGGCTTAGAGGTTCCTGAGGTCTATGGAGATCCCGTTTGGTTTACCCCCAAGATTTTTCCAGCGGCCACCGAAAAACGGTATGAGCTGGGTGTCATCTTGCATGTCGCTGAGTTGCATGACGCTGGAGGACCGGACGAGTTGCCCCAAATCCCCAAAATCAAGCGCTATCAGATGCCATCTAGTCTGAAAGAAGAGCAGGTCAAGCTTCTGACAACCGTGACCGAGCCGACACTGGATAGCATTGAGGCACAGATCCGAGAGATTACAGCTTGCAAGCGGATTGCCAGTACGAGTTTGCATGGACTGGTGCTGGCAGAAGCCTACGGCATTCCCTGCGTTTACCTGCCCTACGCTGCTGGTCAGGGGCAAACCGTTTCGATGATCAAGAAAACGAGTGCAGTTGATTACCGAATGCGCGACTTTTATCTAGGATTGGGGGTGAAGCAGCGCTTCATTTTTGGGCAAATGCCGGATGAACCAACTCCCTGGCGCGCCTTGATACAAGCCATCGATCGCCACTGGACACCCATCGACTGGTCGCCCGAAGCATTTCTAGATGCCTTTCCCCTACCGCTGGCCTTCAATCCTTTGAACGATCCACCGCTATTTGAGCAGCCGGAGTCGCCCCAGCGCTCCATCCTTTCCCGCATTCGCTTCTGAACCCAATGCTCCCTGCTTGCTGAAGCGAACCCAATCCTTTTCGCAAGGCTCATAAGTTGGCAGGTGCAATTAAACCTAGAACTCTAAAAACCTGTGCCGCCCGCACTGCGGGCGGCACAGGTTTTTAGAGTTTGGTTTTTCATCGTGCCGAGCTACTTAGCATGACGCGTTCAAACAAAAGATTGAGTTTTGGTTTTCATAGAATTGGGATAAGCTTCTCTCTGGCATTCCACGGATAGTCCCATGAAGACCGCAGTTGTCCATGAATGGCTGGTAACTTATGCTGGGTCTGAGCAGGTGTGCGAACAGATGTTGCGCCTGTTCCCGGAGGCTGATCTGTTTAGTCTGGTGGATTTTTTGCCAGAAGATTTGCGTTGGTTTATCCAACAGCGTCCAGTACATACCTCGTTTTTGCAGAACCTTCCTTTCGCGCGGCGGCGGTTTCGGGCCTATCTGCCGCTCATGCCCCTGGCGGTGGAGCAGTTTGACCTGTCGGGGTATGACGTGATTTTGTCGAGCAACCATGCCGTTGCTAAAGGAGTGTTGACCCGGGCTGACCAGTTACACATCAGCTATGTTCACACACCAATTCGCTATGCCTGGGATTTGCAGCAGCAGTATCTCCAGGGTTCGGATCTGCAAAAAGGGGTGAAGGCGATCGCCGCGCAAACTATCCTCCATTACCTGCGCCTGTGGGATGTAGCAACGGTGAATCGGGTGGATTGTTTTCTCGCCAATTCCCAATTTGTGGCCCGTCGGATCTGGAAAACCTACCGTCGTGAGGCCGAGGTGGTCTACCCCCCTGTTGCGGTCAATCGCTTTCATCCAGGGGGCGATCGCGATGACTTCTATCTCACGATTTCCCGATTTGTGCCCTACAAACGGGTAGACCTGACTGTACGGGCTTTCAACCAACTAGGGTTGCCGCTGGTGGTGATTGGGGATGGAGCAGACTGGAAGCGGGTGCAGGCGATCGCCAAGCCCAATGTCAAACTCTTGGGGCGGCAACCGGATGCGGTCGTAGAGGATTATCTGCAACGGTGCAAAGCGTTTGTATTTGCGGCAGAAGAAGACTTTGGCATTACCCTAGTCGAAGCCCAAGCCGCCGGTGCCCCTGTGATTGCCTTCGGCAAGGGTGGGGCGACGGAAACGGTAATTCCTGGCAAAACCGGGATACTCTTTCCTATCCAGACGGTTGAATCGTTGGTCGAAGCCGTGCAGTACTTTGAATCTGGAGGATTGATTACAGATTATGAGTTCCTGCGACAGAATGCCGAACGATTTGCATCGGAGTGTTTCCGCCAAGAATTTTTAAAAATTGTTGAGCGCCAATGGGATGAATTTTGCCAACAACATGGCAGAGTATTAGCGTGAGGAGTAGTGACCCCGATGCAGCTAAACCGAGTATCCCGACCAACCCTGTCGGCACTGAGTGTATCGACCCGCTCTGTGCCCACGGTCATTATCACCATTTTGGCCGATCTCTTTGCTCTGGGCGTTGCCGGACTGGTGAGCTACTGGGCGCGGCTGATGCTGAACGGGCAGTTGGCTCCATCGCTCTACTGGCAGCTTTTACCCCTCTCTGGGCTGTTCATTGTTGCCTATGCCGCTGCTGGCCTCTACCCCGGTGTGGCCATTAGTCCGGTTGATGAACTCCGGCGCGTCAGCATTTCTTCCAGTCTGGTTTTTTTTGTATTGGGGTCGACCGTCTTTCTGCGGGGTGGGGGTGAGCTGTACTCCCGTGGCATTTTTGTGATGGCGTGGTTGCTATCCATTGCCATGGTTCTTGCCTGCCGTGCCCTGACCCGTGGGCTGTTCGCGAGTCAACGTTGGTGGGGCTATCCGGTCATTATTCTGGGGGCAGGGAAAACGGGGGAAATGTTAGTGCGAACGCTGCAGCGCCGTCCCCGGATTGGCTTAAAACCGGTTGTTTTGCTAGATGACGACCCCAAAAAGCATGGCTCGTTGCTGGGTGTGCCCGTGATGGGTGGCTTAGAGCTGGCTCCGATGATCGCCCGTTCTCGCCATATTCCCTATGCCATCGTTGCGATGCCTGGGGTTCCGCGCGATCGCCTCCTCAGCCTGTTAGAGCAATATGGCCAAACCTTCGCGCACCTGCTAATTATCCCCGACCTGTTCGGCTTTGCCAGTCTCTGGGTGGTCGCCAAAGATATGGGCGGTGTTTTGGGGCTAGAAATCCGCCAACAACTGCTCCTTCCTGGCCCGCGCCTCGTCAAATTTTTAATCGATCGCCTCACCACCCTTGTGGGCGGCCTTTTCGTTTTTCCGCTGTTTTTGCTGATTGCTATTCTGATTCGGATCGATTCCCCTGGCCCAATCTTCTATGGACAAACCCGCATCGGGCAAAACGGGCAAACCTTCAAAGCTTGGAAGTTTCGCTCGATGGTCGTCAATGCAGATAAGGCGTTGCAAGATTATCTAGCCGCTCACCCCGAACTGAAAGACGATTGGGTGACCAATCAGAAACTTCGTAATGATCCCCGTGTGACGCGGGTTGGCCAATTTTTGCGGCAAACGAGCCTAGATGAACTTCCACAGCTCTGGAACATTCTTCGGGGGGAAATGAGCCTGGTGGGTCCCCGCCCCATTGTTGATGAAGAAATCGAGAAATATGGCGATAAATTTGGACTATACACCAAAGTCACACCTGGGCTGACGGGGTTGTGGCAGGTATCGGGGCGTAACAATCTACCTTACGAGGAGCGTGTCAGCCTGGATGCTTATTATGTGCGCAATTGGTCCGTTTGGTTGGATCTCTACATTCTCATTCGGACGATTTGGGTTGTTATATCGGGTGAAGGAGCCTATTAACCGCCATGGAGACGAAGACTCGTCTGTTTCCGTCTCTTCAACTTGGATTACGCGGTAGTTTGGTTGCATTGCCCTATGCCTCCTATCTAGGCTTTTTGGGTGTGCTGGTCGTGGCGGTAGCGGCCCGTATTCGGGCAAAGCATCCGGCCCTCTCGCCGCTGGTCCGCTGGATGTTGTTGAGCATCACAGGCTTGATGGTGCTGAGTTGCGCGTTTGCCAACAGTCGCCCTGAAGCCTTTCTGCAACTGGGAAATTTTCTACCGTACTTTTTCTTCTTCGCCGTCTTACCGCTGCTGTTGACGCGGATTGACGACTGGCAGCAGGTGGCTACCGATTTAGTCGTTACCATCATTCCGATCAACCTGGCGAGTTTAGGGCAATATTGGCTGCGATCGCCCTTTTTTCCCGCCCCCTGGCAGCAAATTCCCTGGATTGAAGCGATTCGTTTGGCTCCGCACCGAGGTCGGGCAATGGTCACCTTCGACCATCCCAATGCCTTTGCCAGCTATCTTGTCATCATTCTAGGGTTGGGGCTGGGCTTGCTGGTGAGTGAACTGAGCCAGCCCAAAAAACTCACGAACACTGACCTCAACCCTTGGTGGAAGTCGCGTCTGTTTGCGGTGGCGATCGGCACGGCTTCCTGCCTCCTCGGGATCTTTACCTCGGGCTCCCGTAACGGTTTGCTGGTAGCGTTGATCCAACTGGGCGCTGTGGTGCTGATGATGTTGGCTCGGGCCAACCTGAAAGTAGTGTTGGGTGGGCTGGCGGGTATGGGCCTTGTGGTGGGCAGCGCGGCCATATTCGGGATTGGTGGGCGATCCCTTGCCCCCAGCGATTGGACGGATGATCCAAGAATAGCGACGTGGGCCATTGCCCTCGATCTGATCCGCGATCGCCCCTGGCTAGGCTGGGGCTTAGGCAACTTTAAGCTACTCTTTCCTGCCCGCACCTTTGACCCGGTGAACTATCCCAAGATGTTCCATCCCCACAACATCTGGCTGATGCTGGCGACAGAAACTGGGCTTATCCTCACCTGCCTTATCACCTTGTTTGTCGGTTACCTCTGCTATCGCGCCATGCGCCTCTGGCTGAGCCGCCAGCTTTCCCCGACGGCTAATGGCGTTCTTCTGGCCTATCTCCTGGCATTTCTGGGCTGCTTGCTCTACGCCCTGTTCGACGTAACGCTCTACGATGGGCGCGTTCATCTACTCAATTGGCTGATTCTGGGAGGGCTATGTTTCTTTGGAGAGGTATGGCATCAGCAAAATGCGTAATATCAAATCCGGTTGAAGAACCCAACTATCGTTTGCGCCTGCTGCATTGCAGCAGGCGCAAACGATAGTTGGGTTTTACGGCTGTTTAACCGGATTTGATATAAATCCGGCCTAAATTGGTTTTGAGGTGAGGACAAGGCGGAGTTTAGCGTGAATGAGGTTGAGCTGTGCCAGCCCCAAATCCACCTCTCCCTCCAACACGACCCCTGTATTGAGGAGGCGATCGAGCAATTCCAGGATGGTTGGATTCGTCGAAGTTTCGCCAGGATAGTACCCTCCGGTTTTGGGGAGTAGCGTCCCAATTTCGCCCAGGTCAATATTCAAATCTGCTGGGTCAATTTCAAACACGTCGCAAAGCTGGACGACTTGCTCCTCCAGGGTGCGTAAACTTTCCGCCGCACGTTCTAGGTCGGCTTCGCTCAGTTCCTCGGCATCCATTCGCCGAATGACCTGTGCCTCCATCAACTGACGCACTAGTTCTACCACTGTCAGCAATAGGGGCGCGAGTCCGGCATCGTTACCCTTGGGTTTAGCAAGGGCGACATCAGGTTGCAGTTGAATGGGAGCATCAGATGGATCGGGAGGAGGCATGGTTTCAAGGGAGTTGAATTATTGAGGATGTTAGCAACCTGCAAGAGAAATGGCTGCAATAGTTGTGGGATTGTCGTTAAGGTTTCAGGGTTTTTGAACCTATGATTGCACAGTCAATCATCCTCAAGGGTGTCATTCAATTCTGGCTGTACTATCCAAACACACGCTTAGAAGGGTTGGAGTCTTGGCCGCAAGACCCTACAGCGGACTCGACTATTGTCAGAGGATTGAGAGCAATTAACTCGCTACCATTTTGCTGGGTACGCATTTGAAAAAAACACGAGGAAGAAGCCTTGAAATCAGTGACCTGGCGCATTCATGCTAAAACGTGGCAGAGGCGATCGGGGCCAAAATGCCCCCTTCACCTCTGCCACCGAGTCGTTGCGGTGGGATGTAACGGCGAGAATAAAAATCGCCGCTATGCCGACTCACTCCGTCGCTTTGCCAAATCTTGCTGATATTCCTTCTGGTATTGCAAAAAAGCCGTGTGCCATTCCCGAAAGCGGCGATCGCCATCGCGAACGAGCATTTGCCGATAGTGCTCAGAGTCAACGTAGGTTTTTTTCGTTTGAGCCATGATGTGCCTCAGTAGCCATTTGGTTGAAAGCGGTTGGGTTTAACACTTCAATCTTGGGCGGCCCGGATTGCTTTCAATTCACTCTCCAGACTTTCGATACGGGCTTGAAGTTGCTGATTAGCTTGCAGCAACTTCTGAGACTGCCCGCTCAAATAGGGATCGCCCTCCCACCAATTGATCCCAATTTCCTTGGCTTTGTCTACCGAAGAAATCAGTAGACGAATCCGAATGCTCAATAACTCCGTTGAGCCCACGGAAACAGTGATGTCACCCGCAATGACGATGCCTTTGTCCAGCACGCGCTCCAGCACATCGGCCAGAGATGAGGCTTGGGTCGAGGTGATCATGGGGCGGGATTGTGCCGGATTACGCCCGGAAACGGTCGCCGTCATGGTGCCTACTCCTCTGTTGCTGTTGTCGTGGATGCAGCTGGCGTCGAGCGAGGGGCCGCGATCGCCCCGCTCTCTTGTAAGATATGCAGGGCATCGATAATCCTGACTCGGCTAATCTCCAGCTCTGCCTGAATTTGCGAAGGACGCGCGTTAGGATGCTTCAGCATGTACTGATGAACCGCGTCGACATCAAGATTTTGTGCATCGGCCTGACTGCTGGGTGGCTCGATGGTACCGTCCTCGGCGATCGCCGCTTCGGCCTTAGCCTGAGAAGGTTCTGCATCTGGCACCGTTTCGCTGGCTGGTGCGCCAGCTTCAGGGGTTTCCGACTCCTGCAATGCCCGCACCGTTTCGGCCAGGAATGCATCTGAACCCACCTCAGTCTCGGTGGTTGCATCGCCTGTATCTAGTCCGAGGTCGTCTAGATCGTCAACACTGAGGGCGATCGCTGCATCAGACTCATTGGCCTGCTGGCAAATCAAGTCGTTGAACACTTCCCACAGCAACCGGGTTGCCTCTTGGTCAGGCAATCCACTGCGTGATAATAGCACATCCTGGCAAATGTCGCGGAATTCCGCATTCTCCGGTGTCACCATGATGTCGTGTTCCTGGCAAACCTTGGCAATCATTAGGCAGGAGCGCAGGCCAGAAGACTTCTCGGCTCCGATATGATTGCGGAATGCTTTTACCAGGCTCACCACTAAATTGGCACTGTGGCGATCGAGCCCCGACTTCTGCACCGCAATTTCTTGCTGGGTCAGCTCGTCAGGTTCGGGCATATTGATGGTAATCAGACGATCCAGCAATGCATCTTGAGTGCCATGCACACCGCAGTATTCCTCTGGGTTGGAGGTGAAAATGGCGCGGAAATGTGGATTCACCCGAATGTATTCCGGACGATTGTTGCTGGGGGGGAGCACCAACAGCTTTTCTTCCAAGGCTGCCAACAAGACGTTATTCACCTCTGGACGAGAGCGATTGAATTCGTCGTAAACCAGGGTGAATCCTTCACGGCATGCCATCGTTAGGCGGGAATCAACCCAGTTATGGCGCAGTTCATCTTCTACCTTGACGACGCTGTGGATAAAGTTATCGACCACCTTCTTGCGGGTGTAGCCCGACTGGTTGCCGATCAGGTCAGAGGTTTTGAACTCATCATCCCCAAACAACAACATGATGGGGCGACCTAGCAAATCGGCTAGGTGTAAAGCGAGGGTCGTTTTTCCCGTTCCGGCCGGCCCTCGGAGGTGAACGGAGTAACCCGACTGCAAATAGCGCAGAGAGCGGGTCGAAACGCGTTCAACTGAGGGCGTGCTGACGAAGCGCCGGGGGCGGGCTTGCAATACGGTAGTCACAGGCTAATTTCCTCTGGAATAAGATAGACGCGATCGCGCTGAGTCACGCTTCCTTTTTTGATCAATGAACGCAGGGCATCTACGGCCTGGAAGCGGTTGATGCTGAGTGCCGATTCAATTTCCGAAAGCCTTGCGCCGCGCAGCTCTTTGATGTAATCAAAGATTTCGGCTTCGAGCTTTTCGGTGTTTCGAGTTTTAGGCGTTGGCGGTTCGGGTTTAGGTTCAGGTACGGGCGTAGGCTCAGGTGCGGATGCAGGCTCTGGCTCAGGTACAACCGCTGTAGGGGGGACCACCACCGCTACCATTTCTTCCGGTGGGCTGATGGATTCAGCGACAACGGGCGATTCAACAGACAGCTCAACCTCTGGCTCTTGTTCCGGTTCAGCGACGACGACAGGGGTAGGAGCTGGCGTTGCTTCAGGGGTTGGCTGAGGTTTTGCGGCGACTGGAGTAACCGGAGTACTCCGAGGCGGCTTTCCCGGCGTTACCTGCTTCGAGAGCGAAGGAGCACGACGGCGGGCGGCGGGTGCTGGAGCAGGCGTTTTGACAGACGCGGCTTTGCGGATCGGCTGGGGTGGCTCTGGTGGCGGCTCAACTTCGCCATCGCCCCACACCAGGTTGTGCAAGTTGGTACGATAGTCCTTGAGGTAGGCACGAAAATCGGCCAGTTCTGCCATCAAGGTTTCCATGTCAGCTTCCCGATTGGCGCGGTTCTGCTGGAGCATTTGCCACAACTGCTCGGCGCGATCGCCCCGCAGCTCTTCCAGCTCAGTCAGATAGATCTGCACATCGTCCCGGAGCGCCTCTGCATAGGCTGCCAGGTCTTGCAACAATTGCTCTTGCTCAGCGAGCCGCTTGACGTTGTAGTCGCTCAACAGTTCTTGGGTATCCGCTTGCAAAATTTGCACTTCAAGCTGAATTTCTTGCATCCGGCGTTGCAGAGCGAGACGGAGATCCGCAACCGATGTGCTGAGTTCGGTGTGGAACCGTTCGAGCCCTTGGAATAACTCCTGAGCCATGAGCGATCGCTCAGCAGCGGTTAGCGAGAGAAATTGGCTAACTTCTTCCTGCAAAGCAACTTTATGTGCCTGCAATGCCTCAGCCACAGCTTTCGCATTCACCAACCGTTGCTCATAGGCTTGGGCAAGAAACTGTTGCGTATCTTGTTGGAGCGCCTGTTGAAATGCGCTCAATTCTTCGCGCATCAGCGTAGACATAACTTGCCGATTTTGTTGCAAGGCATCCAGCGTTTCGCGTACTTCGTGCTGACGCTGTTCAACTTCGACTTGTCGCTGACGCCTTTGCTCTTTCCACTGTTCTTTCAGAGCCGCCACGGGAACCTACCTCCAGCAAGGATAACTAAATACTTGACCACACGTGAGTCGCGGGGATTTTTGCTGCAAAGCTGCTGTCTAACTCTTTGTCGAAAATGACGAAAGCGTCTCTATCGTCATTCCAAGCAGAACGGCATGACGTCAATGCCAATGCCCTGCTTGCCTCAGCAACAGGTCAGAACAAGAATGCCCCGTTGCCATCATGCAAATGAATTGAATTTTGAAATGGCGTACACCACCTTACCTTTGACAACTCTCATCAAGTAGTTGACGAGACGGAAAGCGAGCTGCCAGAAGAGAGAAGGCTGAAGAGCAGACATAACTCCTCAGCCCTCCAGGAACCTATGCAGAGGGCACTGCTGCCTGAGCGGTCAGACCAACAGCTTCTGCATACTTCAAATAGGTTTCGACAGAAGCGATAACGATGCGAGCTTCAACGGCTAGCAACTCGATACCAACCAGAGAAACACGAACCCATGCATCGACCACAACGCCTTTGTCGAGGATGCGATCAACAACTTCAGCCAAGCTAGAAGAGGAGTTTACTTTTTCAACAGCCATGTGTTTACCACCTAAAAACTGAATACTTGTGGGCAATGAACAGACTCCCGTAGAGCCGATACAGCCAGAAATGATCCAAAGCAGAACCCACCCAACCACAGATCAGCCGTTGCATAGCTAGGCTCCTGTGGAGTGCTTGAGATGCGCCAATGCAAAACAGATACATTTGGGCAACAGACCAAACAAGATCGAGGCTTTGCGTACTGTATCGATGGATAAAACCCTCAAATTGAGGATGCTAGGACTTACTAGCAAATATCCGATGTGGGAGACGAATCTATCTTTCCCAAAATTTGGGTAGATGTAACAACAACTCTCAAAAAGTGCAAAACTTCATAGAAGCTATTCGTACTTTTTTGGAGAGCCTTCATAGCTGTTCAATGCTGTAAGAAATGAATCAGGAAGGTGATTTCTAACACTTAATATAAAAATATGAATTCTGTCTACATTCCTTTTAATGCAAGCTTTTGATGAATTTCTTCTAACTTATATAGCTATAGAAAACCATTTTTCTAGAGTCAAAAGGAATATCCGGAACGTTTTCTTAAAGTTAGCATATGAAATAGAGAAGTTTAAGCAAAAACCGTAGAATTACTGAGTTTATATCCATAAAGCTTTGTGCAGCGAAATACGTCTCAATCTTCAAGAACATTTGTTTTGTCCATCAAGCTCTGTTGATTAAGACGCAAGTTCTGGCGTGTAACTTAGGGCAAGAATGGCAAAATCCAGGGATTGCTCAGTTGAGAGTAGAAATTTTGGTTGTACCTGAAGGTCGCGATCGCCCTCCCATTGCCATCCAGCCGCTTGGAATCGAATCATCGTTACTAAAACACGTGTAAGGTTTGAATCGCTTGTAGCAAGGGTGGAACCGCAGCGGCTGCCCAGGCACCTTCGCAGCGGCGATCGCCTAACACCATTACCCGTAACTCGTAGGACTGGGGAAATCCATCTCCTTCGAGCCAAAGGCGATCGCTTTCCACCTCACAGGCAATTTGCTCCTCATCCATCAGTTCAGATGCCATCTGCTGCATGGTGTCTGCTAGCTCCAGCGCCAATCGACAAAAATCATTCAACTCTGCTTCCGTCAGCTCAATGGCCCACCCATCAGCCCCAATCAAGCCTTTATAGACGGAGGCACTGGCATCCCATCCAATCCGCCAGCCTGCGCCTGTTTTTAGTTGTCGCATGGTGGGTTCTGTCATTTCGCCACAACTTTGACCCTGCCTGAGTATGGTTCCAGAATCACATCGTCCGTGCAAGTTCTATCAATTCTGATGAAAACCAAAACCCAATCATTTCTTGAAACACTTTCAGTGAGAGAGTTTCAAGAAATGATCGAGAGTAGGTTCTTCGCGAATTGGTGTGACTTCCCGGAAACTGGCCTGCTCAGCATGGCGATCGCTTCATCCGTATTGTTTCTTGCCTTGCGTAAATATATGTTCGTGGTTATACGCAAGACAAAGCCTGGTTCAACTTGCATTCAAGATAGGAGTTGAGGATCAATGCTGCGACTAACGGAATAAAGGGTATCGTTGCGAACCACGAAAATTCCATAGTCTAAGACCATACAATGGCGAGATTCATGCGCCTGATTGCGGTGTCAATTGCTTTATTCGCTCTCATCCAGACTTAAAGGGTTTGTTTAAAGACGCAAAGCACTTGTGCTGTGGAAAACCTTGTGGAAAACCCTGGCCTAGGCTGTGGAAAACATTGTGGAGAACAGGACTTGTGCGCTGGAAAACCCATTGCTAGGGGAATTTTGCAATGAAAATTCCTGATTTTTGTCTCCTCAGGGGTTTTTCGTAGTCCCTCAGTGAACCTCAAGAATACAGAGCAATAGCTATCCTAATTTCTATAAAGTTCCGATAAAGATTTGAGAGGAGCCTACTGGTATATACGACTAGCTCTTATGATGGCGAGTAGTAAGGGTGCGGTATTTACTGAGATTTTGAAGTACTCACCCAAGTACTTTGTCAAGCGCTGTAACACTAGAGGTAAGGCTCATGGCTGCTCTATCTGCTTGGATTGTTGTTTTCTTTTCGCTTTGGGCTTGGTCAAAGCTTAGTGCCGAGATTCACTAGAGCCTGCGATTCATCGGGCTTATTGTAATTCATCGGACTTCTACAGTGGTTTGCTTATCCGAGTCCATCTTTAAGCATTTACGGTAGTGCATCTTTCCGTGTTTCAGGTTCAAGAGTTGTCTTACAGGGTTAGCCATTGTGCTAGTCCTGTTTCTTTTTTAAAGGATGGGCGATCGCCTGCACTGCACAGTTTTTATACAGTAATTACTCGTCGCTGAGTAAAGAAGCTTTCTGGGATGGGATGGCGATCGCCTTCCACTCGTTTCTGTAGCAGTACTGTAAAAGAACCCGCCCCTAGCCCTTCTTGAGGAAACATGCGGTAACAAGGATGCTCCGTCAGGTGGGATTGGTATGGTATCAAGTGCGGCACTACGACCGGAGAAAATTGCGGAAACCGTTCCAAAAACCAGTTCAGCACCCCTTCATTCTCTTCACTGGAGTAGGTGCAGGTCATGTATAGCAGGTAGCCCTGGGGGGCAACCAGACTGGCTGAGTTGGCCAGGATGCGCTTTTGGCGGTTTGCATTTTTGTTGATGGAAACCGGGTGGAAGCAACCAGGGGCTTTTTCCCCTTTGGCTAGAACGGATTGGCAGGTGCAGGGGGCATCCACCAATACGAGGTCAGCAACATCGGGAATCTCTGCGGCCAAGGGTTTGGAGTCGGCACTGATGACGTAACTGGGACGGATGTTGCAGCGCCGCAGGTTATGAACCAGTGCACCAATACGCTTGCTAGTGACTTCGTTTGCAATCAAGCAGTCCGGTTGGAAGGTTCGCCACGCGAAGACGCTTTTGCCACCGGGGGAGGCGCACATATCAAACAGCGTACGAACGGGGGTGGCGATCGCCTGCATGGCGGATGCGGCGAAGACGGAGGAGAAGTCCAGACAATAGAAATGACCATCCTGGTGCAGGGGATGTTGCCCAATTTTGTCGGGGGTTTCGAGGCGATCAACAAAAGAAGGTTGCCAGGAAACGGGTGGGGCGATCGCAAAAGGCATTGTTTCTGGGCGGGGGTGACACCAAAGGATGCAGGAGGGGTAATCGTGGGGCTGTGTCAGAGCTTCAACAAATTCTGCCTGCCGAGTTTCATCGGCGGTGAACAAGCGACGGCTGAGTTTGAGGAGGAGGTTAGAGGGAGTGGCCACGGGAATGGAAAGAATATAAATCAGAGAAGAGGGAACGCAGATCAACGCGGATAGCCGCAGATAGGAGGATTTAGATGGTTTTGGTGCGCCAAGGCATGGAAGTCGGGCGCGGCTAAAATCCAAAATTGTTTGACTGGGCTCACGACGATATCTAAAATCTAAAATTCATGCTTGGGGTTGCAGGCGATCGCACCAGCTTTGATTATCGGCGAGGGCGAGGTAAATGCCTTTGTAGTAGTGGTCACGCAGGCGGAGGTTGAGGATCTGCCAGGGTGGGGTGGCATACCAAAATTCTCGGCCTCGCTCGGTGTAGTAGGTTCCGGCTTTGATCACGCCGGGAAAAAAGGTGCCGGGGGCACGAATCTCGCGCCAGGAGGTGTCGGGGCGATCGCACGATACCGCAATAATTTGCTCTAGGGGAACCTGAATCGCAGAGCCAATGTGGCAAGCCCAGAGGCGCTCTTGCCAGTCTAGGTCAATGGTGAGGTGAGTCGAGGTCAGAGTGAGTTGCATAGTTGTATTAAGTTTTGGATTTTAGATTTTAGATTTCGGATTTTAGATTAGAACTCAGCTGTCAGAGGAATATTAACCACCAAGACACGAAGACACAAAGGTAAGCATTCAAACCTATCTGTATCGATCTGCGGCCATCTGCGTTTATCTACGTTTATCTGCGTCCATCTAAGTTTCCTGACTCCTGCCCTGCTATGAAAAGAACGGGTCGGCTTTGGCGATCAGTTGTCTGGCGCTTTCGGTGTGCGTGAGTCCGGTGGCATCAATCGGGATGCGGGGGACGGTGCGGCGCTGTAGGTCGTATTGGTAGGTTTTGTCGTAGTAGTAGAGCAAGTGATCGAAGGCGGCATGGAACTGGTGTGCTTGGAGGAGGGCGATCGCCTCTTGGGTGCGCTGCCCCCCCAGCCGTTTGCGGATGCGCTCCGTTGCGGTGATGAGGTCGGTAAGAGGAGCTTGGCCATAGAGGGCGACCAACAAATCCAGGCGCTCGACCTTGGGGCGCAGGATTTCGAAGATGGGGGCTGTTTCCATTTGTAGAAACAAGGCATTGGGGACGCGACACTGCCCGATGCTTTTGCTTTCGGCCTCGATCCACACTCGTTTTTTGGGATTGAGTGCAGCGAGCTCCGTCGCCAACATATTCTCAAACTGCTCATTGGTTGGTTGGGGGGGCAGCATCAATCGGCCAAAACTGCTGCCCCGGTGGTTTGCCAGCCCTTCCAGGTCAACAACCTGTTCGCCTTGGGCGGCGAGGGCATGCAGGATGTCGGTTTTTCCCGTACCGGTCATGCCGCCGAGAATGGCGATCGCCCGTTCCTGTTCAAAGGTTGCTAAGACCCAGCGACGAAAGGCTTTGTACCCGCCCGTTAGGGTGGTGACCTGAAAACCAGCCATCTCCAACACCCAGGCAATGGCTCCACTCCGCATACCGCCGCGCCAGCAATGGACGCGCACTTGGCGTCCGGGGGCGATCGCCTTTGCTTTTTGGATAAAGTCGGCAAATTTGGGGCCAGCGATCGCAAAGCCCAGTTCGACAGCTGCATCGCGCCCCTGTTGCTTGTAGCAGGTTCCTACTTGCGCTCGCTCGTCGTCGGAGAATAGTGGGAAGGAGAGTGCCCCTGGAATCTGCCCCTGGTCAAACTCTGCCGGACTCCGCACATCCAGTATCGGTAATGGACATGTCAGAAATTCGGCAATGGGCAGGACGGTGGGCATGACAGCTCGAACGGCAATAGGGCGAACGGCAACAGGGCGAACAGGAATAGGGCGCAGAAAAGTATTATCTACCGCAATGGTAATAGACGGACGCGCAAGGCAGAGGCGATCGCCGACCTGTCCGGAGTCGCAAAAGCCAAGGCTGATTTTGTCAAAATCATTCCCTCAATCAGCAATGCCTTTGCCCCTGTCGGGATCGGGGTTCGATAGAATGCAAGAGGGCGTCTACAGGGCGAGTGACAGGGCGAAATCGGTAGAGTCTCTTACAGCATGGCAGTTGATCTAGGGAAAGAATGATAGAGCGGTTACAGGTCTGGTTGTACCATCTGGCGCAATTTGCTGATGGTTTGGTGGCAAATCAGTTGGCGCATCTGACGCCCGTGAGTGTTGGCATCATATTCCTGGCAGGGCTGCTCACCAGCCTGACGCCCTGCATGTTGTCGATGCTACCGATCACCGTCGGCTACATCGGTGGCTATGAAACAAAAGGACGTGCCTGGGCAGCGGTGCAGTCCACCTGGTTTGCCCTCGGGTTAGCCACGACTCTGGCCATTTTGGGCATTCTGGCGGCGATCGCCGGACAAATCTACGGACAGGTCGGGATCGGTTTGCCCATCGTTGTCAGTGTGCTAGCCATTCTGATGGGCTTGAATTTGCTAGAAGCGCTGCCCCTGCAATTTCCCTCCTTCACTGGAACTGAATGGATTTCGGACGAGATGCCCAGTGCTGTGCGCTCCTATCTGCTAGGGTTGACCTTTGGGCTGGTGGCATCTCCTTGTAGTACCCCGGTGCTAGCAACCCTGCTGGCCTGGGTTTCGACAACCCAAAATCCGCTGCTGGGCGGAAGTTTGCTGTTGGCCTACACCGCTGGTTATGTCGCTCCGTTAATTTTGGCGGGCACCTTCACTGCCTCCCTGAAGAAGTTGCTGGAATTGCGGCGCTGGTCGGGCTGGATCACTCCGGCAAGTGGCGCACTCCTTGTTGGCTTTGGGGTCTTTTCACTCGTCCTGCGTCTCCTCCCCTCCGGACGGTTTTGATGGGTGAGCGTTCAGCATAAAGACTTTTCAGCGGAATTTTTCAGCATACGTTAAGGAGAACAACCAAGTATGGGCGCGTTCATTCGGCAAGTCCTGGCAACCGTGGTCGGTCTCATCTTGTTTATCACGCTGGGGTTGGGTGGGCTGATCATGCTGGTGGTGCTGGCATCGCTCACGGCAACGGAGCCCGATTCGGATATTGAACGGGGCACGGTGCTGACGCTGGATCTGGCGGAAGGCATTAGTGATGCCAATATCGAGGAACCCGTCGTTGTCGTGGGAGACTTTTTGGGCGGCGCACCCCCCGCGCGATCGATCGCCCTGCGCGTTGCGATCGATGCCCTCAACGCCGCTGCTGAGGACAATCGCATCGAAGCGCTTTATATCAAAGGATCTCTGCTAGAAGGGGTGGGCGCTGGCTATTCTACGTTGCGAGAATTGCGGGCAGCTTTAGATGCCTTCCAGGAATCGGGGAAACCCATTTATGCTCACAGCCCTAATTGGAGCGAGCGCGATCTGTATTTGGTGTCGGGAGCCGACCAGGTGATGCTCGACCCAACGGGATTGGTGGAGATGGATGGATTGCTCGCGGAGACCCCCTTCTTTGCCGGAGCATTGGAACAATTGGGCATTGGTATCCAGGTGATCCGAGCTGGGAGCTACAAATCGGGTGGGGAATCCTTCGTGCGCCAAGAACGCAGCCCAGAAGACCGGGAGCAAACGGAAGCGCTCATCGTGGATCTGTGGGATGAAGTGGTCACAGTGGTTGCAACAGGACGAGACCTGGAACCGTCGGCCATTCAGACGATCGCCGATCAACAGGGCTTTTTGGGCGCAGTGGCAGCAGCAGACGCGGGGCTGATTGACCGTCAAGCCTTTGAAGACGAAGTGCTGACCGAGCTGCAATCTCTCACAGGGGCAGACGATCTGGACGACTTGAACCAACTCAGCCTGACGGCCTATGCCAATGCCACATTGACGGCGGGGAGCTTTTTCCCAACGCCGGAGGTCGCGCTGGTCTACCTGGATGGCAATATTGTGAGCACGGCCACCAGCGCTGCCCAAATTGGGAGCGATCGCACCGTCCAACTACTGCGCGACCTGCGGGAAGATGACAACGTGGCGGCTGTTGTCTTACGGATCAACAGCGGTGGCGGCAGTGCTTCTGCCTCAGAACGCATCACCCGTGAGGTTACGCTGCTGCAAGCTACCAAGCCAACAATTGCCACCATGGGCAACATTGCCGCGTCTGGCGGTTACCAAATTGCCGCCCCTGCCGACCTGATCTTTGCTTCCCCCAACACCATCACAGGATCGATTGGTGCATTTGGGGTGATTCCCAATATTGAAGAACTGGCGAACGACAACGGCATTACCTGGGATCGGGTGCAGACAGCTGACTATGCGGGACTGAATACCCTATCGCGACCCAAGACGCCGGAGGAGTTGGCTCGGCTGCAAGAGCTGGTTGACCAGGCTTATGACTCATTTCTGTCCATTGTGGCGGAGGGGCGATCGATTTCCCGTGAAGACCTCCAGGAGATTGCAGAAGGTCGCGTGTGGTCGGGCGTCGATGCCCAGGAGGTTGGGTTGGTGGATGAGCTGGGAGGACTGGAAGCTGCGATCGCCGCTGCGGTTGAGCAGGCAGAGCTAGGCGAAAACTGGCAGTTAGTGGAATATCCTGAGATTCCTACCTTCCCAGAAATTTTGGCAACGCTGTCGAGTCAGCAATCGCCCCTAGTGGATGTGCCGCCACCGCTGAGAACCCTGGCGGACTGGGTCGAACAGGAGTGGGAAACGCTGCAGGCTATGGATGACCCCCACCATGTCTACACCCGGATTTTGTTTAATCCTAAGATTGACTAGATTTGTCTCAAATCAGGTCGAAAAAAGCGGGATTTGATGGAAATTGGCTCTCTCCTTCGCGCGGGGCGTTTTGCTTGCGTCTTGCTAGCCTCTAGACTATAGAAGATTAAAGAAGACAGCGACCCTCTTCGGATAAGGTTAGTGAGACTTGACGTTCATTGAAGACGATTCTTTAGCATCGGCAACGATCTCGCGGCGGGAACTACAAGACCTGGTGCGAGAACAATTGCAAACCCTGCTGGAACAAAGCAATTTGCAGGGAGCAAAGGCACTGCTCGTTCCGGTGCAGCCAGTCGATATTGCTGAAGCGATCGAAGAACTGCCGAGTACGATGCAGGCGATCGCCTTCCGTCTGCTGTCAAAAGATGAGGCGATCGAGGTCTACGAACATCTGGATTCTTCTATCCAACAAACCCTGATCGAAGATTTTCGGCGGCAGGAAGTGCGCGACATTGTGGGGCAAATGTCGCCCGATGACCGGGCGCGCCTGTTCGATGAGTTGCCAGCCAAGGTGGTGACCCGCATGCTGGCTCAACTCAACCGCGAAGAACGGCAGGCCACGGCCCTGTTGCTAGGCTACCAGCCTGACACAGCGGGGCGGATCATGACCCCGGAGTTCATCGCTCTCAAAGAGACTTGGACCGCTGCCCGCACCCTCGAAGAAATTCGCAAGCTCGCCCACATGAGCGAGACGATTTACTACCTCTATGTGACCAATCGCTCGCGGCAACTCACTGGGGTGGTATCGTTGCGTTCCCTCGTCGTCGCCCAACCCGACCAGCTCATCAGCGACATCATGGCGCGCGACATCGTTTCCGTTCAAACTGGAACAGACCAGGAAGAAGTCGCCAGCCTGACTCAGCGCTATGACCTGTTGGCGCTTCCGGTCGTGGACTACGAACACCGCCTGGTGGGAATTGTGACGGTCGACGACATCCTCGACATCTTGCAAGCAGAAACCACCGAAGACATTTATCAACTGGGCGGGGTGCAAACCGGCGACGATAGCTACTTCCAGACCAACCTGCTGACGGTGGCGCGGCGACGGGTTGTGTGGTTATTTGTGCTGCTCATCACCAATACCGGAACCAGTGCTGTCATTAGTAGCCAAGAAGATATTTTGCAGGAAGTGGTTGCCCTGGCCGCGTTTATTCCCTTGCTCATTGGCACCGGAGGAAACGTGGGAGCCCAATCCTCAACGGTGGTCATTCGCGGCTTGAATACCGATGAGATTCGCATTCGTGAAGGGCTACGGGTGATTCGGCGCGAGGCGATCGCCGGAGCGTTTCTGGGACTGATGCTAGGGGTTGTTGTTACCGTCTGGGCTTTTGTGTTGCAGGGCAGTGTGGTGGTTGCAGGAGCGGTGGGCGCCAGTCTGGTCGCGATCTCTGTGTTGGCCTCTGTTGCCGGATCGTCTCTTCCCTTTCTATTTATGGCCATTGGCTTCGACCCAGCGCTGATGTCGGCTCCCTTTATCACCACCTTTGTTGATGTACTGGGGGTGTTAATTTACCTCAACCTCGCGCGCTTGATTTTGCACCTCTAGCCCCAAGTGCTGCCCTTCTAGGCAAAACTCGCTACAATTCAAACCCAAAGCTTCTATTTCGTCGTCATCAAATAGGGATTGATCGGGTCTGTGGCTATGTTGACTGCAATTCTGATCTTGGGAGTGGGGCTCACGCCTTCGCTGGTTTCGCTATGGTGCTTACGGCAATCGCGGGCAGAAAGTCAGGCCCGCCTTCAGCAATCCCTGAACTCGGTACAATACCGCACGGTACCGCGTCCCCCCCGCCCCGCCGATCAGCACTATGTAGAGGGCTTAGGGTTGGTGATTGGCAATATCCTCTGTCAACATAATGCGCGATCGCCCCACCTCCGTTGTGCCGTCAATCCGATGGGCCCCTGCGAAGACTGTCGCCACTTCGAGGAAAAGCCCCTGACCTGAATGATGGGTGCATCATATGTTTGATCTGCGGCTCGTAAAGACACAAACCAACATCATCCCCTAGGGTTTTGGCCCAAAGACAGACTAAAATCCCAGAGGACGGCTCACCCCAGCGCAAATCTATGACCAATCCCGATGATTTTCTTTCTGGTGAAGATCCGCAGATGGCGCGATCGGTGTCAGAGTTGCAAGCGTTTCTCGCCGATGTACATCAACGCCATGCCTGTTTACGAGAGGGAGCCGTCGCGACCTATATCCCTGAACTGGCGAAGGCCAATCCAGACTGGTTTGGCATTTGCATTGCTACCACCGACGGGCGGGTGTTCGAGATCGGGGATACCCAGCCCAACTTTACCGTTCAATCTATCTCCAAGGTGTTTGTGCATGGGCTGGCGTTGGAAGACCACGGACGGGACGTGCTGCTAAGCCGGGTTGGGGTGGAGCCAACGGGGGATGCCTTCAACGCTATTGTGCTGGATGAAGCCTCGAAGCGCCCCTACAACCCAATGGTCAATGCTGGGGCGATCGCCACCACCAGCCTAATTAAAGGGGCAGACCCAACGGAACGGCTCAATCGGTTGCTTGCCATGTTTCGCAACTACATGGGGCATGAGGTCGTCATCGATGTGGCCAGCTACATATCCGAGCGGGCTACAGGCGATCGCAACCGGGCGATGGCCTACCTGATGCGCCACTTCGGCATGCTTCAGAGCGAGGTGGAAGAATCCCTCGACCTATACTTTCAGCAATGTGCTGTGATGGTGAATTGCCGCGACCTGGCTGTGATGGCGGCGACGCTGGCCAATCGGGGGATCAATCCGATGACGGGCGATCGCGCTGTCCATGCCCGCTATATTCGCGACATTCTCAGCGTTATGTCGAGTTGCGGCATGTACAACTTTGCCGGGGAGTGGGGCTACAAGGTTGGTCTTCCGGCGAAAAGTGGCGTCTGCGGTGGCATCATTGCTGTCGTGCCCGACCAGATTGGGATTGCCGTTTTCTCCCCACCGCTGGATGAGCGGGGCAATAGCGTTCGTGGGGTCAAAGTCTTTGAAACCATCTCCCAAGCGTTTGGCTTGCATCTGTTCGATTCATCTCGGGGATGCAATCACTTTTTGGAGAATTTAATGCAGGCGGAGAAGTCGGGGACATCTGGGGTGGAACGCGGATGAGCGCAGATGGACGCAGATGGCTGAGGAGAGATGGCGAAACAGGCGAGAATGGGTGTTTGTGAATCTGCGATCAGCGGTGGGAGCGATCGCACGCACCCCTTTATCGTCCTGGGTGGGAGCAAATCGTTTTACGATAGATAGGTTTGATAACCACGCGTTTGGGGATGATCTCGATGGGTTTTGCGGAACAGCTAACGCTGATGGCAGAAGATGAGCTGACGGAATACAGCACAGAGGCTCGCAAGATCGAGAAGCTGCGGCGCAAGTTTGGCTTAGCGGTTCCCTATCCGCAACAAAAGGATGTGCGCGACCAAATCGCCGCTGAAATGCCAAAAAATTTCATCGCCACACTGGTGGAAGAAAATCGCCAAACCGTTGCTTTGCCATTTTGGGGCATCGGTGGCTTGGGCTTACTGTTTGGCATCTCAGGGCAACAACCCCTCGATTTCATTGCCACAGCCATTGGCTTTTATCTCGCCATTCGAATTCAGCGCTGGGGCTGGAAACTGGAAGCAAAACGATTAGTGATTAAAACATTGGATGCGATCGCCAAAGATATTGAAGCAGAACGGCAGAAGTAAACGGTAAATGGTCTTATAGCGTTTCCATGACAGATTTCTTCTACCCCTTTCCGCCCCTTTTCCCTGGTGTGCTTCTTAAGCGTTACAAGCGCTTTCTTGCTGATATTGAATTGGATAGTGGCGAGGTGATTACGGCGCACTGTCCTAATACGGGGCCGATGACGGGTGTAAATTTGCCGGGGAATCGGGTGTTGGTGTCGAAGAGCGACAATCCCAAGCGATCGCTCGCCTATACCTGGGAGCTGATCGAAGCCCACGATACGCGCCCGACTTGGGTGGGCACCAACACCGCGCTTCCTAATCGGGTTATCAAAGCTGCCCTTACAGCCCATGTGATTCCGGAACTGGGGGATTACACCAAAATCCGCAGCGAAGTGAAGTATGGGGTAGAGAAGAAAAGCCGCATCGACTTTTTGCTGGAATCAACGCAAGACGGTGCTCCCGTCGAGGTCTATGTGGAGGTGAAAAATACCACTTGGGTTAAGGAAACACTGGCGTTGTTTCCCGATACTGTGACGACTCGAGGGCAGAAGCATCTGCAAGAACTGATCGCTCTGCGACCCGCTGCACGCGCCGTCATGCTCTACTACATTAACCGGGATGATTGCACCGAGTTTGCGCCAGGGGATGAGGCAGACGCGACCTATGGAGAACTGTTTCGAGCCGCGATCGCCCAGGGAATCGAAATTCTGCCCTGCCGCTTCCAAAACACCCCAGAAGGTGTGAAATACCTGGGGTTGGCCAAGCTGAAGCTGTGATCCCGCTGCTTCTGCGTCCTGCGATACCATAGCAAGCGGATGCGATCGATTAGCATCTGTGCCGAACTAAAGAGAGAACGCGCATCATGGAACCAGCACAAGTAAATTGCGCAGAAATGTGCAAAAACGGCTGCATTTTGGGCGATCGCTGCCCAAACCTGGAATATCGCGACCAGGCATCAAAATTTATTTCCGAGACACCGCTCGACCAAATGTTGGATATGGCCGAAGAAGCCCTGCGTCGCAAAGCAAACGAAGGGCCGAAATGGGTCTTTCCCGAAGATGGCATTCAGCCCGGCGACAAATAAGTACAGAGCTAGGTCTTAGGGAACCATGGCTTCCACGGCACTTTGAGCCGAGGTCGGCATCATCCGCTTCTCGATAGGAATGTAGGGATGGTCATGCAGCCCTGTATAAATTTGTGTGGGGCGAAAGATCCGGTTTTCTTCGAGCTGTTCTTTCCAGTGCGCTAGCCAGCCAGCCACTCGGGCGATCGCAAACATCGGCGTATACAGGTCTGTTGGAATGCGCAGCTTGCGGTAGACAAGCCCCGAATAAAAGTCGACGTTGGGGTAAATGCCCCTATGACCCAGCTTTTCTGCAACTACCTTTTCAAGTTCGATGGCAATGTCGTAGTAAATATCCTGCCCAAATTTTTCGAATAGTTTCTCAGCGAGCGCTTGCAGAATGGTTGCGCGGGGATCTTTCACCTTATAGACCCGATGCCCAAAGCCCATAATCCGAGCCTTTCGTTCAATACACTTTTCGACAAACGGGCGAACATTTTCGACCGAGCCGATCTCTTCTAACATGACGATCACTTCTTCGCTGGCCCCACCATGCAGTGGCCCCGCTAGTGTGCCGACCGCCGAGGCAATGACGGCGTAGGGATCGGTCAGGGTCGAGGCCGTTACCATCGCAGAGAAGGTCGACGCGTTGATCGTATGCTCCGCATGGAGAATCAAGCATACATCAAAGATCTTTGCGGCCAGCTCATCTGGCTCTCGCTCGGTCAGCATGTAGAGGAAGTTGGCCGAATAGTCGAGGTCGTCGCGGGGCTGAATCGGGTCATTTCCCTTGCGCATCAGTTGGAAGGCGGCCACCATCGTGGGAATTTTGGCCAGCAACCGCACCACCGCCGCTCGGATATAGGCTGGATCATCCAGGGCACGGCGGGAGTAGAACAACCCCAACGCCGCTGCACAGGCTTGCAGGGAATCCATCGGATGGCCGCTTTCCGGGAAACACTTCATCATGTCTCGAATCCGATATTTTAAGCGGCGATGGTAGCGAATTTCATATTCAAACGAATCAAGCTCTCCCTGGGTGGGCAATTCACCCCAAATCAGCAAATAGGCCGTTTCTAGGAAGCTGCTATATTTCGCTAGATTGTCGATACGGATGCCCTGATATTCCAGAATACCGCGCTGCCCATCCACATAACTAATGCTCGATTGGGTCGCCGGAACGCCTTCTAAACCAGGTCGATATTCATACGCAACCGTCATAATGTCACCGCCAAACTCGGATTACAGACTCAAGTGCAGGGTAGAACGTCCGAGATGCATCTTGCCGCGCCGCTCTTGGAGCATCGTCCCTTCTTCATCTCGGAAAGATTCTGGCATCAGAGTGCATGGAGAAGACGAGCCGTCTCATGAACAGATAGATATCCAACTCTGATAGGGTGCAGCTCTGGGGAGAAGGATGGCCAGACAGAACAGCCCCAGCCAGCCAGATTACTGCTCGATTATTCTACGCCTGTCCGCAGTTCTAAAAAGATAGCATGAGCACCATCAGGGCATTTCACCCAAGTTTCTGGTTAAGACCCAGCCTTTTGTACTAATTCGCGAAGAACCCGCTACAGATAGTTTTTGGTTTTTGCCGCTTGGGGATGCGGACTAGATGGACGCAACACCATGGTGTGCTGTTGAGTTGGGCGTGTTGGGAATAGACGGCTCAGGTATGTAAGATTCAGCTTTATAAATCGGTAGGTCGAAGCTGAAGGTGGTGCCGACGCCGACTTCACTCCTTAGTTGGATGCGACTCTGGTGCTTGTCGATAATACTGCGGACAATGGACAAACCCAGACCCGTGCCTTCGAGGGTATGGACGCGATTTTCGACCCGATAAAAGCGATCGAAGATGGCCTGCTGATCTTCTGGAGCAATACCAATGCCCGTGTCGGTCACCTCAATCTGCACATGGGTGGGTTCGTCATTTGTATGATCCTCTGGCGGTAACGGATAAGCACGAATCACGACCTTACCACCGTTCTCAGTGAATTTCAGGCTGTTGCCCAGGAGATTGTTGAAGACTTGGAGTAACAAATCGTAGTTGCCGACAACGTGAGGCAGATCGGGCTCCACTTCTTTTTGCAACTCGACTCCCTTGTCGCGAGCATTGAGCTGGTGGGTGCGGAGGGTTTGCTCGATGTTTTGGCTGAGGTCTACAGCATCGAAGTGGTAGCGCTTGCCTGACTCCAGACGGGATAGATCGAGCACATCGTTGACAAGCCGAGTGAGGCGATCGGTTTCTCGGTTAGCCGTTTCCAAAAATTCCTGCTGTTCTGAGTGGCTCAGATCCTCCCCATACTCATGCAGGGTTTCGATGAAAGATTTGATGTTGAATAAGGGCGTGCGCAGTTCGTGAGAGACATTGCTGATGAACTGGCTCTTGGCTTCGTTGAGTTCCGTCTCGCGGGTGATGTCTTGAACAGTAATGGCAATGCCCCGGAGGTTTTCGCGGGCTTGATCGAGCACCGTCGTCAGCCAAATGCGGAGGGTTCGCTGGGTTGTGCCAGGGATCGTGACGCAGAAGCCAGCCCCTTCGCGATCGCGCGGCAACTCTTCATCATCCGGCTTCTCCGAAATACTGGTGGCTTCGTCTAGCAATTCAGACAATTGCTCTTGCACGGCTTCCGGCAGTTTCTCCAACACTGGTTGTCCCAGCACCGTGTCGTTGGTATCCCAGCCAAAGAGCTTGCGTGCCGTAGGGTTGACCAATACAACGTTGAGGGAGCGATCGAGCAGAATCGCGCCATCAGCAATGGTAGATACCAGCGTCTCAAGCTTTGCCTTTTCCGCCGTCATCTCTTCGATGTTCTGTTCTTCATAACTGGACAGCCGCTTTGCCATTTCGTTGAAGTTGAGGATCAGTTCCCCGAGTTCGCCGCCCAGGGGTAAATCGATCCGCTGCTTGAAATTTCCTGCGGCAATATTCTTCACTCCCACCAGCAATTCTTTGATGGGTTTGGTGATGGTCAGGGCATTAAACACGGCTCCCAGGATCACCATGACCCAGATGGACACAAATACGGCGATCGTGACATCGCGGGTCAAGTGTGAGGAGGTAACGACAGTGGGATTGGGGTTGGTGCCGATCGCCAACACGCCCAGATACTCCCCGTTGTAGTTGATGGGGACGAACACATCTGTGACTTCGCCATCGGGGGTGAGGTGTTGCCGCACTATAGGATAGGCCGAATTTGGAGAGAAGTTGTCGGGCACCTGCATCCGCCGCCGAATGGTGAGGGAGTTTTGCACCTCTGACTGGGAGTAGGGAATGCCAAAGTAGATGTCGCCGTTGGCGTCGGCGAACAGCATGTAGCGAACGTTGGATGTATTGCGATAAAACTGCTGAGAAAACTGTGCCAGTTCCGAAAGATGATTTTCCCCAATCATAGGGGTGACATTGGTTGCAAGCAGCACTCCCAGATCTTGACCGAAGCGCGTGTCGTGGATGCGGGCATCCTGTTGAATGGAGTTGACCGCCCAAAAGGTCAAGCCACTCATGAGTAGCGACACTGCTAAGGTTCCAATAGCCATCAGTTTGGTCTGGAGGGTAAATTCAGACCACCAGTGATGCAGAATTTGACGCAGTTGCTTGAGAAGAGCAATCAAGGCTAGCACTATCCAGGAATGGCATGAGCCTATCTTATAGCAGCTTTGAAGATTGTCCTAGCTGAAGCCTGAGACAGGTCCCAGGGCGATCGCCATCACACAGCAGGATTCAAATAAACGCCAGCTTAAGATAAAGCACGTCTCTCTATCATAATTCCTGATGGAATGATGGGGGAGCATGGGTGCATCTCACGCTCACACTGAACGAAGGCGATGTCCGATGTCCCGGCGATAGTAGATGCCATCAAAGTGGATAGCGGCAAGGGCATCGTAGGCATTGGCGATCGCCGCCTCAAAATCCGTCCCGGCTGCCGTCACCCCTAGCACGCGGCCACCATCGGTTACCACCTGCCCATCCACCGCCCGTGTGCCCGCCTGAAACACGACACCGCCTTTTGCTTGCGCCTCAGGGATGCCTGTAATGCGATCGCCCCTGCGGTAGGTGCCGGGATATCCCGCGGCCGCCGCGACCACACAGGCCGCCGCTGCATCTTTCCATTGCAACGGGGGCAACTCGGCAAGGCACTGCTCGACACAGGCCAACATCACCTCATCCAGCGGCGTTTCGAGGAGAGGCAGCACCGCCTGAATTTCGGGATCGCCAAAGCGGCAGTTGAACTCCACCACATTGGGATCTCCTTCTGGGGAAATCATCAACCCGGCATAGAGCACTCCTCGGTAGTCGATCTGGCGATCGCGCAACGCCGCCAGGGCGGGTTCCAGCACCTCCGCCTGTACCCGTGCCATCTGTTCTGGCGGAACGATGGGTGTTGGCGCATAGGCTCCCATGCCGCCCGTATTTGCGCCCGTATCGCCTTCGCCGATTTGCTTGTGATCCTGAGCCGGCAACAGCGGACGGATGGTGAGGCCATCGGTAACGGCCAACACCGACGCCTCTTGCCCGACCAAAAATTGCTCAATGACAACCCGCTGCCCAGCCTCTCCAAACTGTCCGCCAAAGGCGGCTTCCACAGCGACGATCGCCGCCTCAATGGTTGGCGCCACGGTCACCCCTTTCCCGGCAGCTAGTCCATCTGCTTTGACCACAATCGGAGCCGACTGGCCATGAAGATAGGCGATCGCCTCTTCCGCCTGCGTAAAGACGGCTGAAGCCGCCGTAGGAATCCCCGCAGATGCCATCAAATCCTTGGCCCATGCCTTGCTAGCCTCGATCTGTGCTCCCGCCTGATTGGGGCCAAATACGGGAATCCCCTTAGCTTGCAAAAAATCGGTGATGCCTGCTGCCAGGGGGGCTTCGGGGCCAACCACTACCAATTCGATCCCAAGCTCTGCCACGCACTGGGCGATTCCGGCAACATCGCTTACGGCCAGTGGCACATTGCGGCAGTTGGGCAGCGTTGCCGTCCCTCCATTCCCCGGCGCAACCAGAACCTCTGAGACATTGGGTGATCGCAACAAACCCCATGCCAGTGCATGTTCTCGCCCCCCATTGCCAACCACCAAAACCTTCACGCCTATACCCTCCTAGCCGTCTTGAATGCCGTAATTGCGCAGCCTCTATTCAAGCCACTCATTATCGCACCTCCTTCCCTGACCCGGCTCATGCGAATTCGGCGTTGCTGGTTGAGGGTATGAATTTTTTCCGAGAAGGGTGCAGGTATTTGTTTAGCGGGAATCGTCTGGGGAGAGAGGGGGTAAGGTCATGGCCTCAGCCACCCAATCAATAAAGGAAACACCTTGCTGCTGAGCGGTGGCGGCCAAGGAGGTCAAAATCTCCCAGGTG
>JADEXA010000054.1 GCA_015207365.1 Vacuolonema iberomarrocanum LEGE 07170
GCCCAGGGGGGAGCGGGGTCGATGGGGAGTTCTCCGGCGGGGGCTCCGGCATGCTGGGTGACGAGGGTTTGCAGGTGGTCGTGGTAGTGGGCGATCGCTGCCTCCGTATCACAGGGCATATCCACCAACTGCTGCCGTTCCTCGGTCGAAAACTGATTCCAGTGGTGGAGCTTGAGCTTCACGCCACAGGTATCGAGCTTGTATCGCACCTGCATGGGGATGCAGCGCAGCGATGCCACAAAATCGGCTTCAAACTGGAAGTAGGTATCGTTTAGAGCAGTCATGACAAATACTCCTAGCGCGTATAGGTTATATCAATTCTACGAAAACCAAAACCAGATCATTTTTTGAAAGCCCCGCAGTGCGGGGCTTTCAAAAAATGATCTGTAGTGGGTTCTTAGCGAATTGGTATTAGCTGCTGGCAGGGTGACGGGGCTGTCTCCGCTGGCTGTCGTCGCTGGGTATGTCCTCATTATGGTGCTACGCACTGGAGGAAAGCCCAATATATTTTGGAAAGCCCCGCAGCGCGGGGCTTTCCAAAATAATGCGTAAGGCTGCGATCGCTAACCATGGAAGGTCTGAGCCAGAATGCCACCCATCGATACAGGGTTATAGGCATCTTGATCGCGGTGCTTTGGGGCGTGGGGTGTCAGGGAAACCAGTTGCACCGTGCAGGCTTTGAGTTCGGGCTCTAGGGAAATGGGGCAGGCTTCTGGATGAGTGAGGGCATTCACTTCGGCATCGTCGCGCCAGAGGAAGCCCCAGTGCATGGGAATGAAAACGGTGCCGGGGGCGATCGCCTTTGTCACTGTGGCTTTTAGCCGAACTTTCCCCCGGCGCGATCGCACCTCCACCCAATCGCCGTCCTCAATGTCGCGCCGCTTCGCATCTCTAGGATGCACTTCTAGGAACGGGTCTGGATGCATGGCGGCGGTTTTCTCGATGCGTCCGGTGCGGGTCAGGGTATGCCAGTGGCCATACAGCCGCCCGTTGGTCAGCACCAGGGGATAGTCGGGGTCGGGGGCTTCTGCCAAACCCTGGGCATGGAAGGCGGCAAACCGGGCGCGTCCATCGGGGGTGGGAAAGCGATAGTTGGTGTAAAGCCGTTTGTGGGGGGTGTCGTTTTTCTCGGCATCGGCAAAGGGTTGAACGGGGGTGGTGGGGTGGGGCAAGAAGCGTTCCAACACATCGCGCATTTCCAACTTCTTGACTGCCGTTTGCGAGGGGGCATGGTCGGGCTGCGGCCACTGCAACGGTCCCTCTGCGGCTAAGGTTTCGTAGGTAATGCCCGTTTGGTCGCACAAGCGATCGCGGGTTAGCTCGATAAATTCGGTGCGCACCTCGGCGGCAGAGGCAAAGGCAAACTGAGCTTCAAACCCCAGGCGTCGGCCAATATCCGCGAAGATTTCCCAGTCGGCGCGAGCCTCTCCGGGCGGTTCGCGAAAGGCAGGGCAGAGAGTCACCGTGCGTTCGGAGTTGGTCATTGTCCCCGTTTTTTCGCCCCACTGGGCTGCAGGCAGCAGCACATGGGCATAGTGGGCGGTTTCGGTGGGGAAGTAGGCGTCTTGCAGGATGGTGAAGGGCGATCGCTCTAGAGCCTTCTTGGTGCGTTCCAGGTCGGGCATACTGACAGCGGGGTTCGTCGCTGCCACCCACAGCACATTGACTTCGTCCTGCTCTAGCCCCCGAATCATTGCCCAGGCATCGCGCCCAGGGTGAGGCGAAATGCGTCCGGCAGGCAGATTCCATGCCTGCTCCAGCTCAGCTCGATGATCTGGATTTTTCACCATCCGATAGCCCGGAAGGATATGGGCTAGGCCACCGGCCTCGCGTCCCCCCATCGCGTTGGGCTGCCCGGTGAGGGAAAAGGGGCCGCAGCCCGGTTTGCCAATGGTTCCGGTCATCAGGTGCAGGTTGATCAGGGTGCGAACTTTGGCCGTTCCTTCAGAGGATTGGTTGATGCCCATCGACCACAGGGACAGAATGCGATCGCTCTTGCCCCACAGTTTTGCAACGGCTTCCAGTTGATCCAGCCGAATGCCGCAGCGTCTGGCGACAAGTTCCGGTGGGTAGGACTGGAACACCGAAACGTAATCGGAAAATCCCCGCGTACATTCATCCATAAACAACGCATCGATATGCCCCCAGCGCAGTAGCAGGTGGGCAATGCCATGCATCAAGTCAATGTCGGTGCCGGGACGAATCGCCAGGTGAACATCGGCCGCTTCGGCGGTGGGCGTACGGCGCGGATCGACCACGACTAGCTTCATCTTGCGATCGCGCTTATGGGCTTTTTGCAGACGATTAAACACGATGGGATGGCAGTCGGCGGTATTGGTGCCGATTAGAAAAGCCAGGTCGGTTTCTTCCAAATCGTCGTAGCAACAGGGGGGGCCATCGGAGCCCAGACTTTGCATGTAGCCGGCTACGGCAGAGGACATGCAAAGGCGAGAATTCGCATCGAAATTATTGGTTCCTAAACAGCCTTTGAGTAATTTTTGGGCAATGTAGTAATCTTCCGTTTGAAATTGCCCAGAGCCATACATGCAAACGCTATCGGCTCCCTTGGTTTGGAGCGCTGAGCGAATTTCGTAGGCAATGCGATCGCCCACTTCATCCCAAGTCACTCGTCGAAAGGGTTCGTCCAAGCGATCGCGCAGCATGGGGTGGAGTAATCGATCCTTGTCGAGCGACTCCAGGATCGTTGCGCCCTTTACACAGACCATGCCTTTGCTAGAGGGATGGGAGCGATCGCCCCGTACCTTGAAGGCGGGCTTGGAGATAGTTGACTTGGAAGACGCTTTGGGAGGTGTTGCAACCACTTCTAGGCCACATCCCACCCCGCAATAAGGACAAAGGGTTTTGACAGATTGGGTCATTTAAGTGAGCCTCTCAAAAAAGGGATAAAGAAGAGGAAATTAAACACCAAAATCACAATCAAGTATCGACATCAGGAACAGTTAGGCGTAGCTATAGCGCAATATTTTTAGGAACTTGAATGAGCGAACAGGTGGGCGATGTCCACCCTATATGATTTGTCTTTTAGAATCTGTCTTTTAGCGATCGCCTTTCTCATGCAATTACCTGAACGCCTTTGTAGGGTCGGCATTGCCCACCGAATACTAAATCGCGAATGCTAAATCAGGAGACAGACATTTTCGTAGGGTGGGCATCGCCCACCAAGTGCTAAATCGCAAGACAGAAATAGTTTTGGGAAACAACATGAAAAAAAGAATAGGTTGCAGCACAAACCACAACCTATTCTCAAAGCCGAGGAATTCTAGACTTCTTCACCAATGAACTGAGCCGGTGCCGGTGCTGCCGTGGGAACCACCCCGTCAGGGTGCTCGCCTTCATGGAATTCGGCAAAGGAACCTTGGGGTTCTTCCAGGAAGAAGATGCAGAGGAATGCAACGATCAACCCGGCAACGCCAAGCACTTGGAAGAAGCCAGCGTTGACGGCTGCCATGTTGGCCACCCCATCCGCACTGGCGGCGGTCGAGGCATCAACCAGCAGCAATCGAATCGTCAGGTAAGCTACTGCACCCACGTTGCCATAGGCTCCAACGTTCCCAGCAATTTGCCCAGTAATCCGACGCTTCACCAAAGGAACGATCGCAAAGGTCGAACCTTCAGCCGCTTGCACAAAGAAGGAGCACGCCATCGTCAATAACACTGCAGCGGGGAGCCACCAGTTGCTGTTTACCTGACTCATCATCAAGTAGCCAATCCCCATACCGACGGTCAGTACAACCATGGTCCACTTACGGCTACCCAGACGGTCAGAAATCAAGCCGCCACCCGGACGCGACATCAGGTTCATGAAGGCATAGCAGGCGGCAATGGTTCCAGCGGTCGCTTTGTCGAGGCCAAAGGTGCCTTCAAAGAAGGACGGTAGCATCGTCACAACGGCCAGTTCCGAACCAAAGTTAACAATGTAGGTGAGGTCAAGAATGGCAACTTGTTTGAACTTGTAACGGTCTTCGGGGGGATAACGCTTTGTGCCATTCAGCAGGTCTTTGTTCACTGCCCAGCAGTTGTAAGCCTGGAACAGGAATAGTCCGACAAGAAGGGCGATCGCAATCCACATCCCCGTCATTGTCAGGAACTCGACCCGTGTCAAGCGCCAAGCCAGCACCATCAAGATGACCGTAAGGGGAATGTTCATGACCATCATGAACCAGAAGTCGCGGACGGAGGTTACCTCAATCCCACGGGCGCTTTGGGGACGCTGATAAACCTTGCCAGGAGGCGTGTCCGTCACGTTGAAGTAATAGAACACACCATACAGAGCCGCAACAATTCCCGTACCCATGATGGCGGCTCGCCAGTTCAGAATATCGGTCTGAAAGGAAGGGAACAGCAATACGCGGAACCCTTCGGCTTCAGGGAACTGAAAGGCACCCGGCAGGAAGGCCATAGACAGGCCAAAAATTACCATGGTGAAGGCGGAAAAGGCCGAGCCAAAGTTACCCCAGCCGCCATAAACTCCTTCAGCAGTTCCTACTTCCTTGGGCGGGAACCATTCTGCTGTCATACGGATGCCGATGACAAATCCAGCACCGACCAAACCCATCAACAGGCGGCCAAAGACCAACTGTCCAAAGCTTTGGGCGGTGGCAAAGATGAAGCAGGGAATCGCCGCGTAGATCAGCAACAACGAGTAGGTCAAGCGAGGCCCGTACTTGTCCAGCAGCATCCCAATGATGATGCGAGCGGGAACGGTGAGGGCAACGTTGCACAGGCCGATGGTGCCCAATTGCGCAGGGGAAAGGCCAAACTCTTGCCCAATGGTGGTTGCTAGGGGCGGGAAGTTAAACCAGACTACAAAGGTCAGAAAAAACGCAAACCAGGTGAGGTGCAAAACGCGGTATCGGCCCTGGGTTGCTTTCGTGAACAACTCCGTTAGAAACATTGACGTTCTCTTCCTTAGGTTTTGTGACTCGATAAACGTGAACAGATACGGGAATTCAGGTACGCGAATTCGGGCAGCGAAAATGAATCAATCCAAACAACTCGATCCTTGGGTGGATGAAAGAGCATCCTCACAGCAAGCTTTGTTGGCAGAACTTCCTTAAAATTGAGATGAGAAGCCCTATAACAACCCGATTTCGGGTTGCCGATGCTCTAGAACGGCGATCGCAAAACGTCGGTAATCCAGGCGGTATGCCGTTAGGGAACCGGAGCTAGACGATGGGTGGGGATCTAGATGCGGTCTTCGAAACCGCCTCATTGAGGGTGTCAATCATGGTTTTTCCTCACTAAGAATCGGAGCCAAGGCTACATCGGTAGACTGGCCAATTGAATAAATAAAAATGGCTGAAATTAGCGCGATCGGGACGTTTGCGGGTTCAACCGTTTGGATGCGCCGCAAATTTCTCGATTAACAGTTCCCTTAAGACTGGCTTTAAGTCCTCACAGGGAATTCCTTTCATCACCTTCTCTCCTAACTGAGCGTCTTTGCCGACTTTGCCACCCGTATAGATATCGACCCCTTCGACAGTCTTGCCGTCCTTGCGAACTTTTGTGCCCATTAAGCCAATGTCGGCGACCTGGGGTTGGCCGCAGGAATTGGGGCAACCCGTCCAATGAATCCGTACGGGGCGCGACAGAGAAAGCTCTGCCTCCAGTTCCTGAACCATCGCCACCGCCCGCTGTTTGGTCTCGATCAGAGCAAAGTTGCAAAACTGGGAGCCCGTGCAGGAAACGAGCGATCGCTCCAACATGCTTGGCTCCAGGGAAAACCGCTGCAACAACGGCTCTTGCTTTAACAACTCCACCCGCGAATCGGGGATATGGGGAATAATCACGTTTTGCTCCACCGTCAGACGAATCTCGCCGCTGCCATAGACATCCGCCAAGCGAGCCAACGCAAACATATCCTCGGCGGTCAGACGCCCCACGGGGACATGCAGCCCGGCATAATTCAACCCGGGTTGCTGCTGGGGATACAACCCGATGTGGTCGCGCTTATCCCAATCGATCTCATCTTCGGGAGCTGCTGTGAGTAGCGGTTTGCCGTAGGCTTCCACGACAGCGGTGCGGAAATGGTCGACTCCCAACTCGTCGATCAGCCACATCAGGCGAGATTTCTGGCGGTTGGCGCGATCGCCAGAATCCCGAAAGACCTCCAGGATGGCACGCGATAGATCCACCACATCATCCGTGGGTGGAACCCAAGCATCCAGCGGGATAGCGGCCTCACAGCGCTTGGCCGAGAAGAACCCGCCGACCAGCACATTGAAGCCCAACTCGCCCTCCCGATAGGCAGGGACAAAGGCAATGTCATTGATTTCCGCATGGACAGAGTTGTCGCGTCCCCCTTCCACAGCAATGTTGAACTTGCGAGGCAAATTGGTAAATGCCGCATTCCCTTCACCATTGTTGGTGATCATGTCCTGGAGTTTGTAGACTAGCCCTCGCGTGTCGATCAGCTCGCTGGCATCCAACCCGGCGACGGGGGAACCTGTGATATTCCGTACGTTATCCATCCCCGATTGCATTGAGGTCAGCCCAACGGCGTGAAAGCGTTCGAAAATATCGGGAATATTTTCAAGCCAAATGCCGCGCAGTTGAATGTTCTGGCGAGTTGTAATGTCGGCGCTACCCGCGTCTCCATAGCGCTGCACAGCTTCTGCCAACACCCGCATTTTTTGACTGGAAAGGAGTCCGTTTGGGGTACGCAGCCGCAGCATAAACTGACCGGGTGTAACCGGACGGAAGAAGATGCCGAGCCACTTGAGCCGTTGGGTTAGGTCAGTTTCATCGACAGATTCCCAACCCATTTCGGCAAAGCGCTGAAGTTCTTCTTTGACGGCTAGCCCATCTTTCTCGGCTTTGAATCGCTCGAATTTATTCAGCTTTCCAGTTGTTTGGGGTGCTGTACCAACCACAATGTTTCCTCAACTTCGTTTGTGCATTCATTTGGCCTGTGAGCCAACATCTGCCGATATTTTCAAAAACAGCTATCGATGAAAATAATTGAATGGCGAGCGATCTAATATTTACGGGATAGGGGCGATCGCACAACGCGTCAAAACCTTATCACCAGAGCATTACAATCCCATTTACTGACAATCTAAAGAACAACGAGTTGACGAGTCTACGTTGTTGCAACCTTTAGCGGACGAGCCAAGAAATGGGCGGTAATCACATAACTTTGCGACGTTGTAGATGAATTCAAACCCATAGACCTGCTTGTTCAAATTCAATCTAGTCACGCTCAAGGTCAGACATTAGGTATCCATCGTCCTATTCTCCATAGAACCGAATAGAAAAAACCTTTGGCGTTTATCAACTTGCACCCAAGTTAAGGATTTTGTAGAGGACGTTATGTATCTCAAGAAACAAAATGAAAATTGATGTGCATAAGATGCATGGGTTCAATGCAGTTTTTGAATTTAATGGCTAATTTTTCAACGATTGCACGGAAGCCAAGCCAAGTTTGAGAAAAACTATCCCTAGTTCTGCGGAACAAGCTCATTTTTCTCCTCATATCAAATCCGGTTATATCGTTTGTGCCCGCTGCTTTGCAGCGGGCACAAACGATATAACCGGATTTGATATGAGGCTGATCTCTGGATGCGAACAATTAAGCCAACAATTTGGACAAAAAAAGGGGCAAACAATCGTTTGCCCCGCTTTACTCGGTTTTTCCAGGATTGTTAGTTGAAGTAACAATCACTCAAAACACATGCATTGTGTTGATGTTGTGGGCGCGATGCATCCGTAACATCAACGAATCTGAGCAAGGTTATGCGAGATTTGCACAGTCCTGATGCAGGGTTGCGTTTTGGTTATGACGCGAGTCCTGTTCCTAGCTATAGGTTTCTTCGACCATGCGTTCGAGTTCACCAAAGGGAATGAGCCAGGTGACAGCGTAGGGATGGAGACTGCCTGTCAGCTTTTGACCATCGGTTGTCCAACCGCTATGCCCGACCAGGTCATACCATTGGGTATCTGTAATGCCCAGGTCAGTCATTGGAATGGCGATGGGTACCTCTGCGTCCGTCACGTTGGTGAGGCAGAGGATATGTTGGTCGCCATTGGGCGATCGCCGCAAAACCGCAAAAATCTTGGGAGAGAGAGAGAAGACTTGCTGGTCGCCATTGGGGTGAAAAGCTCGGTATTGGCGGCGTATGGAAAGCAGTTGCCCCAACCGTTGCACCACCTGGGCGGGTTGAGAATGGCGATCGCGCAGGGCTGTCAGCAGTTCCGCATCTTGCAGGGTTTGGCGGTTCATATCCCGTTTCACTTTGGTTTTAATGACTGACGCGACATCATTGCAGGTGCCAATGAGTCCGTGGAAATAGATACCCGGCACCCCCCGCAAAACCAGGGCAATGCTGCGCGATGCCACATACCGCTGCACTTGATGCGACAAATCTTCCAATGCATCATCCAGGTTGAGCGCACTAAACCAGGTCGTGTTGATTTCGTAGGGTTCTTCCTGCCCGCCTTGAATGGTGCGATAGGAGATGAACGCGCCATGCTGCCGTGCCCGTTGCACCATAAAGTCAATTTTATCCTTCGATAAAATTTCTCGTACCCCCATCAAGCCAATGCCGTCATGGGTATCCAAAATGTTGAAAAACGTCGTGGTGGGAGATGGATAATCTAATGATTGGGCCCATTCTGTCAGATCGGAGGTGTCTTCCCGGTAGAAGGTGTAGAGCACCAGAGGCGGCAGGGCAAAGTTGTATACCATCTGCGCTTCATCGCTACCATCGCCAAAGTAGGAAACGTTTTCGGTATGGGGCACATTGGTTTCAGTAATCAGCGCGGCGTGGGGTGCAACGATGCCCAGGATGCGACGGAAAACCTTGACGATCGCATGGGTCTGCACCAGGCTGGCGCAGCGGGTTCCTGGTTGTTTCCATAGATAGGTGACGGCATCCAGGCGAATCAGATTGGCGCCATAGCGAACATAGCGGAGCAGGGTGGTGACGATCCGGAGCATCACCTCGGGATTGCCAAAGTTCAGATCCACTTGATCGGCGGAGAACGTTGTCCACACCCACACGGATCCGTTCATGCTCTGGAAGCGAGTCAGTACATCGGAGGTGCGGGGGCGAACCAGCGTTTCTCGCTCCTCTGGCGTCAAACCGTCTGGGGCCCCGTAGGTGATGAACATCTCCTGAAATCGGGGATTGCCATTCAGAAATTCTTGAAACGTTTGACTACTGGCGGAGATATGGTTAAACACTCCGTCAAACATCAGTTGAAAATTTTTTCCCAGGACTTCAATGTCTTTCCATGAGCCCAGTTGCGGATCGACGGCACCAAAGTTGATCACCGCAAACCCCCGATCCGACGAGGATGGGAAAAAAGGCAGGATATGCAGCGTGTTGATGATGTCTTTGAAGGTGGGGATGGTGTTGAGAAAATCGGCCAGGGTGCGCAGGGGCGTGCGATCCTGGCTTTGCAGCACATCGCCGTAGGTAATTAGGATTACGTCCTGTTCGGTGAAGCGCTCCTTGGGGTCAAAGGCGCGATCGCGCTCAACGGTTTCTGGATGCTTGTAAGCATAGTGAACCCGCAGTTGTCGCTCTAGGGCAGGTAGGGTTTCGGCTGCGACGGTTTCCCCATAGAGCAGGGTGAGGTAATGGAGGAGGCGATCGCGGTCGTCTTCCGAAAGTTGGAGCAGCGGGCGATTGTAGTCGGGCTCAGGATTGTAGCGAATAGGATGTTGCATAAGGTTTCGTCTTCTTGCAGTCTTTAGAAGGGATGGGCAGACGTTTGAGATAGTTGTCCGGGATGCCAGTTCATTGCCGTTCTGGCTACTACCGATAATGAGTAGACCAGAGCGAACATACGAAAGTAGCCCGAAGACCGCCCAACACGCTGATCTTCAAGGCACTCCGCAATTTATCGAACGATAGCATTCCTCATGCCGAGGTGTTTTGAGCCATGCTATCCAATCATCGAAAATAAAGCCAGGTTTCTGGCTGTCACCTCCGTGGTCGGGCATTTCAGGCAGAAACTACACACAGGTGCTCATTTCAAGAATTTTTGGAGAAGAATCGAACTTCGTCTTGTCTTTGCATCCTGTCATCAAACGTACGACCGGATTTTCTATCCTCTTCTCTTCGCTGGTTCAAACTGAACCTACGCATTTTGTTGATTTTGTGGCCGCGACCACAAAATCAAGAAATTTACTCAGGATTACGCAAGTTTTGCGTAGGGCCTGTCAAATTACGGCCATCGCTAGCTTGCAACTGATATCAAATCTGGTTGAAAAACCCAACTATCGCTTGTGCCCGCTGCTTTGCAGCGGGCACAAGCGATAGTTGGGTTTTACGGCGATTGAACTGGATTCGATATTATCTGTTTTTTATACGGCAAAAAATAAAAATATGCCCCTCAGTTAAAGCTTCGAGCTAAGGGCGATCGCAGCATTTCATCCGACAACGTGACAGAGCCTCCGATCGCCAATCCCTTGGCAGCCTGACCCACTGAGATTAGAACGATATTTTCTGAAAGCTCCGTAAAATAAGGCTTTCAAGGGATTTTGGATTTCACCTGAGCGCGTAGCGCCATATCAAAACGGTGGCCTGCAGCCGTGCCATCAGCGCAACAATGTGATGCAAACAGACTTAGAGAAATTTTCAGTTCTTTAAAACCAATTGGGAGTGACCGTTGTACCGATAACAGAACGACGTTTAGTTTACTCACCGATTTTTTTGGAGAATCACTATGAACGCTTTACTCGTTAACTTGGTCAATTTGCTCATCGGCGAAATTTTTGGGAACGCAGCCCCTGGCATTCAAAACCTCGGCAGTGTTATTAGTGGCAGCAATGGAAGGGATCGGATACAAGGCAGTGACGAAGAAGATCTAATTTTTGCGGGAGATGGTCGAGATACGGTTGCGGCAGGGGCCGGCAATGATTTCATCTTGGCGGGGAAAGGCGGCGACGTCGTGGTAGGTCAAACTGGAAGCGATGTTGCCCTCTTGGGAGCCGGACGTGACCGCTTCATCTGGAACAACGGCGACGGCAGCGACTTCATCAACGGTGGCTCTGGTTTTGATACGACTGAGGTCAACGGCGCTGACGGCGCGGGCGATGAATTTGACTTGGCTGAGGTCAACGGACAGGCGATCTTCAACCGCCTCAATCTGGGGCCGTTCACCCTGACCAATGAGCGAATTGAACAATTTGAAATTAACGGTCTAGGTGGCGATGATTCGCTCACCGTTGGCGATCTGACCGAAAGCGCCGTGAAAAGAGTGTTGTTCTCGGGCGGTGAGGGCAACGATACGCTCGATGCCACGGCTAGCACCACGACGGTTAGAGCCTCCGGCGGTGCCGGTGACGACCTGTTGCTAGGAGGTTCTGCCGTCGATAGGTTTAAGGGCGATGCCGGCAACGATACCGTTGTTGGACAGCGGGGCGACGACTTTGCCCGCCTAGGCGCGGGAGATGACCTCTTCATCTGGAACAACGGCGATGGCAGCGACTTTATCAGCGGTGGCGGTGGCTTCGATATTACTCAGGTCAATGGTGCCGACGGGGCTGGCGATGAGTTTGACTTGGCGCAGGTAGAGGGTCAAGCGATCTTCAACCGCCTCAATCTGGGGCCGTTCACCCTGACCAATATTAGAATCGAACAGTTTGAAATCAACGGTCAAGGCGGCGATGACTCCCTCACGGTGGGCGACTTGACCGGCAGCACGGTAGAAACGGTGGTGTTTTCGGGTGGTGAGGGCAACGATACGCTCGATGCTAGAGCCAGCAGCACGACCATTGAAGCGTTTGGTGGCGACGGTGATGATCTGTTGCTCGGGGGTTCCGCCGTCGATACCTTTGAGGCGGGAGCGGGCGACGACATTGTGGTCGGGCAACGCGGCGACGACTTTGCTGACTTGGGTGCGGGCGATGACCGCTTCATCTGGAACAACGGTGATGGCAGCGACTTCATCAACGGCGGCGCGGGTTTCGATGTTACTCAAGTCAATGGTGCCGATGGCGCAGGCGATGAGTTTGACCTTGTTGCAGTGGAAGGGCAAGCCATCTTCAACCGTCTCAATCTGGGGCTATTCACCCTAACCAATGAGGACATCGAGCAATTCGAAATCAACGGTCAAGGGGGCGATGATTCCTTCACCGTCGGTGACCTGACCGGCAGCACGGTGGAGTCGGTGGTCTTTTCTGGCGGTGAGGGCAACGACTTCCTCAATGCCAGCGGCACCTCCACGCCTGTTGTTGCTGACGGTGGCGATGGCGATGACATCCTGATCGGCGGCGACGGCGATGACATCCTGATCGGTGGCGATGGTGCCGACCTGCTCATTGGTGGAGGCGGGAATGACATCCTCATTGGGGGGGGAGGCGCCGAAACCTTTGGCTTTGCCGTTGAACGACTGCCAGGAGAGCAAGGCACCAACTTAATCCAAAACTTTGGAGCCGAAGACAGCATCTTCCTAAATACGAACCTCTTCACAGCGTTGACCGAAACGGCTAATGGGATGCTGGCCGCCAACGAATTTGAGGTTGTTAACAGTGCCGAAGAGGCCGCTCTCAGTGAAGCTGCAATCGTTTACGGTGCGGCTACCGGAGCACTTTATTACAACCCTAACGGCAGTGAAGATGGCTTTGGCAATGGGGCTCAGATTGCCACCATCGAGGGCGCACCTATGCTCGACGCTAATAGTTTTACAGTATAGTGCTACGCGCTTAGGTGAAAACCAATCATTTTTTGAACGCGCCGTAGCGTGAAGGTTTCAAAAAATATCTAGAGTGGATTCTGAGCGAACGGGCATTCGATCAGAAGCTATCTCTCGGTGCATCGTGCCAATGAGCTACAAAAATAAGCGCAGGCAGTTATGCCTGCGCTTATTGGCGTAACTAGATTCTGATGCAGCTCTAGTCAGTGTTTTTAAGGGTTGGCAACTCTTCGCTTACGGCGACTAGATAGAGGAACCCAGTCCGGCGTATGCACCGTAGAAAAACAGACCCACAATTGCTAGCGCACCGAGACCTGCAATTGTTCCGACAACCCAGAGTGGAATTCTACCGTTGGACAGCATTTGAATGTTTTCTCCTGAATTTCTTTAATACAGCAAGGACGTTGGATCTAAAAAATGATCTTGTGTGATGAGAAAGATAAAAATCTGATGGCTTGAAAAATGAACGCAGCGATCGCCATTAAACCAACAGCATCCAAGGTTCAGACCCATTGCATCGATGAATGGCGATCGCTCAACTTCAGAGCGTTCTAGTTAAAGAAGTAGCTAGAAAACAGAATTCCTAGCACAAAGATCAGCAACAAACCCAAATACAGCGATGTCCGGTTAAGCTCAACAGGCTGCTTATTTGGATTAGGAATACGGTCGGGCATGGGAGTCTCCTATCGTTGGATGAACTGCATTGCGGCGATCGCACCCAAGAAGAAAATCGTGGGCACGGCGAGGGCATGAACAGATAACCAGCGAACCGTAAAAATCGGATAAGAAACTGGCTCATTCGGATTGTTGGCTGTCATAGTGTTCTCTCGTGTCTTGCTAATTTTTCAAAAATTCGTCAATTTGCTGCTTCGCGGTGTCCCGATCTTGAACAATGGGAAGCTCTTGCCGCTCTTGGGTGAAGTATTCATTGGGCCGGGGCGTGCCAAAGATGTCGTAGGCAAGCCCTGTGCTCACAAACAGCCAACCTGCAATAAATAGTGCAGGGATTGTAATGCTGTGAATTACCCAGTAACGAATACTCGTAATGATGTCTGAAAATGGTCTTTCCCCAGTGGTACCTGCCATTTCTCGGATGCCTCCGGCTTATCTAAAATGCGATCAGTTAATACTCATGATACGGGAGTAGGGGATAGTCAAACAAGGGAATTCATAGATTCGCAGGGATGGTTGTCATTTGCTCGATCAGCGGCACAATCAACCTTCTGCGCACAAATCCCTAGTCTTTCAGACATCAGATTTCCCATGCGATCCCCGGTCTGCGCGAAGCGGCTGTTTGAAACGCCTCGGGAAGCCTTGATTTTTCGTTCACACTGCGTACGAAAACCCAAGGCTTCATCCCCGACTCTAAGCAGCCTCACTCGGAGAAACATAGCGCAGCATCGTGCGGCCTTGTCCCAAAATAAAGCCATGCTCTTCATCCAGGAAAACGATGCGATAGAAATTCGAGGGGACATTCTCGACATCGCGATCCTTTTGCCAGGTTTCACCCCCATCGGTACTCATGAGCAAGTTGCCGCTGCCGCCTGCGACCCACACTTCGTTCTCGGTACGGTAGGCGAGATCCAGTAATCCCCAGCTGGTGGAGAACTCCGGCGCAAACTGTTCTTGCCAGTCTTCGAGGCTATTGGGCTCCGAAAATTGCACAAGGCCACCTCGTGCCAACAGCCATAGTTTGCCACCGGGCGCATAGCCCATGTTTTGCAGGCGGCGAGAGCTGGTGCGGTTGTGTTGCACCCAAGCATCTTGCCCTGGTTCCCAGGTGGAGTAGAAATTTCCACGAGCCGAAACGGCAACATAGCCACCTTCAGGCGATCGCGCGATGTTCCGCAAAACCCCAACTGCTTCCTGAACCATGGCCTTCCAGGTGCGTCCGCCATCGTTTGTCTGATAGATTGCCCCCACATCAGTGGTCATCTCAGCGGCCTTTGGTCCAAGCGCCAAGATAGTGTCGGGAGCTCCCGGAAGCTTCTCGCTCAGAGGAATGCGTGACCAGGATGTGCCGCCATCAGTCGTATGCAGCAGGATACTGGGTTCGCCAACAATCCAACCCTCATCACCACTAAAGCTAACGGAGGTCAATGTATAAATTTGATTGTCGTTCAGGTTGACTTGCCGCTCTTCCCAGGTTTCACCCCCATCCTTGGTCTCTAGCAGAGTGGCATTTTTCCCCACCAACCAACCATGCTGCGGATCGCCCGTGAAGGCAATGTCCGAGAGGGTGGTTTCGGTGGGCAGAGTAATGACCTGCCACGGGTTGACATCGATGGAAGAGAGGTAGGCGCGGTTACATCCTGCCGACAGGATCGCGATCGCTACCACCAGAACCCGTACCAAATTGTTCAATAGTCCACGCATGGAATTGTTCTAAACGACAGATAACAACGAACGATAGTCTTACGAGCAATAGGCGTTCGATCGGTCAGCCTCCGATCGGCAAGCTTATGAACAATAAAACGCCGACCGTTTCCCCTGCCAAACTCAGATAGGAAAATGGCAGCGAATTAGCAGACTACCAATAAGAAAGATTCCCAGAATTGCTGGAAATGTTTTAGCGCAACCCATAGAGGCTGAGAAAAAACAATATACCCAACGCGAGCACCCCAAAAATAAGCGCGTTTTTACGGCCAGGGGGCATGGCATTGAAGCCAAACCCATAGTTCAGGTTTTCTTTGAACCCAGATGGCGAGCCCTTGGGCCCAATATTGCTGAATCGGGGTTTGCTGGCACCACAGACTGGGCAGCGCCAGGCTTCGGGCAATTCAGTAAACGGCGTATCGGCTACAACATTACTGGAACTATCGCCTCGGGTTGGCTCATAGACATAGCCACAGTTGGCGCATTCATAGCGATCGAGTGCATCTTGTTCAATGGTTGGTGCATTCATATGATCCAATCGCCCCGCTTTCTGAAAGGTTTCTTTAAGATTCCTTTCTTAATTATTCCATAATTATTCCATGAAGCGGACAGGCAAACGGGGCGAACCTCAGTTTCAATCGCCCCTTTTACCGTTGCCGTTGCCATTTCCACTGCCATTTTTAGTGGGAGCCGTCTGACGAAACATATAAACCAGAATGGTTATGAGTCCAATGTTGATAAAAATGTCGGCAAAATTAAAAACCGGAAAGTTGATCAAGATGAAGTGAAAGAAATCGACAACGCTGCCGTCATTCAGAAAACGATCGATCCCATTTCCCAGAGCCCCAGCCAAGATCAACCCAAAGCCGACTTGCTCCCAGCGAGTCAGCCGCGAGACCATGGCAAAGATAATTAAACCCAGGCTAGCTAGTAAAGAGAGCGATCGCAGCAACGCCGTCCGCCCTTCCAACACGCCAAATGCTGCACCCTCGTTGACCACATAGGTTAGATGGAAGACGCCTTCCCAAAGGGGTAGGCTTTCTCCTAGCTCAAAATTACGAACGGTGAGGAGCTTGGTGTATTGGTCAATCACAATGCCCAATAGAGCCACCGTCCAAAACAATAGATTTCTCAGGCGCATGTTTTGCTTGGATACTTCAAACGCATGTCTTCATCGTAAAGTTCAACGGTACATTGGCCTGGGAAAACCGATGCGTTTCATGCCAATTCGCTAAGAACCCATTACCGCTCATTTTTGGGAACCTTCGCCAATGGAGCAGGATGCAGCGACATTAGTAAAACAGTAGGTTGCGCAGAATAAAGGAGATAACGGTGACAGCGCAGACAATGGCAAGTTGTCCGGGCATGGGGCTGATGGAATAGGCGAAGGCGAGTTCGCGAAACGGGGGAGTCGGCGCGTTGAGCCACTCGGAGGAGTGGGCGATCGCCAGATACCCCAGCCCAATGGTGTGAATGGCCAGCAGCCCACAAAGGCTGCTGAACGCCAACGACTCGAGCCGCACCGGAACCCGAAACGCCAGATTGCCGCAAATCCAGGCACCAGGCACAAACCCCAGCAGATACCCAAAACCTGGGCGATGTACATAATCCAACCCGCCGCCCTCGCCAAAAATATTGAGCCACAGTAAACCCAGGAGTAGATAGGCCATCTGTGAAATGGCCGCAGCATTTTTCCCGCCCAGACATCCCACTAGAAGGACGGCACCCACCTGGTAGGTGACGCCCAGAGATTGGGGCTGCAACCCGTTCTGTGCCCAGGCCCAGGGTGGGTTGGTGATAGAGGCTTCGAGGAAGGTGCCGCCGATGGTCAAAATCAAACCAATCAGCGCCCACAACAGGTCAGTGGGGGCAATCATAGGCACAGGAAACTGAACGTAGGCACAAACCCTAGCATACTGGGTCAAGAAGAAACCCCGGCCATTTGCTTGGTCTTGCGGCGAGGAATGGTATGGGTATAGAAATCATGAGCCATGACTGTGTTGGGGAAAATCGCCTGAGCCTCCGTCAACAGGTCGTCTAGCACGATAGAATTCCCTGGCGCATAGCGAGGGCTGAAGTGAGTCATGATTAGCTGCTTTACTCCGGCGGCTAGGGCTGTTTGTGCCGCCATGGTAGAGGTGGAATGGAGGCGCTGATAGGCCATCTCCGCATCCTGATGGGCAAAGGTTGCCTCATGGATCAGCACATCGGCGTCGGTGGCTAGTTCCACGGCCTCGTCACAGTAAATCGTGTCAGTGCAGTAGGCAAAGCTACGCCCCACTTGGGGATCGCCACAGAGATCCGTTCCGTTGATAATGCGACCATCGGGCAGTTCCACCACCTCTCCGCGCTTTAGCCGACCGTAGATTGGGCCAGAGGGAATACCCAGTTTGGTGGCACGGGTTACATCGAAACGTCCGGGTTTGTCTTTTTCGCTGACGCGATAGCCAAAGGCCGGAACCCGGTGGGTCAGCGGGGCGCAATGCACGGTGTAGTTGTCGTCCTCAAAGAGCATGCCTGGACGGACGGTGTGCACTTTAACGGGATAGGAAAAGTGAGTTTGGGAATAACGACGACAGGCTTGTAAATAATCACTCAATTTGGGAGGGCCGTAAATATCGATGCGGCTAGGGTTGCCCGCCAACCCACAGCTTGCTAGCAAACCCATCAAGCCATAGATATGGTCGCCATGCATATGGGTAACAAAAATGCGGGTAATTTGGCTGATTTTCACGTCGCTACGAAGGATTTGGTGTTGTGTTCCTTCGCCGCAGTCAAATAGCCAAACCTCTGCCCGTTGCGGCAAACGCAGGGCAATACTGGAGACGTTGCGTGATCGCGTGGGTACGCCTGAACTGGTTCCCAGAAAGGTAAGTTGCAAAACTCGAATTGCTCCCAACGACTTCTTTAGATAAGGATTTCCCCTCAGGTGGGGGATTTCCCCTTACTCATGTTCGACTCTATCGGACTCAAAGTGCCGACTCACATGAATCGAGTCTAGATTTACCAGATTTTGATCGATCAGTCCCTCGATTTGGGTAGATTCTGCTGTGAATCGATTTGAACAAAAAATCTTGGATAGAAATGCCCAAGGAAAAAAGATTAGGAAGATCTGCGGTGAAAAAATTGGATCAATCTTCCAGATTCATACTGACACATGGATTGCTGGCCTGCATACTATTGAAGCCCAATGGATGGGTGGCGGCGATCCGATCCTAAACTGCAAAATTCCACAATTTTGCAGCAATAAATTCAATGGAGGCTGCTATATTGAGGGGCAGCTTTGGGTGAAAACAAGCCCAGTAGATTGCCGTGTTCGCAAGGCTGTTGATTCTGCTAAGTTGCTGTCGAGCCGATTTGATCCGTCCAACTGTCCAGCAATGCAAAGTCTATGGTGCGTCGCTTCTTTCCAAACAGGCTTCCATCATCTCTAACGTTGCTCCATCAGGGCACTTTTTAAGGCGGAGTGCATCTAAGAATGAGTTCGTTTTCTCTATGTGATTTCCCATCTGATCCGTAAGGATTCTGCTGACCTCATAACCTATTCAGAACCCCGTTTACAGATTCCGCAAAATCAGGATTCAACCCAACTCAGATTCCCAGGTTCCAGGTAGATTAATCAATCATTCAGGTGAGTTAGCCGTGAGCAGTCAAGTATCCCACTCCACTTTGTTTCGTGTGTTTCATCCCCAGGCGGTGCTAGGAATTGCCTCTGCCTCATTGTCTTTGTTGCTGGGGATGGCGATCGCCTCACCCGCCCAGGCAGAAGATCTGGAAATGCGTGTGGCGATTGAAGAGGATGTGCAACAAATTCAGGTTGGTGGACATACCGACGCACTGGTGACCGATAGCTCAGGTCAGGTGCTCGGCGAAATTAGTGGGGGCACCGCCCTGACGGCCAGCTACGCTGGATCTGGGGTACAGCTGGGCGATTGGCAAGGCGATGCCTTGTGGATTGAACCCGCAAACGATGGGTTTGTTTGGATTGGCAGCAAATGGTATCGCGGACGGGCGCGCGTTGTGCCGACAGCTCAGGGCTTGACGGTCGTTAACTACGTGAACCTTGAAGAGTATCTTTACAGCGTCGTTGGTGCAGAAGTTCCCACAAACTGGCCAATGGAAGCGCTCAAGGCGCAGGCTGTAGCTGCTCGCTCCTATGCGCTCTATCAACGTCAAACCAGTGCCAACACGGTCTTTGATGTTGGCGACACGACGCGTTGGCAAGTCTATGAAGGGCTGGAAGAGGAAGCCGCAACCACTCAGGCTGCGGTGCAAGCTACCGAGGGACAAGTGTTGACCTTCGGCGGGCAAATTATCAACGCGGTTTTCCACTCCTCTTCCGGTGGGCATACCGAGAATGTTGAGGATGTGTGGCAACAGCCCTTGCCCTACCTGCGGGGTGTTCCTGACTATGACCAGGAAGCGCCAGTCTTTCGCTGGCAAGTACAACTTACGGCTGGCGAGATTCAGCAGGAAATTCCCAGCGTGGGAAATGTAATTGCGTTTGAGCCCCAGCGCACAACGCCACGGGGACGGGTAGTAACGATGCGGGTCGTTGGCGATCAGGGAGAAACAACAGTTTCCGGCAATGACCTGCGGCGGATGTTTAACCTGCGCAGCACCCTGTTCACCGTGCAACCCCAGTTTGGTCGGGTGGCCTCGGCTGACGACGGCGCCCAACGCCCGTCTGAGTTTGTGATTGATGGCGGTGGCTTCGGCCATGGCATTGGTATGAGCCAGTACGGAGCCTATGGCATGGCCCGACAGGGACAAGAATATCGCCAGATCTTGGCTCACTACTACAGCGGATCAACCCTTTCCCGCATTCGAGTAGAGCAGTAGGGAATAGCTTGAAAACGGCATCATTGTTGCGAGGGGGGGCTAACTATCAGCCCCCTTCGTTTCTTTCGGAACGATGGAATCCAAAAAACACCCTCTCATATCAAATCCGGTTGAAGAACCCAACTATCGTTTGCACCCGCTGCAGCGCAGCGGATGCAAATAATATTCGGGTTTTACGGTTGTTTATAGCCTTACGCATCGAGATTAGGTCAGATCCCATTTTTGAAAGCCCCGCATTGCGGGGCTTTCAAAAATGGGCTTGGTTTTTACTTCAGCGCGTAGTGCTATAACCGGATTTGATATCAATCAGCAATACCGTTTTTGGGAGGATGGTTTCTGGGAGAGCGGCTCAGGAAACGGTATCCGGAAGCGAATCACCAAAATTAATAGCTTTTGCGAAGAGATCGGTGGTTCCTGGAAGAGTTTGGGCATAATGAACGTGCTGTACTTTGATGGCGATCGCCCATGTCTTCCGAGTCGGTTTTGATTTTCGATAACCAGCCCATTTCCATGCCCCAGGTGTTCCGCTATCTGCGGGATAGCCGCAAGCTGGATGGGTTCATCGGCGACCTGGCACGGCAGTTTGTGATCGAGCGATCGCTGCAGCAAGGGAACCTTGCGGTTAACCCCACGGCTGTTGAGCAATCGATTATCGACTTTCGCTTGCAGCAACAATTGACCGATGCTGCAAAGTTCCAAACCTGGCTACAGGAAAACAACCTGACCTTTGAGGTGTTCTATAGCCAGATTGCAAACAACTTCCGCTTCCAACAGCTCAAAGAAACCCACACGAGCGAGCGAATCGAGAGCTATTTTGCCGAACGCAAGCCCTATCTCAATCGGGCTGTTATCTCTCGATTGATCGTGGATAACGCCGAGCTGGCAGACGAGCTGAAAAGCCAACTGGATGAAGGCGCAGCGTTCGAACAACTGGTGCGGGACTACAGCATTACCGACGATCGCATCATGAACGGCATGATGGGGCCGGTTCCGCTGGCCAGGATTCCAGAGGTTTTGCGCGAAAAAGTAGAGCCTGCGGCACCGGGAACCCTGGTAGGCCCTCTCGAGATTGAGGGGCGTTGGGGCATTTTCCGGATCGAAGGCTTTTTGAACGCCAGCCTGGAGGATCCGCAAATCCGGCAAACCCTGCAAGATGAATTATTCGAGCAATGGGTGTCGGAGCAAGTGAAGCAAATTCCTATCCAAATTCAATTTGGCGACCCTCAACCCCCTGAGCCACCTGATGATCAGCAGTGAATACACCACCAAACTGCAATGGAACCAAGCCCCTCTCCGCTGGTTGACCCCAGAGCAGCAAGTCAATGTTAAACAACAGGCGATGATTCGCCGCTTTCAACTGGGTGAAGTGATTTGGACGACCCAGGATGGTGGCGAGCAGTTTTTCGTGCTGGAAGGCAATGTACGCTTGGTGCCTGACCAGGGCGACCCTCAGCGGCTGAAGCCAGGGGATTGGTTTGGCGAGTATCCGCGCTTGATGGATAGCTGGAAAGCTCGTGCCGCCAGCAAGGAAGTGGTGGTGGTGGTGTGGGAATCGCAGCTCTGGGCAGAGTTGGCGACCGACGAAGTGCAGAAATTTTGGGGGGGCGTGCGATCGCGCTACCAACCCAACTTCACCCATGCGCCCCAGCCCATCTCTGGCTATCCCTACATCGCCGGGGTCAATGCAGCGGCGGCTTGCCTCACGATGCTGGCGCAATACTTGAATGTGCCGACTCAGCAGGACTGGGTGCAGCGCCAACTGCGGAGCCTACAACCCAAGCATGTCGTCGACACTTCAGAAAAACTGGGCATCCACCTGCGGCGGTTAGTGATTCTCAACTGGAATGATCTGAAGAATCTGGACTTTCCGGTGCTGCTGCGATGGGGGCCAGAGCATTGGGTCGTGGCCTATGGCCTGCGGGGCGATCGCCTGATTGTCAGCGACCCCCTCAACCCCAGCGCTACCAGCGAAAGCCTCCCCCGCGATATGGTCGAGGCCGCCTGGGATGGGCAGTTGTGGCAGGCCGAACTGGTTCAAAAACAGGAACGATTTAGCCTCAAGTGGTTCTTGCCAGCGGTTTGGAAATATCGCACTCTGCTGAGCGAAGTGCTGGTGGCCTCCATCTCCTTGCAACTGCTCGGTTTGGGAACTCCCATCATCACCCAGGTGATTATCGATAAGGTGATGGTGCAGGGTAGCCTCCCCACCTTGGATGTGATGGGCATCGCCCTTCTCTTCATCGCGACCTTTGAGGCAGCGCTGGGCATCTTGCGGATGTTCATCTTTACCCACACCACCAACCGCCTGGATATGGCGCTGTCGGCGCAGCTGTTCCGCCACCTGATGCGTCTGCCCCTGTCCTACTTCGAGTCTCGACGGGTGGGCGACACCATCGCTCGCGTGCAGGAGCTGGAAGAAATTCGCCAATTCCTCACCAGTACGGCTCTCACGGTCGTTCTCGACAGCATCTTCTCGGTGGTGTACCTGGCGATGATGGCCTACTACAACATCCGGCTGACGGCGATCGCCCTAGCGGTGATTCCCCTATTCGCCATTCTGACGTTGATTAGTACCCCCATCCTGCGCACCTGGCTTAACGAAACCTTCAACCGCAGCGCTGATAGTCAAGCCTTTTTGGTGGAAACCGTCACCGGGATTCACTCCGTCAAAGCCCATGCCTCTGAGAAAGCATCGCGCGATCGCTGGGAAGGGTTGTACGCCCGCTTCGTGCGCACGGGATTTCGAGCCACCACCACCGCCAACATCAGCAACAACCTGGGCAACTTTCTCACCAGCTTTTCGGCATTGCTCATCCTTTGGTTTGGGGCACAACTGGTGATCAAGCAAGAACTCACCGTGGGTCAACTCGTTGCGTTTCAGATGCTTTCGGGTCGAGTGACCGGGCCGCTGTTGCGCTTGATCCAGCTCTGGCAAACCTTGCAACAGGTGCTGCTGGCGGTCGATCGCATTGGTGATATCCTCAATGTCGCGCCTGAAGCAGAACCGGGTACGGGGCTGGTGCTTCCTCCCCTGCGCGGCGAAGTGGTGTTTGATCAAGTCACCTTTCGCTACCAGCCTGAGCAGAAACCCATTATGCGCGGAGTTTCCTTCACCGCCGAACCGGGCATGTTCGTGGGCATTGTGGGGCGCAGTGGTTCCGGCAAGAGCACCCTCTCCAAGCTAATCCAGCGGCTCTATCTGCCCGAAGAAGGGCGCATTCTTGTCGATGGTTTCGACATCAAGAGTGCCGACCTTTCCTCCCTGCGTCCCCAAATTGCCGTCGTGCTGCAAGAGGATTTTCTGTTCAACGGTTCCATCCTCGAAAATATTACCCTGGGCAATCCCGATGCTCCCGCTGAGGAGATCATCGAAGCGGCTCGTCTCTCCGTCGCCCATGACTTTGTCTGTGGGTTGCCCCACGGTTATGAAACCAACGTTGGCGAACGGGGCACTTCCCTTTCCGGTGGCCAGCGCCAGCGCATTGCCCTGGCTCGCATGTTTCTTTCCAAAGCGCCGCTACTCATTCTAGATGAAGCCACCAGCAGTCTGGATGCGGAAACAGAGCAGCAAGTTCTTGCCAATCTGCAAACCGTTTCCAAAGACCGCACCCTTTTCCTAATTGCGCACCGCTTCGCACCCCTCAAGCGCGCCGACCTGATTCTCGTCATGGAAGACGGCGTCATCGTCGAACGAGGCACCCATGACGAATTGCTGAAAAACCAGGGCTTGTACTGGTCACTTTATCAGCGGCAGCAGTTGGCGGTGTAGCAGTAACAAAATGTGGGAGATTGAGAACGCAGATGAACGCGGATAGACGCAGATCAGGACAGATGCATGGCTCTCATTTGCTTTTGATCCGCTTTGCTTCTTCCTTGCCCTCTGCGCTTCTGTGGTTTAGTTCCCGAGTTCCCAACGTTTCCAATTCATGAGTACAGCGACGTCTGGGGCGATCGCCCACTTCATCAATACTCAGCCATCCCTGTTTCAGGGCAAATCTCTCTTTATGCTGGAGTTCTTCGGGGCCTCAGTTACCATCGCCAGCCCTCATCTTCCCGAAGCCCTGCATGTCCAGATCTGGACCAACGCACTGACCAAACACAACAGCGAAGGCGACTGGCATCCGATTGATCTCTCTTTTCAAACCCAGACGGTGAACGGTCACTCTATCTTTGAAGGGGGCTTCCGTCCCACCAGCGAAGGCTGCTTTCGCTACACCTATCGCGTTGGCCTGCATGCTCCCGATCCCCGGTGGCGATGGGCTGGGCTTTTCCATGCTGACGGGCGGTTGGATGTCAAACCGCCCTCTCCCAACGCCCGTTGGACTCAGGGCCCCAACCATACCGAAGTGATGCCTAGCATCTTTGTCGGCAACTTCATTGCGGCCTCTCAGGCGGAGAAACTGGGTTTCGATGCTGTCCTCAATCTGGCCGAAGAACTCACCGTGACCTACCCACCAACCGCTAGCATTGCCTACAAAAAACTGGGTACCACTGATGGTGCACAACATCCCATCGCCGAACCCTTGCTCCTCAATGCCCTCCGCTGGATCAACGAACAGCAGCGGCAGGGCAAGCAGCGCATTCTGCTTCATTGCCGCGCCGGAATTGGTCGCAGTGGCTCCCTCGGTGTGGCCTACTGCTTTCAGCACAATCCCACTTGGAGCTACGACCAAACCCTTAGCTATGTGTGGAGCAAAAAGCCGGATATTTATCCCCACCGTCACCTACAGGAAACCCTAGAGCGCCTTTTTCCGCGTGTATCGTGAGGGCGCGATCGCCAGCAGTGCTACGCGCTTAAGTAAAATCCAATTATTTTTGGACAGCCCTACAGCGCGGGGCTTTCCAAAAATAATTGGTTCTAATCTAAAGGCGATCGCCCGCGATTCCACTGGGCAAAACGAGTGACGTCAGCTCCAAAACTCATCCAGGTTGACTTCTGCCATTTCCTGCTTCACTTCCTGGAAATAGGTGCTGGCTGTCAGCGTTGCGACTTCCTCTTCCCGTTTTTTGTGATCGATTTCAATCTTTAGTTCTTCTAACTGTTTGCGCAATTCATCTTCCCGCTGTTTGCGTTGGGTAATGTCTTGCACAAGCCCTTCGTAGTACAGAATATTGCCAGCACTATCTCGTACGGCACGGGCGTCGATTTGCGTCCAGATGATTTCGCCATCCTTGCAGTAACAACGGTATTCAAAGCCTTGTACCTTGTCCTGGTTCACAAACAAGCTTTTAAACTCTGCCCGTTTTTCCGGGTCAACGTATAGTTGCTCGCCGATGTTGGTAATGCTTTCAATCATCTCCTGGGGCGAATCATAGCCATAGATTTTCGCCATGGCCGGATTCACACTAATAAATTCGCCTTCTGGGGACGATTGGAAGATCCCTTCTAGGGCATTTTCGAAAATACTACGATAGTTTTCTTCGGCAATGCGTAGTGCATCAAACGAGCTTTTTAGCTGTCCGGTCATCCGATTAAAGGAGCTGGCAAGGGTGTCCAGCTCGGTGACTGGACTGGGGGAAATGGACTCAACTTGATCCCCCTTCGCCAAACGATCGGCAGCCTGGGAAATTTTCAGAATAGGGCGGGTGATCCAGCGAGCGGTGAGAATGCCAATGGCGATCGCCACTCCAGCGGTAATCAAGCACAAGAGCAAGGTATTGCGGTTGTTGGCATGAATCTGTGCCATGAAGTCCGTTTCGGGAACCACCACGACGATCAGCCAATCCAATCCATAGCGATCGCGAAAGGGCACGACCTGCAAAAACTGCCGCTGCCCCGATTGCTTAAAATCAAGCTGTTGAGCACCCCGGATAGAGTCAAAACTCCCGAACTGGCTCAGTAAATACTGAGCAGATTCTCGTACGAGTTCGTTGCTGCTTTCATGGGCGGGTAGCGGCTGGGCATCCTCGCCATTGCCTATCATCAAGGGTTCATCGGTGGATGTTGATATCAAATCGCCATCGCGATCGATTAAAAACGCCTGACCATTTTGGCCAATTTCCAAGTTGCGCAGAAATGACCTGAACTCTTCGGGAAGTACCACATCTGTGGCGCAAACTCCCAGCAGTCGTCGCCCCGAGCGATCGTAAACCGGGAGTGCGGCGGTGATATTGGGCAACCCCGTTGTGAAGGCGATGTAGATATCCGTCCAGATGGCTCGCTCTGAGGCTGCGGCCTGCCGATACCAAGGGCGCGTACGGGCATCGAAGGGGGTATCGGCCTGCCAAAGCAAAAAGGTACGATTGCCCGAAACATCCAGTCGGTAGTAGTTTCGTAAATATTGGTTAGCCGCATTGCCATAGGACACCACGACGGAACCATCATCGGGCGATCGCAACACGCCAAAAAACTCGCCACTTTGCTCACTGCCGCAGTAAACAAAAGCGATGGTGGGCGAGACGACAATTTGTTGATAAAGCTGGCTTTCGCCCCGTGTGCCTCCAATGACGTCCAGATCTCCACGGGCAAAGGCATCGGCATTGAGGCGGTTGATGTCATGGGGAATGGCAAAATATCCCTGTAACTCTCGCTCGATGCGGGCAGAAAGCTCCCTACGGAGTTGGGATGCCAGGTCGCTGACAGCTTTTTGACCATTGCGGAAGGACAGATAGCCGACCAATCCAACGGCAGCAATGAGTTGGCTAATAACGGTGACAATAAAAATGACTCTCAGCGGCATCCGGCTTGGGACAGGAGAGGAGCCAGAGCCTGGGGAATTGGGGGGCATAGGGAGTGACAATTGACAAGGAACAGTGAACGACAGACCGTGTTGACTGCGATCGCACTTAACCGGATAGGGCCGTCAGCACGCGAGCGAAACTCCCCCATACATACCTTAAAATCTGATCCTAGTAAAATACTCGTTGCCTAGGAATAAGCTAGACATCTCATTGAGAGGGTGGGTAGCACCCACCCTCTCAATGAGGTTTTTGGGAGTTTATTTTCGGCCAAGTTCCTTACCAGTCATCCAGGCTGGCATCGCCATCAATCCATTGCTGCAAATTGTGTTCGGGTGTCGCCACGTTGAACAAGTGTAGGCCAAAGTCGCGAGACAAATCTTCGCACACTTTGATGCCTCGGACACTGTTGCCCTTGGCATCGAGCAGGGGAGAGAAGGTCCCAATGCCCAGCTTGCCCGGAGCGATCGCCGTAATCCCGCCACCAACGCCACTCTTGGCGGGCATTCCCACGCGATAGGCCCAGGCTCCAGAGCCGTCGTACATGCCACAGGTGAGCATCACGCTGATCACATCCTGCACATAACGTTCGTCGAGCGCGCGCTCCTGGGTCACGGGATTGACGCCACCATTGGCCAGGGTTGCCGATAGCATTGCCAAATCTCTTGCATTTACTAGAACCGAGCATTGCTGGAAGTAGAGATCCAGCGTCTCATCAATTTTTTCGCTCACCATGCCAAAGTTCAGCATCAGGTAGGCCATGGCTCGGTTACGGTACCCGGTTGCTTTTTCGGATAGGAAAACGGGAACGTTGATGTCATGCTCTCGCCCGGTGTAGCGCTTAAACATTTCCAGCATGCGCTTCAGCCGCTGGGTGCCATTGTCGCCCTTGATCAGGTCGGCGGTGGCGATCGCCCCTGCATTCACCATCGGGTTGTAGGGACGGTTCGTCACCTCATCCAGCACGATGGAGTTGAACGCTTCCCCCGTCGGCTCGACACTCACCTTGCTGTTCACATACTCGCGCCCATGATCCTCCAGCGCCAGTCCAAACACAAAGGCTTTGGAGATGGATTGAATGGTAAACAGTTGGTCGCAATCCCCGACTTCAAACACTTGCCCTTCGGAGGTACCCACACAAATGCCAAACCACTCGGGCTTTGCCAGGGCTAACTCAGGAATATAGTCGGCGACGGCTCCATCGTTGATGACCTTATATTTCTCGTGCAACTCGCTCAGGTAGCGGCGAAACGGGGACGTAACAGCGGTAATCGAGCTGGTGAGGGATTGGAGATCTCCGATATCTGACATATTACTTAGGCCTCCGAAATACGCTGGGCGACCTTGATGAATTCCTGACTCACCGGATGGTCGGGAAATTGCACACAGAACACCCCTTCACTGGCCAGTTGCACTACATCCTCCGACAGCGGGAAGATGCCTGCTACGGGTTCTCTGTAGGTTTCCTCAACTTTCTGCTTCAGGGCATCTGGGTTCAGCTTGCTATGAACTTTGTTGATGGCCAAGAGCATTTTTCGGACATTGAGCTGGCGCGCGACATCCATGGTGACGGCTGTCCCCTGATAGTCTTGCTTGTCGGGGCGCAAGATGAGGATGAGGACATGGGAGATGGCGATCGACAAGAATGTTTCTTTCGAGAGCCCCGGATGGGTGTCAATGAATAAAAAGTCCAGTTGGAGTGCCTTAACGAGGTTGCGAAAGCCATCGTTCATCAGCCGCACATCATAGCCATCCTTCAAAATGCGAGCGATGTCGTCGGCTTTGACGCTCGATGGCACCAAAAACAACTTGCCTGGTTCGCCAATGCCCAAGCTGTCACCAATGTCGTAGGCTGCGTCCTCAATGCTACTTTCGCTCCATAGGTAGCTATTCAGAGTCTTGCCCGTTTGTTCGGGTTCTAGCCCAAACAGGTTGTGAATCCCTGGTGAGGGCAGGTCTGTATCGACAATCGCAACCCGATGCCCTTGCATGGCAACAGCGGTTGCTAGGTTGGCTGTGAAATTCGACTTACCTGTGCCACCCCGGTAGGAGTGGATCGAGACAACTTTCGGCATAGTCTTTGGAAAAATACAAATGGGGACGCAAGAAAGCCTTGCTTTAGAAAAACGTTTTGGACGAGGAATAACCTACTTTTCTCTAGCAGAAAACCTTATTTCGACTATGAAAAATGTAGCTTATGCAACACTTTACAACGCCTCTGTATCAGCATGATCGCTATCATTTCCCGGTAAACTATTGATTTTGATGATTTTCTGTGAATTCCGCCACTATTTCTCCATTTCTTGAGGATTCTGCCCTAGTTTCCCAGGTTTTGTTTGTGATGGCGGATATCTTTCGACTAACTGTGAGGTTGGTTGCCTGAGCGTCTCTTGTACCAATTCAACGAAAACCAAAACCAGATAATTTTTTGAAAGCTGCGCACTGCGCAGCTTTCAAAAAATTATCTGTAGTGAATTCTTAGCGAATTGGTATTAACCATCCATAAGATGTGAAAGCAGGAGCGATCGCGCGATCGCCCCTGCTTTGGGCTAATTCCCAGATCTCAGTGCAGGTTCATGTAGAGGGGCGATCGCCCTTACCTTACCGTTGCCATTTCCTTTGGTAAATCGGCGTTTTCTAGCTCTACCGGAGCCCCCTCTGTCACCAAAGACGCAATCTTGCCATTCCGCTGCACGATGTTGGTGACCATGGCCAGCATTGCATTTACCTTACAGGTGCGCCACTGATCGATCTGCCGATTCACTTCGCTGTGGCTGAATCGCCGCTCCATGGCTTCCCGCAGATAGCTAGCATGGCGATGCTCGTCCTGTGCAATGCTCTCCAACCCCTTGCATAGGTTTGCACTCAAGGGATCATCCCGCAACGCCCGCGCCATTCGCAGGAAATCTTGACTGGCGTCCAACTCTAGAATGTAGGTGCTAGCAAAAAAGACAGCCCATTCGATGTTTTGGGGTTTCAGTTGTTCTTGGCTATAGCCTTCGAAGTAGGCATCGAAGAAGGGACTCCGCCGCCGCTCGTCCGGCGTCCCATCGGGCTTTGTTTTGGGCACATTAGTTAGGTCGATCGCTTGCTTGTCCAACTGCTTTAGGGCATGGGCGAAAATTTGACCATGCCGGCGCTCGTCGTTGGCATGGAGCATCAGTTTCTCGGCAAGCCAGGAATCGCCCTCGGCTTCAGCGCGATCGCGCAATGCCTCTAGAAATGGTACCGACCCCGATTCGGCCAACTGCAGCCCGGCCAACATATTGGGACGCGTTTCTAAATTTCGCAAATTAAACGCCGTGATATAAGCCGTTGCCCCTGAACCCGCCAGGTGCAATAGCTGGGTCAAAACATTCATAAACTCTCCGCCTGATACCGCGATCGCTAGATGAGTACCGATTGATCCTAAATGATTTGCCCGGAGAAGGAAACCGAGTGAGCGTTAGATAAAGTCTGTTGCAAGTGGATTGGGGCGATCTTCCCCCGCTGCTTTGAGCCCTCTCGTTAGGTCAAGTGTAATTTCAGTCGCTCCTGCATAGCCTTCAAAAACAATCGCACCGTTGGTAGCTCGCGGCGCGAGGGTAGAGTCAGGGCATTGACGGGGACAGAGGCCGTCTTCCATTCAGGGAGAATTTCCACCAGCTCATGATTGGATACGGCTTCAGAGGCATAAAACCTGGGCAGTATCACGACTCCAAGATTCAGCATTGCCGCCTGTTTCAGGGAAACCGTATCGTTGCAGGCCATCCTTGCCTTAAGCGGAATGGCTTCTGAGCGATCGCCCCGTTGCAGCACGAGCGGCGGCGGTTCGAGGGAAAGCCCAAGGATCAGCATTGCATGGGTTAACAGATCTGATGGATTGTCGATAGGGGATGCGTTGGCAAGATAGTGGGGTGTGGCATATAGCCCAGTGTTCGTCGAGCCCACATAATTGAGCCGTAGTGAAGAATCTGGCAATCGACCGACTCGGAGAACAATATCAACGCCTTCTTCAACCAGGTCTAACTGGCGTGCCGTCAGTTCAAGCCGAATACTGACCTTGGGATAGCGCTCCATAAAGTCCGCCACGATACCCCCAAGGAACGACTGCCCCAAAATGACAGGTGCGGCAATGCGCAAGGTTCCGGCAGGCTCGGCTTGCAAGGCTGCAAACGTGGCTCCGGCGGCTTCGGCCTGGTCGAGCATCAACCGAGCGTGATTGTAGATACGCTTGCCTACATCGGTGAGTGTCACTCGACGGGTTGTCCGGTAAAAAAGCTGAGTTTTGAAGCGTTTTTCCAATAGAGCAATGCGGCGACTGACGGTCGCTTGGGGGGTTCCTGTAAGGCGGGCTGCAGCGGTAAAGCCACCACTATCTGCAACGCGCACGAACAACGCTAGGTCAGCTAGGCTATCGTCGATTAACTCATCCATGAATAAATGATATTCAAATTTTAGTACTTATCAATATGATGGTTTGAACGTTAGATTAGGTTCAGTCACCAAAACCGCTAAAAAGCCCTGATGTGGGTAGTTGTCGCCTCTGACAAAGCCTCATCAGTCGCTAGCAGCGGTATCAGATTGACCTGTTTTGCAATGAGTTCTTGATGGCATTACAGAGCTCAAGCGCAGGGTCACTGACAGACGCAACGGTTTCTTACTCACGAAGATAAAGACCATACTCGGAGGGATAACTATGTCCGATCCTCTAATTTCTGATCGAACTCGCAATCAAGATGCTTTAGCAGAAGAATCTTCAGAGCCCGTATTGCTGGTGAATTTATTCACGCCTAAAGAAGGTCACGAAGATGATTTCATGCGGGCTCAAGTTGGCGAATATGAGCGGCTTAACGGCCAGGTTCCTGGATGGATTGGCAACCGATTAGGTCGAGCCGTTGATGGTTCTGGATTTGTCAATATTGCGCTGTTTGAAAGCTTGAAACTTTACCAGAACTGGTGAAATAGTGAAACATTTGCTGCCCATGTAGAAGTGATTCGGCCTTATTTAGAAAAATCGGCTCCTGGTATGTATGAAATTGTGTACAGCAGCGGCAATCTCTAACCTCGAATCACGACACTGGACAAATGAATTAATCAACAATTTGAACGCAACAAAACCTAAAGAGAAGTAAAAATGACTGTTAGACAGATAAAAGTCGGTATTTTGGCTGCTGCTTTTTTGACCTTGAGCCAATTACCTGCGATCGCTCAAGAATCACCCCTGATCCAACCTCAACTTGAGGTCGCCAACAACCCCGACGAACGACTTTCTCCTGAAACTCGCCTGGAAATTGCAGACATACTCGCGCGGATGAATTCTGCCATCGATCGCGAAGATTACGACGAATACATTACCTACTTTGCTGATACCTTCACCTTCGACTCGGGATTTGGTGAACCAATGAACGATGAAGCGTCGCTTCTAGAATTTTTGAGACAAAATCAGGCATCTGGCTTTATCGTTGGCAAGCGCCATGTCATGTCGAATGTGATATTCACTGAATCCGGCGATCGCGTCGTTGCCGAGTATTACTTGTCTGTGTTTGAAAGAGAAACAACCCCGATGCTAGTGGCAACGGCTGTCATTGTTGATGAGTTTGAACAAATAGATGGAGAATGGCGCGTTGTTCGACATGTCACTCGGGTAGATCCAGCCTTATTCAATGCCATGGAACAAGGAGAGTAAAGGCTTTTGAATTTGATGTATCGGATTTTTGGGCGATCGCATCCCTATTCTCAAAAGGGTTCATCGATCTCTCCACTATTTAGTGTTGCGACAACTACAGAAGATTAATTTTCTAAAACAAGGGTGCATCCACACAGGTGCACCCTTACAAATGCCTCTCATAGTGTGGAGTATATTCTAAAGATCAGTAAATGTTTTCAGAATATTAAACACTTTCTATCGGTATCAGCCGTAAAAAGTAAAACACCAATGCGAATCAGTGTGCGCTAAGCCAGATATTAGTTGCCTCGCAGACTATATCATGGTATTCCATAGGCACTATTTAACTGAGATCGGTTAACCTGCTTTCATAAGCTCTCCAATCGAAAATATTGCCTGTTGCTTGCAAAGATGAACGAACGACAGGGATATGAATCTCATCCACTTTCCAGATAGTGATGTCTTCAGAGAGAGATTTAAGCGATCCTCGAGTGGCTTCTTGTTGAATCCATTCTGCAAGCGTCTTGTTGTTAACAGATTTTTGAAGCTGATCTTTTGTTAGAAAATTCCAATGATAGACATCTCGAATTAGTCCCTCGCGGTACACGCTGTAATCCATTCCTGTCATTCCCCATCGAGTGATATTCATAGCTTCTTCACGAGCATCCCCACTCACATCTAAGCCTTGACCTATCCCGATAGCGTACATTGCAGGACCTAAATGATGTTCACGTGTATAGCCAATACCATATTCGAATTCAAGAATATTAATCAGATTCTGTACGAGTGGAAACATTAACCCAGAACCTAGGTTCGCAATAGATGAACAAGTGGCAATGAAGGCATAGCTATTACTGCCATAGCAAGCCATCAGATAATAATCATTTATAGGTATTCTCCCTTCAGGGATTGTTGAAAAAATAGTGAACGCGCTAACCTGTTGAAACCCATTCTTTTTTAGTCGTGAATTCGATCGAGAAAATGACACGGGCTTTCCGCTGTGACCTGCTCCATGAATAGAAAGCTTATCCGGCGGATAGCCTAAGTAGTCAAACCAATCCACAAGCGTTTCATAGAATCCTAACCTTGATTTTTCAGTTGAAGAAACACCATAGAAGGCAAGGACAGAATATTCTTCCGAAGCTAGGTTATTGACTTCATTCATCAGGATGACTTTCTGAACTTATGGTGAAGGTGGAATGATTAAAATTTTTCTTAACCTCTCTAGAGAGAGGACGTGAAACTGCACTTCGTTAGGTTTTCTTATGTCAAGAAAACCCAATATTTTCTATTCACTCAAGTCCAATATTCTTGTCAAACAAGTTTTTCTGATCACCTTGTCCGATAGTCGATAGCTTTAGGTTAAACAACTTGAAACTCAAGTTAAGATGGCGATGATCGCACTGAATACTCTCTGTTATACAAAGGTTTCTACCTGAAATTCGCTAAGCTCTTTCTCTGCTTCTTTTAATATTTTTACTAATTGTTCTGTGTAATCAACAAGGTAGTTTCTGATTTTACTAAAGTTAATTCAAATAAGGTCGATGGGTAAGTCGATCCAACCAGTGATGCAATCCCACAATGCATCTAAGTTGTCACCATAGTGATCTGGCAAATCTAGTTTCTTCAACATCTCATGCAGCTCTCGTCGAGTTCTGAATTCATTGCCATCCACAGTGATTTGCATGTTTTATTACACATAATGAGTAACTGGTTTTAGTAAACATTATGTTAACTGTTTATTTCATTTGATCGTAAGCATCGAGAAGATAATAAGCAATCCTTTGCCAGAAACATTGATATTGGTATAGAGAGATCTGTTCGGAAATTACTGAGAGGTTAGCCTTGTTTAGTCCAGGGCAGTACTCATAATCTACCTTCGCCTCTAAATTATTGACTAGAGCCTTAATCATCAATACACCATCACCAAGAAAACTAAAATGCTCAAATTCAGTTGTTTCTTCATTTTTAAGATTGTCGTTTAGGGTCAGATATCCCTCAATCAAAAATTCAACATCAAGTTCTACAGGTAAAAAAATACCATTGAATTTCTCAATAACTGGGGAGTTGAGATAGATCTAATAATAACCACCATCAAGAAAGCAGTGCATTATTTTAGACAGGTTTGGTTTGCCTATTTCCCTGTCAGAAATAGATTCGTAGCTTGTATAAATTTCAAATGTTTTACTCATCAAATCTAACTTGTTGATGTAATGCGATCGCCATTCACACTTAACAACTAATAGCGAATAACCGCTACGGGGTAACAGACACTTCACCCCATAGCGATTATCAGCAGTTGATTGTTTTTATGGTCTATTAATTGCAGGTTGCGGATAGGCAAGAGCGGCCATTGACCCAAACGGTTCCGCGCAGATAAGCGTCGGTTAGGTCAGCGTCGTCGAGGTTTGCCCCTTCCAGAATTGCGCTCGCGAGGTTTGCGCCTACAAAACTAGCTCCCGCAAGATTGGCACCTGTGAAGTCGGTGTATTGCAAGTTGGCTCCTGCAAAGTTTGCGCCGCTGAGGTTCGCACCGCGCATGTAAGCACCTCTGAGGTTTGCCATGCTGAAGTTTGCGTCGGAACCATCTGCCGCTTCAAACCCCGTCCCAATCAGGTTTGCTCCCTGGAGGTTCATGTCTTGCATGGAGGTGTCTTTGAGATCTGCCCGCAGCATCTTGGCGTTCACGAAGCTTGCGCCTTCAAGATTGGCATCGGTTAAGACCGCTTCTTCTAAATCAACGCCTTCTTTGATCAGGCCCGAAAAGTCAGCGCCTCTCAGGTCGCAAAATTCGCAAACCCCTGTGTCTAGGAATCGTTCAATATCTTCCAGCCTAAAAGCTTGGCTGGGCTGAATGAAGATAATTAGGAATGCGGTAATCAGAGCGAGGCTGATCCATCGTCTGAACCGAGTGAGGCGGAGGGTGATAGGGCGAAGAGACATGGGGCGAACAATCATTAGACAGACACTCCTTTTGGTGTGAGCGCAGGTAAGGTTAGAAAATGCACCGGGGCTGACCCAAACTTTACGCAGAATAACGCATGATGTTCCCGGTTGTCGCACCACAAGTATGGCAGAGGAATTGTGAGTCTCCAATACAGTGGGACTGAGAGGGGAGGCTATAGTTCAACAGAGAGCTGCAGGATTGCTTTGGAATCTCCACTGGATACAGCCACAGTGTATCTACCTGTCCGCGACCACAGCTTTCTGACACCGCAGAAAGAAATACAGTTGCCTAGACGTTAGTACTGAGACAGTTGTTTCTTGGATGATGCGAAATTTATTGGGCTGTTGGAACTATAAGGTTGCAGCATCCAAGAACGATTGTTTTCGAGCAGGGCATAGTATGCCTCTTCGCAGAAAAATCATCCCTTCTAATCAGCAAGGCCAAAATTATTGTGTGTGGAGTCCATGTTCCAGAGCGTAGCGCACCAGCTCGGTGCGGCTGTTTGTTCCCGTTTTGCTGAAGAGGCGACTGACATACTTTTCGACGTTGCGGACGCTCGTTTCGAGGCGACGGGCAATTTCCTTGTTCATCAGCCCTTCAACCACCAGATCCAGCACGCTCTGTTCGCGAGGGGTAAAGTCGATTTTGATCGGGGCTGGGGTTTGGGTGACGCCCGTTTTGCCCTGGGTCAACATGCTACGAATTTGGGCAATTTGCTCGCGAATGTCGGCAATGTCAGACTTGTCGCTATCGCTGGCAGCTTTGGTGAGAACTGTACGTCGGTCGAGCAGACTGGTGACGATCGCCACCAATTCCTCTGGGTCGAAAGGTTTGGGTAGATAGGCATCACATCCCGCCTGGTAGCCCTGAATGCGATCGGCGGTCATGCCTCGCGCGGTCAGGAAGATGACGGGTAACGTTTCAAAGCGATCGTCTTCCCGCATTTGCTGAAGGAACTGGTAGCCATCGACTTGGGGCATCATGATGTCGGAAATCACCAGATCGGGCATGGCTTGTTCGAGCTTGTCCCATCCTTCTTTCGCATTGCTGGCAACCAGCACATCAAAGCCACTATCTTCCAAATAGGCTTGGACGGCTTCCCGCAAGCCGGGTTCGTCGTCGACAAGCAGAATTTGTCCGGGCATGCTACGTCCCCCTTGGATTCTTTGTAACCAGTCTAAATTTAGTGCAATATGGCTCGTTTGACGGAATCATCTGACTTGCGGTAGACCCATTGTCTGGCAAAGGCGAGAGATACCTAGGATTGGAAAATCCCCACTCGTTGTGGAGGAGCGCTAACGAGAACACACTCTCCGACAAGGAATGGGGATATCGATGATGCTTTGTAGAAGTAGGTCTACGAAACCGCAATAGCAATCCAAAATAGCCCGCCTACCAATGCGATGGCAGCGATGCCCAGAACTAGGTAGATTGTCTTTTGGTTCTTGGTGGGGGGGTCGGCTTGGTACATTTTGGGCTCAGCCGCAAAGTTGTTGAGCCGTCCCCCATCTTCGGTCGTGTAAGGCATAATTTGTCAATCCTGTTTGCATTTCTATGGATTGTAGCAAAGTGAGTAAGTTTACTTAAAGGGCGATCGCTCCCTACTTTTTGCTAAATGCCTGTCAGAAGCGTTGCAGAATCCCCTCAATCAGCCATGCCCTGTCGAGAGCGGGTCAGCGTTGCAAATGCGCAGGATCTACAAGGCACTCTGAATAAACGCGCCCATTTTCGCCACGGCTTCGCGCAATGCCGCTGGATCTCGCACGAGGGCAAAGCGGATATAGCCCTCGCCCGCCTTGCCAAAACCCGAACCAGGGGCGATCGCCACCCCCGTCTGCGCCACCAACTCGGTGCAGAATCCCAGCGAATCTTGTGCCCAGCGTTCTGGTAGCCGCGTCCAGATATACATCGTGGCGGGTGGAGCCGTCACCGCCCAACCCATTTCCTGGAGAGATGCCACTAGCACATCACGCCGTTCTCGAAACCGCTGCACGGTGGCTGCAACAGTATCCTGGGGACCCGAGAGAGCAGCGATCGCCCCATTCAAAATGCCTGCGTACTGGTTAAACCCCATGACGGCTTTGACCTGGCGCAATTTCTCAATCAATGCCGCATTGCCAATGGCATAGCCGACGCGGAAGCCTCCCATGTTGTAGGACTTGGAGAGGGAGAAAAATTCGATGGAACGCCGCTTTTCAGGATCGGCCTGAAGTACTGACGGTGCAGGTGCACCATCAAACACCAAATCGGGATAGGGAAAATCATGGGCGAGCACCAGATTATGCTGCTCGCAAAAGGCAATGGCACGCTGGAAGAAGTCGAGGGGGGCGATCGCCGCTGTGGGGTTGTGGGGATAGCTCAGCACCATCAGCTTGGCTTGCACTAGCACGGGAGCCGGAATATCCTCTAGCACAGGCAAGAAGTTGTTCTCTGCTAGAAGTGGCATGAAGTAGGGCTGTCCCCCAGCCAGATATACGCCTCCAGTATGAGACGGATAGCTGGGATCTTGCACCAGGGCAAAATCGCCAGGGTTGAGCAGCGCTAGGGGTACCATCGCCGTGCCCTCCTGCGACCCGATCAGCGGGGTGACTTCGGTTTCTGCATCGACGGAGACGCCAAATTTCCGGGTGTACCAATCCGCTGCGGCCTGTCGGAAGGGAAGGGTGCCATTCAGCAACAGGTAGCCATGGGTCGAGGGATCGGAGAGGGACTGGGCGATCGCCTCCAACACCCGCTCCTCGGTCGGCAAATCCGAAGACCCTACCGACAGGTCGATAATCGGATGCCCCGCCGCCCGCGCCTGTGCTTTCGCGCGATCCATCTCCCCAAAGACGTTGGATTTCAAAGATTGGAGGCGATCGGCAAATTGCATGGTTATGTCCACAAAATCAACAGATGGCAAAGCGAGGCGGGTTCGCCTTCGCCTTGAGCTTTTATGCTACTCACCATTATGGTGGCGGGGTTGCTGATTTTAGAGATGAAGTTGCGATCGCTCCCTCGCTGATTTATAGCGGTGTGCAACCGCATCAAGTACAGAAATGGTTGTGTGTGGGCGCGTCGCGCCCACACACAACCGTACTGACCTAACGCGCACAGCGCTATAGATGTTTGGAGGGGTTGATAGGATAACAGTAGACCTGAACTGTGCTGACTGGAGGCAGGGTCACTATGACGCGCACCTCTCAAAAGATGACGCTGGAAGAGTACCTCAACTATGACGATGGTACGGAGACATTGTATGAGCTGGTGAATGGGGAATTGGTCGAGATGCCACCAGAAAGTGAACGGAATCGTCGGATTGCGATGTTTCTCCTGGTCTATTTTGCTCAACAAGGCATCCCATCCCAACGACTGACGATGAAGACCGAAATTGTTGTCAGCGGTTCACGGGCAACCACGCGTTTCCCGGATGTGATGATTTTGTCGGAGGAACTAGAAACAGCTTTGCAGGGGGCACGGCGATCGACGGTGATGCCAGAAATGCCACCACCACTTTTGGTGGTTGAGGTGGTCAGTCCGGGGCAAGAAAATCGAGACTATCGTTACAAACGCTCGGAATATGCAGCGCGTGGCATTGGGGAATATTGGATTGTTGACCCAATGCAGCAAACGGTGACGGTATTGGAGTGGGTGGAAGGGCTGTATGAGGAAACCCTGTATGAGGGCGATCGCCCCATCTTTTCGCCGCTGTTCGGCAATCTGAATCTCACCGCTTCACAAGTTTTGCAGGGGTGATTACAACCAACGAATATGTTGATGTTGTGGGTGCGTTGCGCCCACAACATCAACATATTCATTCAAAAGCCCATGACGAGGATTGAACTCGTGACCTCACCCTTACCAAGGGTGTGCTCTACCACTGAGCTACATGGGCAACGGAAGTTGCTTCCTGAAACACGAAACCCTAAACGTTCGTGGATGGGCCAGGCTGGATTCGAACCAGCGTAGGCATAGCCAGCGGATTTACAGTCCGCCCCCATTAACCACTCGGGCACTGACCCGCCCAATCCACGATTTACAATCGTATCACATCTGAGCTGAATGTAATCCCTTCTCCTCGGAGATCTTTGTGATGGCTTGGCGTACGGCCTGGATGGCAATATCAACCTCTGCCTCGGAGACGATGAGGGGTGGCACAAAGCGGACGACCTTGGGACCCGCAGGCACTAGCAATACCCCTTCGGCGATCGCCTCTTTCACCACTTCCACGGATGTCAGGTCGGCGTCGGCGAGCAGTTCCATCCCACTGATCAAGCCCCATCCCCGCACTTCTTTGACCAGATGGGGAAAGTCTTCGGCGATCGCCCATAAACCTTCGCGTAGTTGTTCGCCACGCTCCTGAGCATTGAGGCGGAGGTGTTCGCGTTCTAGGGTTTTGCAAACTGCTAGAGCCACACCACAGACAAAAGGATTGCCCCCAAAAGTGCTGGCATGATCGCCGGGTTCAAAGATGTCGCAGGAGGACTTGCACAGCATCGCCCCGATGGGGATGCCGCCACCCAGCCCTTTGGCACAGGTGAAGATGTCTGGCTCAATGCCCAGGTTTTCGTAGCCCCAGATGCAGCCGGTGCGCCCCATGCCCACCTGCACCTCGTCCATAATCAGCAGGATGCCTTTTTCGTTGCAGATTTCGCGGATGCGCTTGAAGTAGTCGCGATCGCCCGGACGGACGCCCCCTTCTCCCTGCAAGCCTTCTAGCAGGATGGCGGCTACCTGGCGGGTGGGCGTGTCGAGGGTGGCGATCGCCTCCTCAATGGCTGCCAGGTCGTTGTAGGGCACATAGTGGAAGCCCGGCACCAGCGGATTGAAATTCTTCTGATACTTGGGTTGTCCTGTGGCGGTGATGGTGGCTAGGGTTCGTCCGTGGAAGCTTGCCTGCGCCGTTAGGATAATGGGGTTCTCAATATTCAACACCGTGTGCGCATACTTCCGCGCCAGCTTGATGGCGGCCTCATTGGCCTCGGCACCGGAATTGCAGAAGAATGCGCGATCGGCACAGGAATTTTGCACCAACCACTTGGCCAATTCCCCTTGTTCGGGAATGTAGTAGAGATTCGAGACATGGTGCAGTTTCTGGATCTGCTGGTTGACGGCCTCAACCATGGCTGGATGGGCATGACCGAGCGTACAGGTCGCAATCCCTGCAACGAAATCCAAGTATTCCTTGCCCTCGCTATCCCAAACGCGACATCCTTGCCCCCGTTCGAGCGTGATGGGAAAACGAGCGTAGCTATGAACAACGTATTGATCGAACTCGCTGGGCGTTAGCGTATTTTGTTGAACAGGGTTTGGGATGAGTGTTTGTAGACTCACGGCAATGCCTCTCAGTAATGATTCAGTCAATGCACAGACAACTGTATCTAGGCGAGATTCAGCAGGTATAAAGCGATAACAAGTACGTACAAATACTTGCGACTGGTCTATGAGCCTTATATTAAGACAGGTTTTCTAGGGAGATGGGAGAAATAGTCAGGAAATGTCTAAATTTCCTCTCTAAGATTGATCCTGCTCTTCTTTATCATTCACCATGGCATGTCGGCCAATCATGTTGGTTAATGGCTTTCAGAGATGCTTGAGAAAAAAGATGAACCGAGTTTAAGGTGCATCAGTTTAGCGAAGTATTCCACTGGCTGATAGTTCTATTGTGAGTATGGAGCGATCGCCTTAGTTTTTATTCAGAGAGTATTTTGAGTGAGTACGCCGCCAAAAATTAGCCAAAAACTGAACGATGGTTTAGGGGATGCTGCAGTTGGGCTCACCATACCATCCGGTCTGGCCTCAGCCCGTTATTTTTTGATGCGGCGTACTGTAAAAATCATTTTGAGATCGCTGAGAGGTAACTTGAGATAAGTTTTGAATCGATTGCCGGACAGTTTCTAAAAACTCTACCAATCGGTTGCTCGATGTCTATAGATCTGGCAGATTCTGCAATAGATTTTGCGGATTAAGGATTGAGGATAGTGTGATGTAATATAGTGCTCAAGCCCTGGTAGATTGATGATTTGGAGCCGCTAACGTTGCAGAAGTACCAAAGATTTGAGCAAGTTTACCTTGAAGCGACATGCGTAGATCTACGTAATTTCTATTGCGTGATACTGAGAGAGATCAGATGAAGAATCATTGGATTTATGTTGTATCACATACAATTTAATGTTCTATCGTTCTGGTAAATACTGTGTAAAGATAGTTGCTCGAATGAACCGTTTTGTTCACGTAGGATTTAAAACAGCCGAAGAGCATGTTTCTTATCTTTAGTTTCTACTCAAAGACTATGCAATGTTCGCATTAGGGGAGCGTCAGAGCAGCACTCAGACATAAAAGCAAAGGAATATAAGGTGTAGCACCCATGCAAATGGAAAAAGTCCTGTACATCCTAGGAGAATTGAGTGACAGTGACGTTGACTGGCTTGTTCAAGTCGGCAAGAAAACTCCCGTCAATGCGGGCGCAACGCTCATTCAAGAAGGTTGCCCCGTTGACACACTCTACGTTTTGCTAGAGGGGGCATTGGTTGTCACAATTTCGGCGCTAGAGGGGCGACAAATTGCCCAGCTCGCCTGCGGTGAAGTGGTCGGTGAGATGTCGTTTGTCGATGCCTATCCGCCTTCGGCAACGGTTCGTACGTTGGATGATTCGTTGGTCCTAGCGATTCCACGGAGCGCGTTGACCGAGAAATTGCAGAGTGATGAAGGATTTGGTTGTCGGTTTTACCGCGCGCTGGCGGTGCTGTTGTCCAGACGCTTGCGGGGAACCGTGCAGCAGCTGAGTGAACAAAACCAGGCGTCTGATTCAGGCGTAATGTCGGCTGAGCAGGTCTCGATCGCCCAAACCCGTTTTGAACGCCTCATCTCGGAACCCGAATTTGTCGAAACTTGAGGGAGAGGTTGAGGTGATGAGAAATGCGAAAGCGCTCTGCTATTGCCAGAGCGCTTTTCTTTGCTCGCCATAACGGTTTTTTTGCCTAAGCGCATAGCGCTATATCAGGAGCCGTCTGTCGGTTGTTGTGCCCGTGATCGTTCAGAGCGATCTTTACGGTGTAGTTCTACGGCGTCAGGCGGCGTCTTTGTGCGAGGCAATCGGTGCGAGCGATGCTGCAAGGCAGACAAGTCTGTATTCAAGCTTGACTGTCCAAAACTGACTCCGTATGCAAAAAGAGTCAACATAAAAAGTATCCAAATTAACGATTTACTAAGTTTGCCTAGTTTTATCTTACCTCAGAGCAAGATGCGGGCACTCCGCCGGGCAGGCGATCGCCCGTGTATTTGCGCTCACCCATTTGGGCTAATCCATGTTGGGCTTGTGTTTTCACGGTTCTCTTCCGTGCGTTCACCTTCAAGCTCGCCAGGAATCTACTTGGAAACATCCGGAAGAAAGATAAAAAAAGAACGAAGTAAACCGTAGATTTAGGTAAATGGACTGAGTTCCCTAACAGCAATCCTTGTAACTATGAACAATGGTTTACAGTAATTGTCTCGGGTACGCGCATTGAGATTCAGAAACCAAGGGTTTTATTGCAGAGCTTCTAAAAGCTGACTGAACATCGCGTCAGGGGTTTTGAATTCCCCAAACGTTGATCTGTCTTCAGCCAGACCTGTCATGGATAGTGTTCAACGATGGACAATGTTCAGCTACAGGACTCTCATTGCTGTCTCTCTTTGAGAATATTGAAACACTTGGTTGCCTAAGAGCAAGGTCTCAAAACGTCATCTCAGGAACGTCTCTTAGGACGATTTGAGTTTGGTGTCTTGCTCGTTCTCGTGTCAAATACTGAACCCCAGTTATGGACTTTCTAACTAGACAGAGTCTGAGTTCCTTCGTTGCCACTTTCTTTGAACGTAACCCCCATTCGATCGCCCTGGTCTGCGGCGATCGCCAGCTGACCTATCGAGAATTAGACCAGCGTTCCAATCAACTCGCGAATTATTTTGACGGCATCGATCTTGCGCCGGGTGCCCTAATTGGGGTGTATTTCGAACGGTCCATTGAGCTGGTGGTTGCTATTCTTGCCATCCTCAAATCGGGGCGCGTTTATGTTCCCCTTGACCCTCACTATCCGAGCGATCGCATCAACTTCATCGCGCAGGAAACCCAACTGTCCGTTTTGCTAACAACGCAGCCATTGCAAGGGCAGTTGCCCAAGCTGCCGATGACGAAGATCCTTTGTCTGGATGCGGCCTGGGCTGAGATTGCGGCTGACGCACCGACGCGGCACCCTCGCCAGGATGAGCGGATACCCGAAGGGTTGGCCTATGTGATGTACACCTCGGGTTCAACAGGCAAACCCAAAGGGGTCAAAATGCCCTGCCCTAATGTTGTGCGCTATATCACCGCCCTGGCTCAAGTGGTTCCGGTCGATGCCAGCGACATTTACCTGCATGTTGCCTCCTTTTCCTTTTCCTCGTCGGTGCGACAGCTCCTGTTGCCCTTGTCTGTGGGCGCAACGCTGGTGCTGGCAACGCGCGAGCAAATCAAAAACCCTCTGCACTTGCTGCAACTCATGCAGCACCAGCGGGTGACAGTATCCGATGGCGTGCCCTCGATCTGGCGCATTGCCTTGCAGTTGATCAATGACTCGGCTGAGGAGCGGTTGCGGGCGTCTGATCTGTCCCTTCGAACCATCATTTTGTCGGGGGATCTGACACCGGTTGTGCTGCTGAAAAATCTGCGCCAGTTTTTTGGCGATCGCACCCGCTTTTTCAATGTGTATGGGCAAACCGAGACGATTGGGAACTTAGCCTACGCCATTCCATCCGATTTTGACCCGGATCATGGCTATGTGCCGGTTGGCTATCCCTACCCCCACAACCAGGCCTATATCCTGGACACATCCCTGAACCCCGTACGCGATGATGACGTTGGTGAACTGTACATGGCCGGGGGATGCTTGGCTGACGGATACCTGAACCGGGATGATCTCACCGCCAAAACCTTTATTGATCAGCCCTGGGCGGATGGCCCATCGCGTATTTTCAATACAGGAGATGTGGCGCGTCGCCATCCAGATGGCTGCATTGAGCTGCTGGGGCGCACCGATTTCCAGGTCAAAATTCGCGGCATGCGTGTTGAACTCGATGAGATTGCTGTGACACTGGAGCAGCATCCGGCGGTCAAAGCGGCGGCGGCGGCGGCGCACGACTCACCGACGGGAGAAAAGGTCGTGGTGGGTTATGTTGTCCCTCATTCTCCAAAAGCCGATGGAAAGCAGTGGCAGCATGAGCTACGGCAGTACCTGGGTGAGCAGTTGCCGGACTACATGGTTCCAGCGCTGTTTGTGGAGCTGGAGGAATTGCCTAAAACCCCATCGGGCAAGCTCAATCGTCGGGCATTAGCCAAGCCTGCCGCCCTGGATGGGCAACCTGTGACCGATATCCGCGCCGATAGCCCAATTCAGGCTATTTTCTGCAAGGCCTTTCATCTCCGTGGGGTGAATCCCGACGAGACATTCATCACCTTGGGAGGCCATTCCTTGCTCTATGTGCAGTTTTCCATTGAGCTGGAGCGCTACCTGGGCTATGTCCCGCTGCATTGGGAAACCCTGACCGTTGCCGAATTGGAGCAACAAACCCAACAGAAAGATAGGCATCCTCGGATCGAAACCAATATTGTTTTGAGGGCAATGGCGATTTGTGGCATTGTGGCCAACCACGCGGAGCTGTTGCCGTTACGCATGATCCAGGGTGGCGCGGTACTGCTGCTGTTCATTGCCGGGTTGAACTTTGCGCGATTTCAGAGCAACAACCTATTTCGGGGACGGCAAAAGCAAATTGTTGTCACCTTGCTGACGGGGCTGGTCATTCCCTACCTATTGCTCGAATCCTTTTTTCAGGTTTATTCTCAGGACTTCAATCCCAGTTCGTTGTTGTTCTTTAGCAACTTTATTGGCCCTGAAGTGATGACCATGTTTCTTCAGGTCTGGTTCATTCAGCTATTTGTGCAGTGCGTCGTGATTATGCTGCTGCTGTTCAGCCTGCGACCGATCCGGCAACTGGCTCAGGAAAATACTTGGGGATTCTCCTTAGGGTTGGTGGGTATTACCAATCTCATGGCGTTTGTTGGCCCAACCCTTTGGGATACGGCTGATTTGTATCACCGTGTTCCCCATATGCTGATGTGGTTATTCTTGCTGGGGTGGACGGCGAACTTCACCCGGACGAGGATGCAGCGAGTTGTGCTGACGATTCTCTTTGTTGTCTCGGTGCTGACGGTTCGAGAATTGATTACGTCAGAAATTTCCTGGCTATTGATGGGTGGCACACTGATGATTTGGGTCAAGTATCTGGTGCTGCCAAAACCGTTGGTGCTGCCGGTGCAAATGGTTGGCGCTGCGTCTTACTACATCTATCTCACCCATGTTGGGTTCTTTAGTGTGGCGAATAAGATCGGACTGACGCACCCCGCGATTCATTGGGTCTTTGGCATTGTGGGAGGCGTGGCTTTCTGGTGGGTGATGCAAACCCTACAAAACTGGGGAAGAGCACGGCCTAAACTGGGTCTCAAATTGAGTTAAACGCAGGCTACCTGCCGATTATTTAACTCTGGTTTTCTGGTTTTTGTCCTGTACTTAGAGAATTGGCATAGCTTTCTGACGCTTGCGATGGGCAGTTGGGGTCTATTTGCCAAACGGCGAGGGAGATCTCGGCGGCATGGAGGCGATCGGGCGCGTAGGCGGGCTGAAGAGTCCAGCCTGGGCGATCGCCCAACACCGCCTCCAATTCTGGCGATGGATTAAAGAGAAACGTTGTTGCCTGACAGGAGAGCGGTTGGGTACGGAGGCGGTCGGCGGTCGGGGAGGCAATACCCGATGCTTCCAAGATATGAATGGCGACGGTTGGTTCTAGCGCTTGGCTGAGGGAAATCAGGTCGTAGACTTCGGTCGGTTCCGCGAAGACTTGTGGGTTGGGGGCGCGGTTGATGGCAGCGGCGATCGCCGGATTGTTGATGTTGCGCGACTTGAGATAGCGGGGCGATCGCTGCAGATTGCCCAGGGCACAAACCAGGCTCAGCCCCAGCAACCCGGTGACCAGCCACAAGCGCCATGGGCGTCGCTGGTGAGTGCGGAGCCATCCCGTTGGCTTCCAGGCGGCAAAGGCGGCAATTAACAACACGATTGCCAAATGTGCCGGAATCCAGTAACGCGGAGCCGTAGAGCGCCGTCCGCCCAGCGCTGCATCGGCGATCGCTAACAGCACCGGAATCGGCAACCCCAAGGCCAGAATCCAGCCCCAAATCCGCCAGGATGTTCGCTGCATCAGCCGCAGCAGCATTCCCTTAAAAACCAGAAGTAGCCCAAACGAGGTGAGAATTTGCAGCGTGGAAGGGAGGGTTCCCAGGGGTGCAACGGGGACATCGAATACCGGAATGCTGATGCTATAGAGCCAGATCCCGATGCGATCGACCAAGCCCATGGGCAGTTGCATCCAGGCGGTATTGCTTTGCAGGGTGTCCCACTGGCTGCCGATGACGATGAGCCAGGGGAGAAACGCAAGGATGCTGAAAGCGATCGCCCCCCAAACCGCTTTGATTGAAAATGTGTCTGGCTTCCGATAGATGTTTTTGGACCCACGTTCGGCAAGGGTCAGGTAAAGGCCCTGGCTGATGACGAGCGGAAGCGAGAGCAAGGAGGTGTACAGAGTCAGGGTGAGGGTCAGGCCATAGCTTACCCACAGTAAAAGATTCCGCGTTTTCCACGCCCGCATGAGCAGACTGCCTGACAACACCAGCAGGAATAGCCAGAGGCTGTAGGGACGCGCTTCCTGGGCATAGGAAATGAACAGCGGTGAAATGGCGAGAAGGCTAACGGCGATGCTGCCTGCAAGGAAAGAGTGCAGCCATTCCCAGCACAACCAGAACAGCATGGGCAGGGTCAGCAGGCTCAGCAGTACCGAAAGTAAGCGTAGGGTGGTGGGCGATGGCCCGAAAAGCGCTGCCCATTCCCGTGTCAATAGAAAATAGAGCGGGGCATGTTCGGGGCTTTGCACCAGGGCGTTGAGGGTGGTGATGCGATCGCGATCGCTCGGGGCTTCCACAAACTGCCACAACTCGGTGGGCGATCGAGGACGACCATCCGCCAAGGCTGCCACGACCTCGGTCTGGGTGTAGCCCCGCACCCGCACCGCTGTGGCCACTTCATCCACCCAAAAAATGCCCGATTCCAGATTGACAAAGCGTAAGCCGATCCCCACTAACAGCAGTCCGCCCAGCAGCCAGGGGAGGACACGCTTGATAGGGAGGGATTTGAGGTGGAGCATGGGGGCGTCGAGGTTTGCGCGGGGGCTTGTGGGATAGTTGGATGAATACGTGACCTGTCACATCCTAGACGGGGCTAGCGGGACGCAACTCAAAAACCTACTTACCCTGCTTCACCTGCCACAGCGAAAGATAGGTATCATCTTTGACCAGAAGTTTGGGCCTGTAGGCTTCCTGGAGGTGGATGGGCAGGCTTTTAGTGAGGCGATCGCGCTCCGATGCGGTCGGATTTAGCAGGAAGACCGATTTATGGGTCAGTGCCTCAGGAATGGCAGACGGCAGCTTGCCGCTAGGGAGAATGTAAAGGGTGACGGTGTCGTCTAGGGTATAGCTCAGGGAAAGAGCATCGAATGCCTGGGAGGTGGGAATGAGAAGCAGGGGATCTGAAGCGGTATTGAGCACCTGGGCGATCGCCGGATTTTCGATATTTCGTGCTTTCTGGTAGTTGTGCGATCGCCCCAACCCGAGCCCACCGGAGAGCAGACAAAGCAACAACAGCCCGGTGATGAGCCAGCCCGTCGAGCGGGGACGGGTTGCCAGACGCTGGGCCAGGAACCAGCCCAGCATAACAATCAGCGCGATTTGGGTGGGAAATAGGTAGCGGGAATTGGCCGAAACCTGCCCACCACACAGCCCATCCAACAGAATCAAAACCAGTGGTGTGGGGAGTGCTAGGGCTAGGAGCAAGCCCCACTGGGCAAACAGGGTGCGCCGTAGGAACGCCCCCATGGCCCAACCCATGACGGCCAAGACAGACGCGGCGATGATTCCCTGCAAAGCTCCCAGCAGGCTGGGAAAGGACGCAATGGGGACATCGAAGACCAGGATGGCAAAGCTGTAAAGCCAAATAGCTAGTTTGATAGGAAGGCTAAGGGGCGATCGCGCCCATGCGGTGTTGGCTTCTAGCAAGCCCCAGTTCTGCACCATGACCCAGATCCACGGGACAAAGGCCAGGATGCCAAGCCCCAAGGCCAGCAGAAAGGGGCGGATATGCGACGTCGGGTCTCCACGACTCCGAATCCAGGCGTAGAGGCTATGCCCGACCAAAACCGGGGCGGAGAGCAACGAGGTATAGAGCATTAGGGCAACGGTGGCTGCGTAGCCCAGCCATGCACTCCAAGTGTGGCGCCGCCATGCCCATGCCAGCATGTGGCATCCCCCGACCAGCACCAGTGCCCACAGGCTGTAGGGGCGAGCTTCTTTAGAGTAGGCGATGAGGTAGGGGGAAATGGCTGCGAGCCCAACAGTCCATAGGGCAACCTGGGGATGGGGAAACAGACGACGGCATAACCCATAGAGCGCAGGTAGAAGCAGCAATCCCAGCACGGCGGAAAAGCTGCGAAGGGCAACGATGGAGTTGCCAAAGAGCTGCATCCACAAACGTGCGCCCAAAAAGTAGAGGGGGGCATGTTCGGGGCTTTGGCGAAGAGCATTCAAGGTATCGCCCCAGGTACGCTCGGGCGGCAACTGCTGGTAGCGCTGTAGGAGCTTGGGCGATCGCGCTCCCCCATCTGCCAGCTCTGCCATCATCTCGCTACGGGAATAGCCCGATACCCGTGTTGCGGTCGCGACCTCATCGACCCAAAACACGGGTTCTGACAAATGGCTGACCCGAAAGCCTATGCCCAGACCGATCAACGCTCCAACGATAATCAGACTCAGATGGTAGGACGCTATTGCCTTTGAGCTGCCAGATAAGAGTGAAGCGAAGGTAGGCGTTGCATCCTGGGGCATGGCGATCGCAAGAACCAATATCAATCGGCACAGTAGCACAGTCCAAATCGCGCTGGACACAGCCGATCAGACACATAGAGGAAATAAATATCATTAGGGTCGATGCCCAGATCCTGGAGTTTAGCCGCAAGCTTCGAGCAATCGTTGCACCATACCGTACCGTTGTAATGCGACAAACTTATTATCCCAAGACGGCTAAGGAAAGCATTTAGGACAACAAGCTTGTCAAGCAGGTGCTCTGCAATACCAGAGGGATGTGTTGTGTTTAGAGGGTAGATCAAGCAAAACTTTATATGCTCTCTAGGTCAAGCTAGTTAGCGCGTATTTTCGACTAAAAGTTAAGTTTTCTTTGCCCGAAATTTTGCAAGGCTATGATGGAGCGGTTTCTTAACCTGGAGGTTTGGCGATGAGTTTTTCCATGCAACTGCCACAACCACAAACAATTACTTTCTCTAGTTTGGTAACTTCAATTGAGCAAGGACAGATTAAGATCCCTCAATTCCAAAGAGATTTTGTGTGGACTATGCAGAGATCAGCAGGTCTGATAGACAGCATTATCAAAGGTTATCCTATTGGAACTTTTATATTCTGGAGGACAAAAGAGCAGCTTCGATCAGTAAAAAATATTGGGCACCAAGAACTACCAGAACCAGTCAAAGGTGAATTTGTTGATTATGTTCTGGATGGCCAACAAAGATTAACAAGCCTCTTTGCCAGCTTAAAGGGAGTCAAGCTAATAAGAGACAACGGCAAAACTGATGATTTTGCGAGAATATTTATTGACTTAGACGCTAAAGAGTCAGATCAAATTGTAATTACTGATATAGAAGGTAAAGATTCGCAGAACCTGATCAGCATACTCGACTTGCTCATCGGCAACTTCATGACCTTGGCGTCATATCCACAAGAATATCATGCCAAGCTTAATACCTATAAGAATAGAATTGAAAGCTATCAGTACTCAATAATTCAGGTTAAAGATGCTCCTATTGATATAGCAACAGAAATTTTCACAAGAATCAACGTTGGAGGAAAGTCTTTATCTCTATTTGAAATAATGGTAGCAAAGACATTTGATCATGACAGAAAATTTGATTTGTCAGAGAAGTTTCAAGAACTATTAGAAAATCTAAAACCTTTGAACTATGAGACAATATCTGATGCAACAGTATTGCAAACCGTTTCGATTATATTGTCAAAAGAGTGCAAAAGGCAGGCAATATTGAAGCTTGGCAAAGATGATTTTATTAATACTTGGGAAAGAGCTAAAGATTCTATAGAGCGCACTGTTGAATATTTTAGAAATTGCTATCGTATTCCAGTATCTCAATTACTACCTTACAATGCTTTAATTCCCCCTTTCTCTTACTTCTTTTTTCATCATCCTGATAAGCCCACAGGCAAGCAAAAAGAATTCCTTGAAGATTTTTTTTGGAGATGCTCCTTGTCGGGACGCTATTCATCTGCTGTAGAAAGCAAATTAGCTCAAGATATAAAAAGGATAGATCAAATTCTTGCTGAAGAGCTGCCAAGGTATGACTGGTCAGTGGACACTTCAGAGCAATTTATTACTGATAATGGTTGGTTCAGTGCAGCTAGAAGTTACATAAAAGCAATCTTATGTATATATGCTTATGAACAACCAAAATCTTTTAATGATAATTCAATCGTTAATATAGCAATCCGTTTTGATTTTTGAAGGGAGTAAGGGAAAATACAGAGGTCGAGTCGTATCCAGGTTACTTCGGTGGTCAATACCTCTTCCCAAACTGCAGTAGAAGAATTACAAGGATTCATTG
>JADEXA010000055.1 GCA_015207365.1 Vacuolonema iberomarrocanum LEGE 07170
CTCACCCACCCACCCAATCAAACGGTACTGCGAGGCGGCGACACCATCATCTTGATGGGACATCGGGGCGATATTCCCAGGCTGGCCGCGAACCATTCCCTGCGACGGCAGATGCGCTATCGCGGTACGCGGCACTGAGCGATCGGGAAAAATATAGCCGAGATCAAAGGGGAGCATCGGCGATCGCACAGCTTCCCCCCAGCCCTTCAACGATGGTGCAGGTGTTGACCACCAGCATTTCCTGGTAGGTTTCGGCTGCCGCGCCACTCTCGCCTGGCCCTTCGACAAACAAGGGTTGCTCTGGAACCGTGACCCCCGCATCCCGCGCCACCGTCTCGATGCTCCTGGTATTCGTTGTCGTCTCTGCAAAGATAGCGGGCACATCAGCCTCCCGCACCTGATCGACCAAATCGGTTAGGCGTCCAGCGGGCAACTCCTGATCTGTACTCAGCCCACTCAATGCACCGGCCACCTCAAAGTCATAGGCATTGGCAAAGTAGCGGAATGAGTCATGGGTGGTGACGAGCTTGCGGCTGCCCTCTGGTACGGTCGCTACCTGAACCTGAATCCAGGCATCAATCTCTGTCAGTTGATTGGCGATCGCCTCAGCATTCTCGGCATACATATCCGCATGGTCGGGCGCAATGGCGGCTAGACTTTCCTGAACCACATTCAGCATCGCCACGCCATTGGTCGCATCGTGCCAGATATGAGGATCTGGAACCATTTCACCGTCTGCAACATCGCCACCGTGATCGGAGCTATGGTCATGAGCCGCTTCTTCCTCATGATCGTGCGCATGATCGGTAGTTGCTACCTCTTCTTCCGCATGGTCATGGTCGTGAGTGGCTTCTTCCCCATGATCGTGGTGATCGTGTTCGTGAGTGGCCTCTTCCCCGTGATCATGGTCATGAGCTGCTTCTTCCCCATGGTCATGGTCATGGTCATGCCCAGCTCCCATCAACGGCTCGGGTACAGCCACTTCAAACACTGCCACCTGAGTCGCGGGGTTACTTGTTGCCTCTAAGAGTTGTGCAATGTCGGGCGAAAAATTGTACCCATCGCTCAGAATCGCATCTGCATCTTCGATAGCGGTGCGATCGGAGGGCGTTGGCTCATAGGTGTGGGGATCTTGCCCCGGTTCCAGCAAACAAACGAGGTCGACTGTCTCTCCGGCCACCTGCTGGGTCAGGTCGCACACAACACTGGTGGTTGCTACGACCAACGGCAGATCGGTCACATCTCCAGAAACGGGCTCCTCTACCGTCTCTTCCGGTGCAACTGTGGATTGCGCACACCCTGCAGCACCTATTGCTAGGGCGATCGCCCCTATCCGCACAGCCTTGCCCGACATAGCTAACCGTTGCCAGTCCAACCCAACCCACGGCAAACTATTCCCAACTCTTCCGTTAACCATCGTGAAAGTCTCCTTCGCCGAACTAAAGGGAGTTTGATAAAATGCGTGAAAGTGAAGTGAAAATGATTATCGTTGTCTTTGCCTAGATATGCTAGAAGTCCAGCATTTGTCTGTCAACTACCGTCAGACTTCCGTCCTTGAGGACATTCATCTTGTAGTGCATCCAGGCGAATTGGTTGGCTTAATTGGGCCGAACGGAGCGGGAAAAAGTACGCTCATTCAGTCCATTCTGGGCTTGGTTCCGGCGCATCAGGGTCAGGTTTTATTAGATGGGCAACCGCTGCGCCGTTGTCAGCATCGGATTGCCTATGTGCCCCAGCGATCGCACATCGACTGGGATTATCCGATCACGGCCTGGAACGTGGTAATGATGGCGCAAACCCGCGCTGCGGGTTGGTTTCGCAGACCCAATCGGGATGCTCGCCGCACGGTATGGGCGGCGCTGGAACGGGTTGAAATGCTGGAGCTACGCCACCGCCAAATTCGGGAGCTATCCGGTGGGCAACAACAACGAGTTTTTCTGGCACGAGCCCTTGCGCAACAAGCCGATTTCTTTTTTCTCGACGAACCCTTCACAGGCATCGACAAGAAAACCGAAGCTGTAATGCTTCGCACCTTCACTGAACTGCAGGCACAAAACAAAGCCTTACTGGTTTGTAGCCATGAATGGGGCGATGCTTTGCGCCGCTACGATCGCCTGCTATTGCTCAACCGCACATTGCTCGCCGATGATGTTCCTGATACCGTCATGACTCTGGAAAACATGCAGCGCGCCTATAGCCAAACCCCTTCGGCTAATGGGATCGACCGCCTCTCAGAGTTCCTCGTTTGTTGATGACCGTCCCCCTCTCGCGACGTTTATGCTGGACTTTTTTCTTGCCCCCTTGAGCTATGAGTTCATCCGCAATGCACTGGTGGTCGGAGTATTCGCTGGTGTGCTGTGCCCAGTCGTCGGCACCTATCTGATTGTTCAGCGCATGGCCTTATTGGGGGATGTGATTGCCCATGCTGTGATGCCGGGACTGGCGATCGCCAATTTCCTCAACATCAACCTGGCGATCGGAGCCTTTATTTCGGGGATGCTCAGCACCTTCGTCATTCAGTGGATCCGGCAACAGTCACGGGTAAAGGTCGATGCGGCCATGGCTCTGATTTTTTCTAGCTTCTTTGGTTTAGGGGTAATGCTGCTCACCACCCTCCGCACTCAGCTCGACCTGGAGGATCTGCTGTTTGGCAATATCCTCAGCGTGACGGTAGGCGATGGCTGGCGCACCGGGGCGATCGCCCTCGTCATCCTGGTGCTGGTCAAGCTGTTCTACAAAGAGCTGCTGTTTTTTACCTTTGACCCCCTCGGAGCGCAGGCAATGGGCTTGCCCGTACAGGTAATCAACCTGGGCTTGATGTCCGGGATCACGATTACCCTGATCGCAGGGATGCAGGCTGTTGGCGTGATTCTGGTGATTGCGCTAATGATTGGCCCGGCGATCGCCGCCTACCTACTCGTCAAAGAGCTGCATCAAATGATGATCGTGGGTGGAATTCTGGGGGCGATCGCCAGCGTCAGCGGACTCTACACCAGCTATTATTACGACTTGCCGTCTGGGCCTGCGATCGCGATCGCCGTTTTCGTCATCTTCTTACTAACGCTCCTGTTCAGCCCTACCCAAGGCATCCTCACCAATCACCCATTCAAAAGGGGCATAGAAAGTCATACCAAATCTGGTTGAAGAACCCAACTATCGTTTGTAGCCGCTGCAAAGCAGCGGCTACAAACGATAGTTGGGTTTTACGGCTATTTAACCGGATTGGATATAATGCCTCTGTGTCTCTGTGGTTCCAGACCAATGCTCAAGTCTCGCCATTGGAGATCGGGTCGCCAACCTGCAAACGGTTGCCATTGACAAAATCCCAGCCACTTTGCGCTCGCTTGCCAGCAGGTTTGACCTCCCGTAGCAACAGCAAGCCGTCCCCAGTCTGTACGATCGCTCCCCAATTCTTGAGCAGTCCCACTACTGTGCCAGGTGGTGCGTCGGCATCAATGGCTTGCCAAACCGATGCCTGGGCTTGTAGCTCTTCGGGGAGTTGGTCATCAACAACGCCAAGGGGGGCTGTGCCCAGCACCTTGAGGGGCTGCTCTTGAAACGTCGCGACGCAGTTGGGGTAGAAGCCGCGAATCTGATTGTGGAGGGCGATCGCCGATTGCCCAAAATCCAGGTTGTAGTCTGCTTTTTTGATCAGGGGCGCATAGGTGGCGATCGTATCATCCTGGGGGGTTGGAGTCAGCGTTTCGTTATCCAACCCTTGCAGGGTTTCCAGCAGTAGCTCGCCCGCCTGGAGGGCCAGCACCTCTGCCACATCGACCGCCGTATCCATCAAGCCAATGGGCGTGCTTCCCTTCAGCAACATCGCCCCTGTATCCATACCTTCATCCATCAGCATGGTCGTGATGCCCGTTTCCTTGTGACCATGCACCAGGCTCCACTGAATCGGTGCTGCCCCGCGATAGTCTGGTAGCAGCGACCCATGGGCGTTAATGCATCCCAGACGCGGCATCGCCAAGATTTCGGACGACAGAATTTGGCCATAGGCCACCACTACAAACGCATCGGCATGGAGCAATCGCAAGCTTTCCAGGGTGAGGACATCTTTTTTGATGCGTGCAGGTTGCCAGATTTGTAGCCCATGACGCTCTGCCATTGCCTTCACAGGAGAGGAACTGAGGGCGTTGCCTCGCCCCCGCCGCTTGTCCGGTTGTGTCACTACCGCCAGCACTTCCATCTCTGGCTCAGCCAACAAGCGCCCCAAACTCGGCACAGCAAACTGCGGTGTGCCAAAGAAAACCAGCTTCATTTCCACTCTCCGTTCACAGCCATCAAGAGCCCCTGGAAGCGATCGCCCCAACGACTCTCGATTATCTTGACGGGTTCACCGCATCTCGTCTACCGGGCTTAGGCAACTATCTTCCGCCAATCGTTAGTAGATCCTGGCAAACTATACCGCAGGGCTGGCGAGCTACACTTATACGCAAACCTCCAGACCATCCGCAATACCCAGGATTGGGCAACGAACCTGGGGTCTTAGGGCTTGTACCATGGGATGATCAGAAGAATCACACCCCAACATTAATAAGTTGGCGTCAACGTCTTGAACCACCTGTTGCAGCTCCTCTATCTCATTGCCGAAGCGCAGATGTGCCTCCAATGACCCGCGCCATTCTTCGGCCAGACAACGGGCTTGCCAGAGTACGCCATCGGCATGGTCGAGCAGGGTTTGGGTAGCAGATGGCGGTGAGGTTTGGCTAGCGGAAAGGCAAGCTTCGGCTGAACTGAGGAAGGGGTTGGGAGCATCCGTTTTGCGCCGTCCTAAAGAGAGAATGGGTAATCCAGTTCTCTCGAGGAGCGTGGTATTTAAGGTGGATTGATTGGTCGATCGGGCTGATAGCTCAGATGCCGAAGAAGGCTTCCGCCGATCGACGACATAGACCACATGAACAAACACCTTTTGTTGTGATACCAATCGCGTCTGATAAGCGATCCAAAGCGTCAGATCGAGGGCCATCTGGCTTTTACTTGAGCCGCTATAAGCAATGACAAAATTACGATTTTGGGTAGAAGAATTGATGGGCTCAATGTCTTCTGTTCCTTTTGCCAGAATAATTCGAGTCGCTAAGTCTTTCCATCCCAATGTATTTTCCAAACATACAAGCGTAGATTTGATTCTCACCTTGCTCACCTCGCTATGTTTGCGTCAACGAATTAATTGTGTTGATTTCCTACTTACATCGATTTCCTGCTTACGTCAGTTCTCTTCAGTGCTCTCTCTAGAGTCCTCAAAATGACGATTTTCATAGCATTACATTACGAATTTTCTTTCTCCTTTAAAGACAACCTATCTATGTCTCCCATATTTCTCCATAGCTTTGTCTCCATAGCTTTATATTGGTCGGTTCTGAATGAAAGCAACCCACCAAGTAAGCGTGAGATGCTGATCTCCAGGTTGTAGCGATCGCATCACCACAACACAAAAAATGCTGATATGCTTCAAAGCAACATCAAAAGTTATGAGAGCTTAACGTTCTATCCAACGTCCAGAGACTTCGAGAAAGTACTCTTTCACGTTAGGATTTACAACTATTCATAACGGAGAAGTAAATGCTCACCAAAAATGAAGAGAATAAGACACTCCCTCTCCGCTCTAAAAGCATTCCTTGGAACAGAATTTAAGCTTCAGCCAATGCAGCGCTTGGCTCGGTTAGCTCACAATGCGTTGATGAGGCGATTGCCAGACAACCGTACAAAAGATGCAAGTCCCAATCTCAGCCAGCTATATGAAGCTGTCAGCCCAAATGACTAAATGCGTCGATGCCTATAACGATAAGGAGAACAAGATCACATATCTTCCTGAACTGAGAATAAGAGTAACATTGTGCCTTTTGAGCGTCAACGGGGCTTAAAAAGAATCAGAAAGCACATTTCCGTATTTTTTTTAACAAACCCGAAAAGAGCGGAGCCTTTTACCAAAAGACCTAGAATAATACCCCAAAGCTTGTGACGAACTTGTGAGGGGTACGATCAACTCACCGATGCATTCCATTGAAGAAAGTCTCAGTCATAGGATCAAAAATAGCTGTTCAGAAAATGGCTATTCAGTAACAGCAGCAGTTCCACTTATAATGTCGAAGCGTCTCAGCAGATGGAAATGTTTACTGCCTGTCATTCAACCACAATCTTGTTGAATTTCTCAATCATTTAATACTAATTCTATGAAAACCAAAAACTCTGGACTTACGCAAACTCTGGACTTACGCATTTTGTTAATTTTGTGGCCGCATCACGGCCACAAAATTAACAAAATTACTCAGGATGACGCAAGCTTTGCGTAAGTCCTGAAACTGAGCCGTAGTGGGTTCTTAGAGAATGGGTATAAATTTAGTTTCCCCAATCATTTAAAAGATAGCAGCCCCACCGAAAGTGCCTAGAGGGAAGGCGGGTGAGGCTGAAGACGCAGTTAGGAGGTATCTTGCTCATAAGCGTAAACTCAGAATTTAAAAAACTCTCCGCTCTTAAGGTGTTCTTAAGTTTGTCGGTCATATTGTTCAATTAAATACCGTTTCATCCATCAGCATTCACAGAGTTCAAGAACTAGAGAGTGAAAGAACCAGAAATTCATCCGCCAGGCAGACATTCTTATGGATAAGGCTTGCGTATTCTGTTGATAGATGTGGGCGTATCTTACCCACATCATCAATAAATTTAGATAGGATGACGCAAAGTTTGTGTAGATTCTGATGGATAAGAATGTTTGGATTGGGTTATGAATTTAGTGTGTAAAGAAGCGTTTCTGGCGCTGGCAACTCTGCACATCGAGCGGTCAACGCAATTTTATTGCACCTTGTTGGCGATCGCCCCTATCCAAGAAATTCCTGGGATTTACGCCGAATTTCTATTGCCGGGACTCAAGTTGGGGCTGTTCTCGCCCAACGCTGCCCATCGCGCTGAGTTTATGGCTGTAGGTGGAGCTATGAGCCTTTGCCTGGAAGTCGCACAGTTGGAGGTGGCGATCGCTCAGGTGCAAGCGGCTCATGCCGCGCTCGCCGATGCCGACGTGACCCTTCCTCCCATCGGCGAGATCACCATGGCCTCCCACGGGCGCGAGGTCTATGCCTACGACCCCGATGGCAATCGCCTGATTTTGCATGAAGCACGCTCCTGACACGAGCTCAACACCCGTCACAGCGTTTCTTAGAAAGTTTTACGTTCGTCCTGTTCGATAGGGAATTTGGAAGGAGAGGTCATGCTAATTGCACGATGGTTTTTGGGGATAGCGGCTCTACTGGGAGGGCTGGCTGTGGGTTTGGGGGCATTCGCTTCCCATGGCCTACGGGAGCAGTTGAGCGATCGCGCCCTAGCCATTTTTGAGACGGGGGTACGCTACCAGATGTACCATGCCTTGGCGTTGCTGCTGGTGGGGCTATGGTTGAGCCGTGCTGAAGCGGGGCGATCGCTCCTCACCAGTGCCGGGATCGCTTACTGCATCGGTGTGCTGTTCTTCTCGGGCAGTTTGTATGCGTTGAGCCTAAGCAACATCAAGATTCTGGGAGCGGTCGCGCCTCTGGGTGGCGTTGCATTTTTGGTGGGCTGGAGTTGTCTGGCGATCGCCGCATTTACCTTTAAATAGGCTGGGTGATGACCCCTAATATTTCACTTGAAAACCTGGGCTCACTTGAAAGCCTGGCTGAGAAGCGTGTTCAGGCGGTACGGAAATTTCGACCGTCAAAAATGCTGAAAACTGCAGTCGATTCCCCAATCCTTTGGGCAGACTGGAGGGTGGAGCGAGCCTTCAGTGCTCATCTCATTTTGGGTTGATAGATTCCTGCACCTTTCTTGAATGTATCTTCATTGAGCGCATTATGATCGAGCCACAGCAATCAAAAACCAACGCAAGTCTTGTCCAGGCTCATGTCTTTGTTTCTGGACTTGTGCAGGGGGTTGGCTACCGAGCGGCCACCTGTGATACGGCCTTCTTGCTCAAACTCAACGGTTGGGTTCGCAATCTGCGGGATGGACGGGTCGAAGCCGTGTTTGAAGGGAGCCCAAGCCAAGTGGAGGAAATCCTCCGCTGGTGCCACAAGGGGCCCCCCACCGCCAAGGTGAAAGAGGTGGCGGTATCCTATCATCCCCCTGAACACCTGAAAGGATTTCGGGTCACGCGCTAGCGCCTCAGGGCGATCGCCCAGCTTTACCCAAACGCTCCATTCGCATGCCGATAAAACGCCACAACGCCCAGGTCATGAACCGTTGACCATGGTCTTTCGGGAAGCTATTTGAGAGCAAGTTAGAATAGGTATAAAGTGTTTCACTTTTAGAATGGCTTAGGTATAGTAGCGGACGCTAACATCAGCATTTCTGGCTTTGCGAGCCAGTAGAAATCAGATGCACGCAGCACTGCTCAGAATGTATGCATGGCACGGGCTTCCTTAGCCCAATTTCTACGGAAATAGGTCATGCAGGCGTAGATCAGCCGTTATTCGCCGTCGGTTTGAGCCGATTGAGGGGCATTTTTGTGTTGTGCGATATCTGGTTGAGTTCAGGGCTCGTTGTGTCTCGCTGGGGTAAGGGTTTACAGTCGGAGTGACCCGATTTTTAGTGTTTGCCGTTGATTGTTTGCAAAGGGCAGAGTGGGAGGAACGTTGAATGGCGGTCTATGACGTGGCATTGCGATCGCAAGTGTTGGACTGGATGCAGGAGCACATGCCATCTTCGCGGATTGCCCATGTGACGCGGGTGGAAGAGCTGTCGATGGTTCTGGCAAAGCAGCATGGCTTGGATGTTGAGAAGGCGGGCATTGCAGGGCTAACCCACGACCTTGCGAAGTATTTTAAGCCTAACCAACTGCTTTCTATGGCCACGGAAGAGGGGCTCCCCATGGATCCTGTGAGTCGTGCCAATCCCCATCTCCTCCACGCGGATGTGAGTGCAATTGTGGCACGGGATGTGTTTGGGATCGAAGATCTGGAGATTCTTCTGGCGATCGCTGACCACACCCTGGGACGTCCTGATATGCCCTCTTTGAGTTGCGTCGTTTTTCTGGCCGATTCGCTGGAACCCGGACGGGGTAACAACCGCGAGCTTCAAACTCTGCGCCAGATTAGCCAGCAAAATTTGGGGCGGGCGGTATGGATGACCTGCGACTATACCTTCCGCTACTTGGTCGACACCAGTCGGCTGCTGCACCCTCGGGCGCTCCAGACCCGCAACAGCTTCCTTTATCGCGATCGCTGGCGTGCCGAGCTTTTGGAGGTCGAGGATACTGATGATCCCGTCTCCCTCAGTCTGGCTTCTTGATGGGCTCATTTTTGCTTAAATCCATCGCTCTTAGCTTGAGGATCATTACAGCCCCGTTGCGTCCTCGCGCAGATTGATTATCATAGCCATTAAATTGGTTGAGCAAACGGCTACAGACTGGCGATCGCTCAACTGACTGAGATCAAATCTGGATAGTCTGTTTGAAACGATGTCTCCTCTCTTTTCCATCGCTAGTTTTGATAATTCCTTTCTTTTCCTAACGGTATTAATGTATGAGGTTTTAATTTCTGAATGACCCAACGCTCCTCTTTTGAGATGATGTCTGCCCATGCAACACCATCCGCAGCAACGGAATCTTCCCCGGACAACGTTGAAGGACTTGACCTGGCTCGCACCATTGCCCAGGCCGCGGATGACCGAAAGGCCAAGGATATTGTCATCCTCAAAGTGACCGATGTGTCATATCTGGCAGACTATTTCGTGATCGTTTCTGGTTTGTCGATGCCACAGCTACGGGCGATCGCCAACACCATCGAACAGCAGGTTGAAGACGCCCATGGCCGCACCCCATTGCGTACAGAAGGGGAAACCGATGGCAATTGGCTATTGATCGACTACGGCGATGTCATTGCCCATGTTTTTATGCCAGAAGAGCGGGAGTTTTACGGGCTGGAAGCCTTTTGGGGGCATGCCGAACGGGTTCCCTTCGAACCATCCGCTGACTAAGCCTCTATCCGAAAACTTTGTGTGGGACTTTGGGCTCAAAAAGCTCTTGCGAGTTTTCGGATCGTTGAACTCCATCTTCTTCGCTGTGGCCTTTGACCTTAGCACCCCTTTCGATAGAGTTTTCCGGTAGATTAAAAATGATGTAATTCTCCAATGGCATGAAGTCCTCGTCGCTTGTTTGTCCCGTCCCAGCCGAACAGCAACCCATCAATGAATTTCAGGAATTGTCTGAGTCCTGGTTCTTCCGGTGGGGGACAGTGGGTTTGCGTGGCTATATTCAGCCTATTCTGGTGCTGTGGAGTTTGAGTTGGATTGTCGTTGGGCCTGTGGCAGCGGTGAGTTTTCCGCTGAGTAAGGCACTGCCCCAATTTTTAGTGAGCAGCGTGATGGGTGCCTGTGTGTTGCCCATGCTGGCGCTGCTTCGTCTGACTTTGGGTTGGTTGTATGTACGCGATCGCCTCAAGCAAGAAACCATCTTCTATGAGGAATCCGGTTGGTATGATGGACAAACCTGGACAAAGCCAGGAGAGGTGTTGCAGCGCGATCGCCTAATTGTGACGTACCAAATTCAGCCAATTTTGCGACGACTGCTCCGAACCTACGGTATCTTTGGTGGACTGCTGATTAGTAGCTTATTGCTATGGCAGTTTCTCTAAGCTCCACTTTTGCCCTGAGGATAGGGTCTGACTTGTTCCCGCACCCAACCTCTATCCCTCCTTGCCAACCTTATTCTGCCAACTTCACATCGGGAAACCTTTGCCATGCCCGTCGCGACTGATTATGACTAGAGGAAAACGTGTCCACCAGGCTCCCGAAGTCGAAGTTCGACTTCTCCGAGAAGGCATTATCGAATCAAAACATTATGTACAGGCTGTTGTATCCGACGACCGGGGGCGTACCCTTTCGGTTGCTGGGGATGCTGAGATGTCAACCTTCGTGCGATCGGCGCTGAAACCCTTTCAAGCATTGGCCGTGATCGAAACGGGGACGCTGGAGCGATATAAATTGAGCGATCGCGACCTGGCCATTATGTGCAGTTCCCATCGCGGTACGCCAGAACAGGCGCGGCAAGCCTTCAACATCCTCTGGCGAGCCGACATCGATCCCTCCATGCTGCAATGTCCGGTTCCAGAAGGGCGGCAAAGCCCCTTGGAGCATAACTGCTCTGGCAAACATGCGGGGATGTTGGCGGCTTCTCAGCTCAGCAATTTTCCCTTGGGCTCTTACCTGCAACACAACCATCCCATCCAAGAACACATCCTTAACAAACTGGCAGATTTGCTCAAGATTCCGGCTGCCGAGTTTGTTGCTGCCCGCGATGACTGCGGCGCACCGACGTATTTCATGCAATTGAGGCAAATCGCCACGCTTTATGCCCAACTTGCTTCTGGTAATAATCTCGGTATGGAACGAGTCATCCGCGCCATGACCCACCACCCCACCCTCATCGCCGGAGATGGAGAGTTTGACACCGAATTGGTGCGGCTCACCGCTGGTGAACTGGTCAGCAAGTCGGGAGCTGAAGGTGTCCAGTGTGTGGCACGGGTCGGCGAAGGACTGGGGCTCGCCATCAAAGTCATGGATGGGGCCCGTCGCGCCAAGTATGCGGTCGCCACCCACCTGCTCAAGCAAATGGGCTGGATCACCCCTTCCACCGCCGAGACTCTGGCCGAAAAATACACCACTCTCAGCGATGTCAAGCGTCTGGACATTTGGGGAGAAATGATCCTGCTTTAAGGGGATTGCCCTTCGCCCTCGCACTTTCACGACGGGTGCGAGAGAAATACAGAAAATTTGAGTACAATCCTTCACAGTATGGAAAACCCAACCTTGGGATTTGCAGTGAGGCGAGGTGGATGATGAAACTGAGGGCGTTATTGGCCGTGTTACCGGATGTGCCAGATTTGCCGGAGCATCCAGCGTTGGATCAAGAGGTGACGGGGCTTTCGACCAACTCCCATGCTTGCCAGCCGGGGACGGTATTCATTGGGATGCCAGGGACGCGGGTTGATGGGGGCGAGTTTTGGGTGAGCGCCATGGAATCGGGGGCGATCGCCGCCTTCGTTTCTCCGACAGCTTTGCAGAATAAGCCCGTGGCAACCAGCGCCTTCCCCGATGCCCTGGTCATCGCGCTGCCGGATATGGCGATCGCCTGTGCAGCAGCAGCGGCCACCTTCTACGACCATCCCACCCAAAAGATGAAGCTGGTGGGGGTAACGGGAACCAACGGGAAAACCACCACCACCCACCTGATCGAGTTTTTCCTGCAACAGGCGGAGCAGCCAACCGCCTTGCTGGGCACGCTCTACGCCCGCTGGAAGGGGCATCAGCAAACTGCTGTTCACACGACTCCCTTTGCGTTGGAGTTGCAGGCGCAACTGGCAGAAGCCGCTGCTGCTGGCTGTGAGAGTGCGGTGCTAGAGGTGAGTTCTCACGCCCTGGCGCAGGGGCGGGTACGGGAATGTGCGTTTGAGGTGTCGGTATTCACCAACCTCACCCAGGATCACCTGGACTACCACAAAGACTTGGAAGACTATTTCAGTGCCAAGGCGTTGCTATTTAGCCCCGACTATCTGAAGGGACGGGCGATCGCCAACTTAGACGATCCCTATGGTCAACGGCTGGCCTCTGGTTTGGAGTCGGTATGGACCTACAGCACATCGGATAGCACCGCTGATCTTTGGACAAGTGACCTGGCCTACGAACCCGATGGGGTGCGGGGTACATTGCACACCCCCAATGGCGAGATGCCCTTTATCTCACCTCTGGTCGGGCAGTTCAACCTGTCGAATTTGCTGGCCGCCGTGGGAGCCGCTCTACACATGGGGGTGGATCTGGAAACCATCGTCAAGGTACTGCCCCAGTTCCCTGGTGTGCCGGGTCGCGTGGAGCAGGTGCAGGTGGGAGCGAATCAGGATATCAGCGTGATGGTGGACTATGCCCATACCCCCGACAGCCTGGAGAATTTGCTGACAGCGGCGCGACCGTTCATCAAGGGTCGGATGATTTGCGTGTTTGGCTGCGGCGGCGATCGCGATCGCACCAAACGGCCTCAGATGGGGGCTATTGCGGCACGGTTAGCGGATTGGGCGATCGCCACCTCCGACAATCCCCGCACCGAAGATCCCCAGCGCATTCTGGATGATGTTGTGGCAGGCATTCCCACCGAGGCAAACTCGACCGTGATTTGCGATCGCGCCACGGCCATTCGCACCGCCATCCTGGAAGCCCAACCCGGCGACGGTGTGCTGATTGCAGGTAAGGGCCATGAGGATTACCAGATCCTCGGCACCGAAAAGATCCACTTCGATGATCGCGAACAAGCCCATGCTGCCCTCACCGAGCGGTTCTCAAAGGGTTGAACTTGGTTACCTAGCACGATGCACTTGAGGAAACCCCAATAAAATGTTTTGAACGCTATGCAAGCTTGATGTTCAAAATATTATTTGCCCTCATCTCCATGCATCGCTATACGACGGGATTCGTCGTATCCACATCAACCCGACCGTCAAGAACTGAAAGCGATGCCAGATTGAAGAGAGACCCATCGGGCTGTGTGAATGCTGTGCCCTTAAACAGGTCGGTGAAGAGCGGGATAGCGTAGCCGTGATTCCCGACAAAGCTCGATTGTCCAGGCTGGAGCAAATCATCCCAGTTCACATACAAATCGAGATCCGCTAATTCACCGTCAAATCCCAGGGTGCGGCTGGTGTGGAAGGCGATGGTGCGATCGCTATCCGTGGCATCCAGGCGTTGATCTGGCCCACGCCCACCAAAACCCAAAACGGACTCAAACAATGGCCCCGCCGGATCGAGCCCTACAATGGTGCCAACGGATAGCCCCGTCAAATCATCGTAGGTATCCCCTGCAATGCCACTGACATGCGCCCCCAGGCTGTGACCAATCACCTGGGTCGTGGTCGCTTCCAGATTTTGATTATCCAAAAATCGTCCCAACCGCCGTCCAACCCTTTCGACTGAATTGGCTGCTTGCACATAGTTGGGCGTGTTCCCCAATGCCCCCCAATCCATAAAGATGACGTTGGAGTCGGGATCAACGTCGTGGATGCTGTCAGCTAAATTGACCCAATTAGTTTCTGTTTGTCCGTTCTCGGTCTGCCACCCGTGGGTCAGCACATAGGTTGGTTGAGCAAGGTCGAGGGTCGAGGCATCCCACACGTAGAAATCAATCGTTTCGTTGTCCTGATACAACTCAAACTTGCCATCATCCTCAGCGACAGTGATTGAAACGGTGCTTGCTTCTACCATTTCCGCACCGGTGGCAGAGTCGCTAAAGCTGACGGTTTCCGATTCCCCTATGTTGAGAGCTTGAGAATCGTCGTCCAGCACAAACGTGAAGATGTCGCCGCCATTGTCGATAGCGTTGCCCTGCTCGGGTTGCTCGGTCAGGGTAAAGGTATGTGCTTCGGCTTCATTACTGCTGGCGAGAACGAAGCGATCGCTCAGCTCAGGAGTGTCTTCTTCCACCGCCAGCGAAAGCAGCGTCGCTGGCAGATCGGCAGGGATAGTCAGGGGAAAGACAAGGGTCGTAGGCAGCAGAGCATCGAGTTCTACTGCGGATTCCTGCAAGGAGCTTGAAGTCTGAGACATGAAGCTGAAGCGCTTAGCAATCAAGTTTTACTTGCCAATCATCGTAATGCAAGGTGTAAACAATGCCATCGCCCAAGGCGGCTACGGTCGACTGAATTTGAGGTTAATCCTTTGTCACTGCATCGATACCCCTACGAGTTGCTCGTTTCTGGCATATCTGTCGCGTTGTCTTCGTCGTCTTCGTTCGCTTCGAGGAGTAGGCGAACGGCCATGATGATAAACCCAACGGCGGCGATCGCCTTCACCCAGCGTGTCGGTAGCAAATAGCCCATGCCGCCGCCAATCCATACGCCGATGAAGCTAGCCAACACTAGCGCCAATGCGGTTCCCAAGAAGACGGCACGGACGGATTTGGTGCTACAGCCGAGGGCGATCGCTGCGATTTGGCTTTTGTCCCCCAACTCCGACACAAACACAGTGACGAATGCCAGTGCCAGCAATTTCAGATCAATCAGGTGAACAAGGTCAATCATGGCTTGGGTCAGGAGAGAGACAATGGGCAATTAGAGACGGTTGGGGAACGTTCAGATGCAACATAGTGTCGATTAGCCTTGCCACACATCCAGCAGCAAAACAGTAGCGATCGCTAGCAATAACACGGCTGCAAACCGCTCCAGGAGCTTTGGAGAAACATGCTGAGATAGCCAGCGCCCCAAAAGGATGCCGCATAAGCTGGTTGCAATCAATGCTGAACCCGCTCCCAAGAATATTGTCCAGGGAGACCCCGATTCTGCGCTCATCAGGAAGACTGTCAACTGGGTTTTGTCTCCCACCTCGGCCAGAAAAATGGTCAAGAATGTCGAAAGGAAAATTTGTAGTTCTCCTTTCCAGGTCAAGGTATCTTGCGGGCTTGGTTTGGCATCATCCAAATTGGCTCTATCGGGTTCGCCCATGTCCGAATCTGAGGACTGAGTAGGAGATGATGCTTTCTCGCTTTGTAGCGGTTCGTCAGATATCGCCATCATTTCTGGGTTTTCCTCAGAGGCAGGTGTGGCGATCGCAGTGGGCGGCAAGTCTTGCGTCGAAGACTGAGATTGGGGAGTAAGATTCACAAGCAATCTGACAAATGACAACTTCTTTTCAGATTTTTTTCATTATCTGTTGCAATCCCCATAGATGCAAATGATTGAGCAAAGTTTTGAGCATGAGAACCATAATCTGGCAGCCGTCTGGCTAAATAATCTGCGTCAAGAGCGAGCGATCGCCGTGATTCGTTCTCCCAGCCTGACCCTTGGAAGCCACATGGCCGCCGCCATCGCAGCGGGAGGCATCCACCATATTGAAATTACCTGGAATAGCGATCGCCCCGCTCACCTCATCGCTCACCTACGAGAAACGCTACCCCAGTGCAACATTGGAGCAGGCACCTTGCTGACAGAGGCCAATGTGAAAGAAGCGATCGCGGCAGGCGCACAGTTTCTCTTCACCCCCCATACTCAACCTGAGTTGATTGGCTGCGCCGTACAGGCTGGCTGTCCAATGGTTGCTGGAACGCTGACCCCGACAGAAATTGTTACCGCATGGCAAGCGGGAGCTACTGCGGCAAAGGTCTTTCCCATCCAGGCTGTTGGTGGAGCTGACTATATCCGCAGCTTGCAGGGGCCGCTGGGACAAATTCCATTAATCCCAACCGGAGGGGTCACGCTGGATAATGCTGCCGAGTTTCTGTCTGCAGGGGCGATCGCCGTTGGCTTGTCGGGACAGTTGTTTCCCAAACGGGCGATCGAAGCAAAGGATTGGGATGTGATTACTCAGGCTGCTCAGGTGTTGATGCAGAGGCTCAACGGGGAGAAGCGAGTATGAGCAGCCTTACGCCAGTCAAACGTTTAAGTACCCTACGTCTATGCTATCGGAGGCGATCGCCTCCTACATCTGGCTTGTAGTTGTAACCGTGGGTATACCAATACCCACGGTTAGACTTGTCAGCCCATTAGCAACCTGCATCACCTATAACGGGGATGTTGGTGGTTGCACCTGCCATCGTTACAGTGAGGGTGCCGCTGGAAATGGAAACAGATTCCATCTCACCCATAGCTGAGCCCTTCTCGATGGAAGCCTTGACGGTAGCATTGCCAGACTCATTCTGGAAGGTTTGTTCTTCGTATTGGCCGTAGAATTCTTCACCACTTTGTGCCGTGCGGCGGAAGCGAATAACTTCGCCGTTGAGCTTCATCAGCATGGAGTTGTCTTCAATGCCATTTACTAGCACGAAGAGGCGATCGCCAGGGGCTGCGCTTTGAGCCTCGGCACGCCATAGCGTCATGCCACAACCCGCTGCATCCAGGTCATAAATTTCATCCAGGGTGAAGCCACCAATATCAACGCTGGCTGCTGCCACAGTATTACTAGGAGCCTGGGCAACAGGTGAACTCTCAGTCGCAGGGGCTTCGGCGACCGTAGCGTCGGGTTCAGGTGTCTCGGCGATACTAGCAGTCGGTGTAGGCGATTCTGTGACACTAGCGGCGGGTGTAGGGGTTTCCGCAATCTCGGCTGTCGGGGTTCCGATATCACCACAGGCGGCGATCGCCACACAAAGCACTAGCATTAGCCCAGTTAACACTCGTTTCATAGCAAGACGGCTCCAAACTCACGTTTCTACTTTAGAGCGAAATTCTTACAACCGTCTCACTCTTCCGGACAAACTAATTGAGAAACTTCTGAACAAAGCAAAAAGGATGCCCGCAGGCATCCTTTTTGCTTTGTTGCTTTATGTTTTTTGAGGTTAGGAAGGGGACAGAGGTTACAAGTTAGTGAATGATAGCAGTGTGCAACCGCATTAAGCACAGCAACGGTTGTGTGGGGCGCGCCGCGCCCCACACAACCGTACTTAACTAACGCGCATAGCGCTATGAAATCTAGCTTGGGGGCGCGTCGCCCCCCAAACCCCCTGACCGGAGGAACGAGCCTCGTTCCCCCAGACCCCCTTTGTCAAAAGGGGCTCCTTCCGCAAGGGTGTTTTGCATGGGTGGCATTAAGCCGCTTCGCATCTGAGGAGGTCATCTGGTTGATGCAGTTTTCAACTCCCCTTCTTCCAGAATAGGTTACTTGGTATACCGATCTGGGCTTTCCCGCACATCCCCGAAAGATCCCCCTACATCCCCCTTTTTAAGGGGGACTTTGGCTTCTGGCTTCGCTTTTAATGCTCACAAGTAGCCCATTTTCCCCCTTTTTAAGGGGGGTAGGGGGGATCAAGCCCCAAATTTAGCCTTTACAGGGGGGTACTTAATTGCCTAGCACGAGAGAAGGGGATGAGGGATGAGGGCAAGCATTCGCTAAAGGCTACAAGCCAAAAGCCTAGCCCTCTTAGGCATCGTTTAGCGCCGCAATACCGGGCAGCGTCTTGCCTTCTAGTAGCTCCAGGCTGGCACCACCTCCGGTGGAGATGTGGCTCATTTGCTCGGCCACGCCGACTTTCTCGACGGCTGCAACAGAGTCGCCACCGCCGATGATGGTAGTGGTTCCAGTTTTGGTGAGGTCGGCGAGGGTGTTGGCGATCGCCTCGGTTCCCTTCGCAAATTTCTCAAACTCGAAGACACCCATGGGGCCATTCCACACGACCGACTTACAATCTGCTAGAGCCGTTTGGAAGGCTTTTACGGCGTCGGGGCCGATATCCAGACCCATCCAGCCATCGGGAATGTTGTCGACGCTGACGGTTTGGGTGTTGGCATCGGCAGCAAAGTTGTCGGCGACCACAACATCGGTCGGCAGCAATAGGTCTACGCCTTTTTCCTTCGCTTTCGCCTGGAGGGTTTTGGCCAGTTCGACGTAATCATCTTCCACCAGAGACTTGCCCACGCTCAATCCCTGCGCTTTGTAGAAGGTAAAGATCATGCCACCGCCAATCAGCAGCTTGTCGACCTTCTCTAGCAAGCTTTCGATCACGGTGATTTTGCTGGATACCTTGGAACCACCGATGATCGCTGCAAGTGGACGCTGGGGATTGTCGACCGCACTCTGGAGGTATTGCAATTCCTTCTCGATCAAGAAACCGGCCACCGCAGGCTTGAGGTATTCGGCAACGCCGGCTGTCGAAGCATGGGCACGGTGAGCGGTGCCAAACGCATCGTTTACATAGAGATCGGCGACCGATGCCAGTTGCTTCGCAAATTCAGGAGCGTTCTTCTCTTCTTCAGGGTGGAAACGCACATTTTCAAGTAGCATCACCTGTCCGGGCTGCATGGCTGCCACAGCACTAGTAACCGCATCGCCCACACAATCATCGGGCTTTGCCACATCCTGTTTCAGCAATTCTGAAAGCCGCTTTGCAACAGGCGTTAGCCGGAACTTGTCGCTCACCCGGGCAGCAAAGTCATCGCCCTTGGGACGACCAAAGTGGCTGGTTAGCAGAACTTTTGCCCCTTTTTCGGTCAGATAGTTGATTGTCGGCAGAGCTGCCCGAATCCGGGTATCGTCCGAGATCGTTCCGGCATCATCGAGCGGCACGTTGAAGTCTGCCCGTACCAACACAACCTTTCCCTGCAAATCGGCTTCCGTTAAGCTTGCAATTGACTTTTTCGACACTGGAATCTCCCTCTTAATGAGTTTTTATACCTATCAAACAAGAGCTATGGGTATTGTAAAACGTCAGGGTTTCCTTACTCGAATCAGATTTTGTGGCAGACTATGGCTTGCAGGTCATATCTTTCCGATTCTGGTGGTTTCAGAAACGGTTTTGGAACCCTTCACATGCTGCTCTATCGTCTGAGCATCGATCCGAAAATTGGCTGGCGTTGTTGACCGTCACCCACCCATCAGTGCTTTCAGATAGGGCTCTGAACTGTAGGAGAGCGATCGCCCATCGTCTAGCTGTTGCATCGACCAGATAACGTTTTACACTCTTATCAAGTCAACGAATCGACGCCTATCTCTCCTCAGGTTTTATGCCAGACGATTCGACCATCTCCGGTCTTCCCTAACACTGACCTGTACGTTCTATCTTTTTCCCACTTCTCAAACTCTACAAGACTCTGGCACCCAGACGAGGTAAAGCCATGTTTAAGACCATCCTGTATCCCATCGACCACAGCCGCGAATCTCGCGAAGCCGCAGATACCGTCAAAAATCTAGTCAAAACCTACGGTAGCCGCCTGGTCATCCTTTCCGTTGTGGAGTCCGCAGAAGAGGGCGAAGGAAGTTCGGACATGACCTCCCCAGAGGCGATCGCCCAACTGCTCCAGGAAGCCAAAGCCCTCTTTTCCGCAGACGGCATTGATGCCGACCTGATCGAGCGCGCCGGAAAACCCGCCTTCGTCATCTGCGATGTGGCCGATGAGCTGACGGCAGGGCTAATTATCATGGGCTGTCGCGGTATTGGGCTAACGGAAGAGGGAGCCGCCGAAAGTGTTACCAATCGTGTTATCAACCTCTCCCCCTGCCCGGTGCTAATCGTGCCTTGATGCATTTTGACAGCAAAGGTCATCTTGCAGCAGGAACAGATTTTAAGCATTAAGCAGGTTCATGCCCTGGCTCAGTTCTTTCACATCAAACCAGAACTGTTTTTATCTCACCCCAACTAAAATAGCCTTGGAGACAATGCATGGGCTTTGTGCATCAAGAGGACGCAGCCTTCACAAACCCGCCGTAGCATCATGACTGATGGATTAGACCCAGTGTTTGAGCGATTGCAAGCTTCGCCATTTCGGCGGAAATTTCACCTGTGGGAGAAGGAGCAGATTTACTTGCAGGAAAAGGGCATGGAAACTGTGCTGGCTCATGCGCGGGATTTTGTGCGATCGCGCCTTGCCGACGCCGAGCCCAAGAACGATGGTAGGCAAACCCCCTGGGGCAATCATCCCGTCTTCGTTGCCCAGCATGCCACCGCCACCTGCTGCCGGGGGTGTCTAGAAAAATGGCACGGCATTCCCAAAGGCAAACCCCTAAGCGACGCCGAGCAGGCCTATATTGTCTCCGTCATCGAGCGCTGGCTCCAAGACGCCAAATAGACGCTCTCGGGTTGTGGAGTGGTGTTAATGCCACTAATGCCACGGCTGCGGTCAATCCAGTTCCAGTGAATGATAATCCACCACATTATTGTCTGAATGGTGATCCCAGTCGATATCTGAGACCCCATCGAAAGCCGTGCGGAGGGCGACTTCCCACTCGCTGCGAACGGTTCTGAGGAAGCGATCGCCCAACTGCAACTGCAACTGATGCTTCATCACAAAGCTGTTAGCGCGATACATGACCAGGTTAATCGGTGGCCCCACCGAGATATTGGACTTCATTGTGGAGTCGATGGAGAGCAGGGCGCATTTCGCCGCACTATCCACTGTCGTTTCGTAGTCCAAAAGGCGATCGAGAATGGGTTTACCATATTTGGTTTCGCCAATTTGCAAAAACGGCGTTTCTTCTGTTGCCTGAATGAAGTTGCCCTGGCTATAGATCAGGTATAGCTCTGGGTCACCGCCCATCACCTGTCCCCCCAGCAGGAGGCTACAGGACGCATCGATTTGGTCTCGATCCAGCCAGGGACGCTCGCGATCCTGCACATCGCGCACCTTTTCGCCGATATAGCAGGCAATGTCATACATCGAAGGGATGGTGTGCAGATTTTCGCAATCTGCTGTGCGTAGATCCCGTTGGAGTGCGGTCAAAACTGCCTGGGTAATCGACAGGTTGCCAGAGGTACAGAGCAATACCACCCGCTGCCCCGGCAAGGAAAAATTAAACAGTTTTCGGTACTTAGAAATGTAGTCGACCCCGGCATTGGTACGCGAGTCCGCCCCAATAACTAAGCCACTCCGGGTGATGATACCGAGGCAATAGGTCATGCTTTTTTCCCGCAAACGATAGGACAACCCTACAGGACTTACATATTTTGTTGATGGTGTGGCCGCGTCGCGGCCACACCATCAACGAATTCACTCAGGATGACGCAAGTTTGCGTAGGTCCTGCCATCAAATCTTACGAGAGTAGGGGGCTCATCAAATCTTACGGGAGGATGATTGTTCGCGAGTTTTATCCCAATTCTACGAAAAACAAAACCAGATCATTTTTTGAAAGCCCCGCACTGCGGGGCTTTCAAAAAATGATCTGTAGTGGGTTCTTAGCGAATCGGTATTTTATCAAATCTGGTTAAATAGCCGTAAGACCCGAATATTGTATGCGCCCGCTATAACAGCGGGCGCATACAATATTCGAGTTCTTCAATCGGATTTGATATTAGTTTTGATTTGAAGCGTCAGGCTTCCTAGCTCAGTGCATCCGACAGGTAGCCTGCGGTGGCCTCGACGAGGGCGATCGCATCCTCATACACCATGCGAGTGGGTCCCAACATGCCAATGCTGCCCGCCGACCCTTCACCGCAATGGTAGGGCGTGGAAATGAGGGTGCAGCTTTTCATGGGTTCCAATGGGTTTTCGGAGCCGATGCGAATGGTGATGCGGCGATCGCGGCTCAGCTCGTCCCCGTCAAAAATGAGCGCACAAAGCTGCTCTTGCTCGGCTTCGAGGAGATGCACGATGGGCTGCACCTGCTCCACTTCGCCAAACTCGGGATGACGGCGCAGCACCTCGGCCACACCCGTCACAAACATCTGCGAGGCAAGGGAGTCGCGAGTGCGATCGTTCAAATCCTCCAGGGCGTTGCGCAGCAGGTCGGCATAGCGATCGAACTGTCGCCCCAACTCGCTCCAATCTAGGTCTGCAATTTCGATGAGCGATCGCCCCCGCAGGTGGTGGTTCAAAAAGTTAGACAGGATTTGCAGCTCCTGCTCCATCAGTTGCTCGTTGATGTCAGACCCGTCGGCGGTTGGCAAATCCACCAAAATCGACTGGGTGGCGTAGGAATCGAGCACTACCACCATCATCAGTCGCCCCACATCCACGGAGACGAGCTGCAAGTGCCGCAGCGATACCATGACCGTCTGGGGCATGGTCACTAGGGCAATATAACCGCTGAGGGTGGAGAGAATCTGTGTCGCGCCGCGTAAGATCGCTTCTAGGCTGTAGCTTTCTGGATCCAGCTTATTGGCAAGCATCGTGTCCATCTGTCGCGCCCGCTCTTCCGACGGCTTCACCAGATGGTCGACATAAACACGATAGCCCGTATCCGATGGCACACGCCCTGCCGAGGTGTGGGGTTGGAACAGGAGCCCAGATTTTTCGAGAAAGCCCATTACATTACGAATCGTGGCAGGGCTCACGCGGGGACGCAAATCTTCGACAAGGGCTTCAGAGCCAACCGGACGAGCCGTGGCGATGTAATGCCGAACGGTTGCACCCAAGATATTTTGTTGGCGGGTATTCAGGGAAACCGGAACGGTCATCGTTATTTTTTTAAGAAGGGTTAGTTAAAGCGGGTAGCAATTCAAACAAAGGGTATGTAAAAACGGGTAAATCGCACGCGCTGATCGTAATTTATCGATCTACGGTTTGTCCATAGGTAGCGCTCAATACCGGGGGATAGAGTGATCGACAGCCACTGCGTAGGCATCGATGCCCCCGGAGATGTTGCGCACGTTCTCAAACCCTTGGCTGGCAAGCCACTGACACATCTGAGCCGAGCGTACACCGTGATGGCACATCACCCAGGTTTCGGCCTGCGAATCGAGCGCTTGCTGAATCTGCCCTGACCAATCCGCAAAGCGGCTCAGGGGAAGGTTGATGAAGTGGGGTAGCTGGGCGATCGCCAACTCTTCCGGTTCGCGCACATCCACCAGCTGTATTGTTGTCGGATCCTCGGCCAACCGTTGTGCTAGGTCATTGACGCTAATGTACTGCAACTGTGCATCCATATCTGCTTTCCTATTGCTTAGACTAAAGCTCATGTATCCAGGTCTTCCCGTTGGCATTAACCCGTTTAGCTAATCAGCGATTGCTTCTCAATTGGCTAACTGGCTCCAGCAATCCACAGCCACACCTATTGCCCAAATTTCTGGCGCGCCTGCTCCACCACTTCCACGGTGATTTCATCCAAGTCCTCATCGCGGGCAATCCGTTCGATTTGGGTACGGGCTTGCGATCGCACAAAAAAAGGAATGTTATTAAACTTCTCCTTGGCTTCTGGTGTCCAGGGCAAGGATTCAAAGACATTCGGGTTCATCGTTATCGTCTCCAGAGTGAACAAAACCCATGTTCACGGGTTCTCACAACCCTAAATTTTTATTTTTATGATCCGCAACGGCGGACGGTGTTCTTATCGCCACGGCGTCAGTTGCCAGAGATTGCTCTTGAACTTTTTAGAAGTTACATTGCTAGCGGCATGTTGGTAAAGATAGCTTCAGTGTCTTGTCCCAAAGGATTGGCTATAGGAACGAGAAAGAGGAGAGACGAAAAAGAGGTTCCCTTAACGAGAACCTCTTTCCATTCAAATCTCAAACCATGTTGGTCTCAACCAAAACCTTAGTCGAGATCTGGCATAGCTAGTACGGGTTCGGTCTCACGGTCGATGCCCTTCTCAAATCCGGCAGCTGCCGCCCGTGAACGACCTGCATGCCACAGGTGACCCACCAGGAAGAAGAAGCCCAGAACGAAGTGAGAGGTTGCCAGCCAGGCGCGAGGCGATACATAGTTCACCGAGTTGATTTCGGTCGCAACACCACCTACAGAGTTCAAGGAACCCAGAGGTGCGTGAGTCATGTACTCAGCCGCACGACGTGCTTGCCAAGGTTGAATGTCATTCTTGACCTTGTCCAGATCCAGACCATTAGGCCCACGCAGCGGCTCCAGCCAAGGACCCTGGAAATCCCAGAAACGCATGGTTTCACCACCGAAGATGATCTCACCCGTGGGAGAGCGCATCAGGTACTTACCCAAACCAGTCGGGCCTTGTGCAGAACCGACGTTTGCACCCAGGCGCTGGTCGCGCACCAGGAAGGTCAAAGCTTGTGCCTGCGAAGCTTCAGGACCTGTTGGGCCATAGAATTCGCTGGGATAAGCGGTGTTGTTATACCACACCATGAGGGCAGCGATGAAGCCCATCAGCGACAACGCACCCAAGCTGTAGGAGAGATAAGCTTCCCCAGACCAGACGAACGTACGGCGAACCCAGCCAAACGGCTTCGTCAAAATGTGCCATACGCCACCTGCGATGCAGATGAAGCCGACCCAGATGTGACCACCGATGATGTCTTCCATGCTGTTGACGCTGACAATCCAGCCGTCGCCACCAAAGGGAGACTTCAGCAGGTAGCCGAAGATCACCACAGGATTGAGGGTGGGGTTCGTGATGACACGAACATCACCACCGCCCGGTGCCCAGGTGTCATAGACACCGCCAAAGAACATGGCCTTGAAGACGAGCAGGAAAGCCCCCACGCCCAGAAGAACAAGGTGGTAACCGATGATGTTGGTCATCTGGTCTTTGTCTTTCCAGTCGTAGCCAAAGAAGCTGGAATACTCTTCCAGGGTCTCGGGACCACGGACGGCGTGATAGATGCCGCCCAAGCCCAAAACCGCCGATGAAATTAGGTGCAGTACACCGACAACAAAGTAAGGGAAGGTATTGATGACCTCACCACCTGGACCAACACCCCAGCCGAGCGTTGCGATGTGAGGGAGAAGGATGAAGCCCTGCTCATACATGGGCTTCTCAGGAATAAAGTGCGCTACCTCGAATAAGGTCATCGCACCGGCCCAGAACACAATCAAACCAGCGTGGGCAACATGAGCACCCAACAATTTACCGGAGAGATTGATCAGACGGGCGTTACCCGCCCACCAGGCAAAGCCTGAAGATTGAAGGTCGCGATTTCCTGCGACAACAGCATTACTAGAGAGCGTTACCACGTGGCAGTACCTCTTCGGGGAATTCAAAGTTTTCGTGAGGCTGATCCTGAGGTGCCATCCAAGCTCGGATGCCCTCGTTCAGCAGAATGTTCTTCGTGTAGAACGTCTCAAATTCGGGGTCTTCCGCTGCTCGGATTTCCTGCGATACGAAGTCATACGCCCGCAGGTTCAAGCCCAAGCCAACCACACCAATCGCACTCATCCACAGACCGGTGACCGGCACAAACAGCATGAAGAAGTGCAACCAACGTTTGTTGGAAAATGCAATCCCGAAAATCTGCGACCAGAAACGGTTCGCGGTCACCATCGAGTAGGTCTCTTCCGATTGGGTCGGGTTGAACGCTCGGAAGGTATTCGCGTTGTCGTCATCCTGGAACAAGGTGTTCTCCACCGTTGCCCCGTGAATGGCACACAACAGCGCTCCACCCAGAATGCCCGCAACTCCCATCATGTGGAAGGGATTCAGCGTCCAGTTGTGGAAGCCCTGGAAGAACAGCAAGAAGCGGAAAATCGCCGCCACACCGAAGCTAGGCGCAAAAAACCAGCCCGACTGCCCCAAGGGGTAAAGCAAAAATACCGCCACAAATACCGCAATCGGGCCACTGAAGGCGATCGCGTTGTAAGGACGAATCCCCACCAGCCGAGAAATCTCAAACTGACGGAGCATAAAGCCAATCAGACCAAAGGCGCCGTGCAGTGCTACGAAGGTCCACAGACCGCCCAGTTGGCACCAGCGGGTGAAGTCCCACTGCGCTTCAGGCCCCCACAAGAACAGCAGGGAATGCCCCAAGCTGTTGGGCGGGGTGGATACCGCAACGGTCAAGAAGTTGCACCCTTCCAGGTAGGAAGAGGCCAGACCGTGGGTATACCAGGAGGTCACAAACGTTGTGCCGGTGAGCCAGCCACCCAGTGCCAGGTAGGCACAAGGGAACAGCAAGATACCCGACCAGCCAACGAAGACAAATCGGTCACGCTTGAGCCAGTCATCGAGGACGTCAAACCATCCCCGCTGCTCTTGCGCCCGTCCCATTGCTATGGTCATTTCATATCCTCTTAATATTGCATCAGATCTCTAATAACTTCGGATTGGCTTACGATCGCTCGCCACCAAACCCAAAGAGACGGAGTATGATTCCCGACCTCAGACCATGTCAAAACAGAATTAACTATCTGAGTGACATTATTCCATATAGAATCCAGCTCTTCATAAGGGATGAAGTTTGGATTGAGGAAGCCTGTCGTCAGGTAGAGTCGATTTGCTCTATATGATAAAGACAGATCCAAAATTTTACAATCCGACATGTAATTCTCAGCAATCAGAAAAGAGTTCCAGGGGGGCGATCGCTCTATTGCACAATTTCCTCGTAGAATGCCTCTTTGGAGCAGGTTTCTCGGAGTTCCGCTATTCCAAAGCGGGCGAAACCCTTGAACAAATTATGTAACAGTTTTAAACACGGCCATCGGGACAGCACATAACACTAAGCAAAAATACTCAGAGCATTATGACCTCAACCATCGTTTCAGAAAATAATCAAGTTTTGCGCCAGACGGTACTTGGCTCGCGGCGGCTCAGCAACTATTGGTGGGCAATGGTCATTTCGGTTGCAGGGACAGGCTTTTTGCTAGCCAGTCTATCCAGCTATCTAAAAGTTAATCTGCTCATGCTGTCGGATCCGACCCAGCTCGTTTTTGTCCCCCAGGGATTGGCGATGGGGTTTTATGGCGTGACGGGTTTGCTGCTCTCCCTTTACCTGTGGGGGGTGATCCTGCTGGATGTAGGGGGTGGCTACAACGAGTTTAATCGTGAGAAAGAAGAGGTTTGTATTTTTCGCTGGGGGTTTCCGGGCAAAAATCGGCGGATTGAATTTACCTACAAGTTGGACGAGGTGCAGGCCATTCGCGTGGCTCTCAAAGACGGCCTCAATCCCAGACGAGCACTCTATCTCTCTATCAAAGGCAAGGGAGAAGTTCCACTCACCCGCGTCGGCCAACCGATCGCCCTGGCAGAGTTGGAAAACCAGGGGGCAGACTTGGCACGGTTTTTGAACGTTCCTCTCGAAGGGCTGTAGGGCTCCAGAATGAGAAACGCCATCGCATCGAGCATTACGGTTTACGGTTCAAAGGTTCCCCATTGAGCACGAACCTTCCAAGTTCTTTTGAGAAAAAGAAAGGCTAGGATGGGGAGCGGTGACATTCGGCACTTTACGAACCGATATTCCGAACAAGCAGACATCTCGATTGAATCGGGTTGGCGTTACGCTAACCGATTCAATGATCCAACCGTGCCAGTAACAGGAGAAATTTTGTAATGATGTGGTTGCAACGTATTCGGACATCCTTGGTGATGGGAATGGCGATCGCTCTGATCGTCTTGACCGGGTGTTCTGTACAATCAGACGTGGCACAGGCCCCGCCAGAAGATGGGGCGTCAGATTTGATGGAGACTCCGATGCCCGCTCAAACCGCAAACCTTCCTCGTCTCAATGGTGAAGCGACCGTGCAGCTTACGGTTAATGGCTCACCGATTGTCATTCAGGTCAATGGCAATGATGCGCCAATCACGGCGGGAAACTTTGTTGACCTGGTCAACCAGGGTGTTTACAACGGTCTCGTGTTCCACCGAGTGGTTCGAGATCCCCAACCCTTTGTTGTTCAGGGCGGCGATCCGCAAGGACGCGATCCCAACTTCCCCGCTAGCCGCCTGGGAACGGGTGGATTCATTGACCCAGCCACCCAGAGTGAGCGTCGGATTCCTCTGGAAATTAAGCCAGCGGGAGGCAGCGAACCCGTCTATAGCCGCCCAATCGCCGACCCGCCTGAATTGCCCCATACCCGTGGGGCTGTGGCGATGGCGCGATCGCAATCCCCTGACTCTGCCTCTTCCCAGTTCTACATTACGCTGGCCGATCTGGATTTCCTGGACGGCAACTATGCCGTATTTGGTTATGTGACCAGCGGCATGGAGGTCGTTGATCAAATTCAGCAGGGCGATCGCATTGAATCGGCTGAAGTCACTGAAGGTATAGACAATTTGCAAACGGATCAATAAGCAATTGTTCTGAGGCGATTTCCCGCAAATACCCGACTAAAGCTGTCGGAGAGGTTTCGCCGAGAGGCTGGGGTCAAACTGCCAACTAACGGTCAACCCCGCGCCTGCAACGCTAAATCCAATTGCAAGATGTTGACCCTCCTGAGGGGTCTTGCTGTGATAGTCCGCAAGTTGCTTGCGGGCTTTTTTGTTCAGCTAGTTTTACAGCCGTTGCCTTTTAGGTCGCACCCCTGAGTATAGGAAAAGAACCAGAAAACCCTTGATTTTGTATAGCGCGGGCACCGCCCGCGCTATACAAAATCAAGGGTTTTAGCTGGGGTGCGATTTTTTGTCATGTATTTAGGTCGCAACTATTGACCCCGTTGTCATGCCACCCAGGTGGAAATTCAGGAAGACCAGACACTGTCACCTCTGAGTTCGTTAGGATCAGAAATGGTTTTGTTTGTCCTAAGACTGACGCTGTCGAGGTTCTGAATCCATGTCCCAAGCTCCATCGCTCACTGCGCAACTGTTGGCCGACGCACCCGGAAATCCGCTGGTGGGTTTGCGTCGTGCTGATGACCTGTGGGAACGCTACCGCACGGGTTCGCGTGAGACTCCTCAGGTGATTGATGTGGCTACGACTGAGGCCACCGCACCACAACCCCCCGATTGGGATGTGGTGATTTGTGGCGGAACCTTGGGCATCCTGCTCGCCAGTGCGTTGGCTCAACGGGGATGGCGAGTCGCGCTACTGGAGCGCGGCAAGTTGCGAGGGCGTGACCAAGAGTGGAATATCTCTCGGCGAGAAATGCAGGAATTAGTGGCACTCGGCTTGCTAACGGAAGCGGAGTTGGAGGAAGCGATCGCCAGCGAATACAATCCCGGACGCATTACCTTTCACAAGGGTACGGAATTGTGGGTGCGCGACGTGCTCAACATCGGCGTCGATCCAGTATTTTTGCTCGACACCCTAAAAGCGAAATTTCTGGAAGCAGGCGGGAAACTGCTAGAGCAAACAGCATTTGAAGGGGCAACGGTGGCGGGCGATCGCGTCACTGTCCGCGCCAATGGAGAACTCAGCACGCGACTCCTGGTCGATGTGATGGGGCACTTTTCCCCGATCGCCCAACAAGCCCGCCAGGGTCAGTCTCCCGATGCGGTTTGTATGGTGGTGGGTACCTGTGCCACGGGCTATCCCAAAAATGACACGGGCGATCTATTTGCCTCCATCACGCCGCTGACCGATCATCAGCAATACTTCTGGGAAGCCTTTCCTGCCAAAGATGGGCGCACCACCTATCTCTTTACCTATATCGATGCCCACCCCGATCGCCCCGCGCTTGAAGATCTATTCGATGATTATTTTCGATTGCTGCCAGAGTATCAGCAGGTAGAACTGGAAAAATTGCAATGGAAACGGGCGTTATTTGGCTTTTTTCCCTGTTATCGAAACAGCCCATTGCGATCGCCCTGGGATCGTATCCTGCATGTGGGTGACAGCAGTGGCAGTCAGTCTCCCTTGAGCTTTGGCGGATTTGGAGCGATGATTCGCCATCTACCGCGCTTGGTGCAGGGGATGGATGAAGCGTTGCGAGTGGATGCGTGCGATCGCGACTCCTTGGCATTACTTCAGCCCTACCAGCCCAGCCTTTCCGTCACCTGGCTGTTTCAGCAATCTATGAGCGCTAAAGTGAACCAATCGCTACCGCCCGATCGCATCAATGACCTGCTCTCTGCTGTCTTTGCCGAAATGGAACAGTTAGGCGATCCCGTTCTCAAGCCTTTTTTGCAAGATGTGGTGCAGTTTCCCGCCCTAGCCAAAACCTTGGGGCTGGTGTCCCTGCGCCATCCTTCCTTGGTGATGCAGATTTTGCCCCAAGTCGGCGTCGGCTCGCTACTGGAATGGATGCGGCACTATGGCAGTCTGGGGCTCTATACCGCACTCAACGCCGCCGGGTCATCCCTCTCACCCTGGGTCGAGAACTTACCAGCGGCAGAGCGCTATCGCTGGCATCGCCGTCTGGATGCCTGGAAGTATGGCTCTGGCAGCGACTTTGTCGAGTTATAAGACGTTTGCAAAGTGGTCGGGTAATATCTGTTCGTTGTATTGAGAGCGTTGCGTTCCGTCTACTCCTTTGAGCAAACAGCCATTGCATGAGGACGATCGCGCTGATCCTCAAGGTGAGACTTCCTCGTGTTCCAGTCCAGCGCTATACTCTGACTAGCCTCAGATGGGGCAAGGACACGCCATACAGATAGCGGAGCAGTTATTAGACTGCATTGTGCGTGATTAGACTGCATTGTGCCCCTCCGCTGCTTTTTTATCCAACAACGCCACTTGTACCTTGATCAGATGCGATCGCCCACTGAAAGCGTCGGGTTAAAACCTCAATAGCGACAAGCAACTGTCTGCTCAATCCTCATGACAATGGATTTCAGCACAATTTTCAGACAAAAGCGCGACGCGATCATCGAACGATGGATTGAGTCAGTTTTTGACGCTCAACAAATTGATGCCACCAACCAACTCACGTTTGAAGCCGTACGAAACAGCTTGCCAAAGGTTTTAGATTCTCTCGCTGTAATGCTGGCAGGCGATCGAACAGATAAGTTCAAGGCGGTTGATGAAGCTAGCATTGAGCATGGAATAATCCGCGCAGACCAAGGATTTGAGCCTGCAGAGATTGCCAGAGAATATCGCCTTTTGCGAACCGTGATTTTTTCAGCCTTGGAGGAGGATCTGGTGCAATCCTCTCCCAGAGATTTGCTGTGGGCGATTCGTCTCATCGACACGGTGGTTGATGAAGCGATCGCCCAGTGCTTTGATAGCTATACCCAAAGTCGTATCGAAGAACTGGAGCAACTCCAAACTCAACTGCAACTCACAAATCAGGAATTGACTCGACTGATACGAGCCAGTCAGGAGAATATGTCGAAGTTGACCCATGAGTTGAAAACTCCACTGACTTCGATCATTGGCTATGCTGATTTCTTTATCCGCCAACAACAAAAGCCTGATACCAAAGATACGGAACTCCAACTGGAGAGTATTAAGCGAGTGTTGCGTAATGGGCGGTTTTTACTTCGGCTGATTAACGACACGGCGCAACTCCAACAGGGTGATGGGCATATCAAACTGAATATGGAGTTGATTGACCCCAAGGTGTTGGTTCGATCCGTCCGCGAAATTGTGGAACCCCTGGCTCGGACGAAGGGACTGGATCTGCGGGTAGATTGCGATCGCGCTCCGCAACAAGTTCAAACTGATGCGCTGCGCTTGCAACAGATTCTCACCAATCTACTCAGCAATGCCATCCGCTACACCGAAAAAGGGTTCGTCGAGCTTGCTGTCGAAACTCATCAAGATCACCGTTGGTCTCTAGTCATTAGCGATAGTGGCATTGGTATAGACCAGAGCGCTCAAGACCGTATTTTTGAGCCCTATTTTCAGGTGTGTCGCTCGTCTACCTCTGATGCAGAGCAAGGTACAGGGCTGGGTCTAGCCGTTGTTGCCCAACTGGTGGAGTTAATGCAGGGCAAAATTCTAGTGACATCTAAACTTGATCACGGCTCAACCTTCACCGTTACGTTTCCGATTGAGCCAACCATTAGCAACGCATGACCTTGTCCAGCTTTAGCACAATCACGGACATTGCTGATTGAGGGGATGATCTTTTTCTTGGCAGCTAAAGTTGCGGCTGTAGGCGCGCAGCTGGCGATCGCTAATGACGGCTAGATAGCAATATCTTCCTTCGCCAGACGAATATGCTGAACGGATTGAGTAAATAGCGCTAGGCCAAATGTGATAGGGCCAACCCGACCAATAAACATCAAGCCAATCACAATGAACTTGCCGAAGGGCACCAAATCTCCAGTGATGCCGCGCGAAAGCCCAACTGTTCCCAAGGCAGAGGCCGCTTCGAAAACAACATCCTCAAACGTTTGCCCCTGAGCCATCAGCAGCAAGATACTTCCCACCAAAAACATGCCTAAGTAAAAGACGAGGGCCGCAAAAGCTCCCAGTATGCGGTTGGAGGGAATACGGCGTCTCAGAAAAACGACATCTCGCCACCCTCGAAGTGAGGCCCAAACGACACCTATTGCAGCTGAAAGTGATGTTGTTTTCAAGCCACCCCCGGTTCCTGATGGAGAGGCACCGATCACCATCAGAATGAGCATCACCATGACCGATGCCGTCCTCAACTCCTCGATGGGGTGTGTGTTGAATCCAACGGTGGTCATCGCCGTCATTGCCTGAAATCCAGAACTCAGAAATCGCTCATGTAGCGGCAACGTAACGATGGAGCTATCGGCAAAGAACAGAAAAATCCATCCAGCAACAATCACACTAAATGTTGCATACAAAATGATTTTGGTGGTCAGGGTAATGCGACTTCTCCGACCCGTGAGTCTGAGCCACGCATCAGACACAACGATGAACCCGATCGCCCCAAACAAACTCAGTACCGTAACAACAAAATTGACAAGGAAATTATCTCGAAAACCCATAAGGCTGTCAGGAAACACACTGAAGCCAGCCGTACAAAATGCCGAAATGGAGTGAAAAGCAGCGGCCCAAAATGCATTAGGAACGTTCTCTAGAGAAAAGGCTATGTAGAGACCAATAAAACCAGCAATCTCAATTAACGCTGTGAAGATAATTGTATGTCGAATAAACGTGTCGAAGCTAAACCTTTCGGGAAGCGAGAAAACAGTCTCACCAACTTCTTGACGGACAGAGGATAGATTTCTTTCCCTAGCCAGAATAACGAATGAGCCCAATGTCATATAACCCAATCCTCCTACTTGGAAGGCACAGGCTATGATAAATTCACCAAAAAAGCTATAAGCATCCGGAGTGTTTACGGTAACCAATCCTGTCGTGCTGATAGCTGACGTTGCAATAAAGAGATTATCTAAAGGACCGATTGGAGTAGATTGCCAACTAACGGGTAAGCAAAGTAACACCCACGTCAATAAGATGTAAGATGCATACCCTAGCAAGACAACGCGCGTTGGCTTATTCATGACCTTCTTTACAAAGTCATGATTTAGGAGGTTTCTCACGGTTCATTCCAGCTAGAAAGTAAATTGCTTCTCATCATAGAGTTGAGCTGGAAATGATGTATTCATCCTCTAGATAGAACCATTGGAAGATATTTTAAGAAATCTGCGATCGCCCGACTATCGGCATTGGATAGGATTTGGCAAAGGTAAAGCATTCAAGTGATTCCCCATACTGCTCAAGGTGCTCCAGTTTGGCCTTCCCCTCTTCCGCTGTGGGCAAATGTCCAGCCGGAACCCACCACATACCGAAATGCTCGCCCTGGTACTTTTCAAACCAATTTCGACGACGGATAAAGAAGTCACCATGCAAGCTCTTATAGACATAAGCCTTTAGCGGCTCCACGCTCTGCCATAGGGATAGATTGACCAGTATCTTGGGGTCTGAATATACCCGTATGTCGGTGGCATTGCCAGATGGGGTTTGCAATCGCCAAACAAAACCGGGACTCTGCTCTGCAACAGCATTGACCTCATCAAGGGCATTGGCAAACTCAGCCATAATGGGATCGTCTAAAGGTGCTTTCATGCGAGCGATGTTGATTTGCGCCAGATAGTAATCCTGTTGATGGGGCAAGTTCGCTGCTTCGGGGGTCATCGTTCCTAGCCTTCGCTGAAATCCACGACTTTCAGCATCTGGCAAACCACCCTATTCGGTCTTGAATGATATTGACCTGAGTACAGGAGAAAAACCGGAGAACCCTTGATTTGGGGTTTAATTTTGGTGATGAAGGCTCCAAGTATGAATTTTTCCCGAGAAAGGCTGCAGCCCTTCTCGGGAAAAATTCATACCCTCAACCAGCAACGCCTTAATTTTTTGAGGATATTGACATACTGCGATAGTGACCTGGGGTGACGCCTACAATTCGCTTGAAGTGGCGGTTAAGGTGGCTTTGGTCTGACATCCCAACGGCGATCGCCGTTTCTGCCACAGACAGCCCGTGGCTCAAATACTGCTTTGCTTTTTCTACCCGAATTTGATTCAAATAGGTATAGGGTGGCATTCCCACCGCTTGACGGAACACGCGAATCAGATAGGAGCGATTTAAGTTTGTCAGCTCGACCAGTTGGTCTAACGAAATCGTTGAGCTGAAATTTTCGTGTAGGTATTCCTTGATTTGGGCGATCGCTCGATGTTCTCGTTGAAGTCCAGTAGCGCGCGTTTTCACCTCAGCGTAATGAAGTAGGGTGGCAGCTAAAACCTCGACGAGGCGAGATTGTTGTTCCAGTGGGTCTGGCGATCGCTCGAGGACGACGTGCAGAGAAACAAGATTCCTTGTTAGCCCCTTGCTCTGAACAACAGCATCTTTAAAGTAGGGAAATCCTTTGATCTGAACCTCGTCGGCGATTTGTTGGACGAGCCCAACACTGGGATAGAGCATCCGATAGGTCAGAGGGCGATCCTCCGCAGAGTAGCCGGTGTGGGCTTCCTGAGGATTCATGAAAACGACACTTTCAGGGGGTGCTAAATAGGTCGTACCTCGGTAGGAGTTGCCGCCCACTCCCGCCTCAATAACGCCAATCGAGTAGCCGGAATGAGCGTGCCGAGCATAGCTGTGGTGAATGGCTTGGGCTCGAAATACCTCTAAGTTGTCGAACTCTGGCACCCGCCAAAGTTTGGTATTCTGATGCGTCCAGTTACTCATGCCAGGAGAACAGATTGACGTTATTTCAGTGTGTCACATAGTGCAAGGCTTCTAGTGGAGCGCTGCGATATCAACAATCTTGATTGACAAATAAATGATGGCAACTGGCGGTTGAAGCCACCCGTTTTCCACCACTCGAACGCCCGTCAAATCACGAGCACCGCAGCTGTCGCCGCAGGAGCAAATGACGCAGTCGCCAGATAAACAGGCCAGCTGCCACAGCGATCGTCACTGATTGGCCAATCCACAATCCCCTGCCGCCCATGCCCAATGGAAAGCACAGCACATATGCGACCGATAGCCCGAACCCCCAATAGACGAACACATTGACCATCATCGGCACCTGCGTATCCTGCAATCCTTGCAAAGAACCATAGACAGCTTTTTGAAAGCCATCCAGGATCTGGGCGATCGCCGCGATAACCAACAACGGCAAGGCCAGCGCAATCACAGCCGTATTGTCTGGATCTTGTAGATCCAGGTAGATGCCAATGACCTGTCTGGGAAACAAGAGAACCGCAGTTGAAACAATCATCATAAAAGCAGTGCTGATAATAATACTCACCCCGGCAGCGCGTTGAATTCCAGCAACGTCTCGCCGTCCCAACCATTGCCCGACTCGAACCGTCGTAGCGTAGGAGATACCCAGCGGCACCATAAATATGATCACAATCGTCTGCAAGACAATCTGATGCGCGGCTAGCGCCTCTGTGCCCAAGGTGCCCATCCAAAACATGATCACCATGAAAAAGCCCGCTTCTAGCCCTGAGAAAATACCGATAGGTACACCGACCCAAACCAATTGCCACAAAACCCGAGGACGCAACCGATGGAGTTCTTGAAAGATGTGATAATCCTTTAGCTTCGGGTGTACAAGGATATGCAACGCCAACGCAACAAACATTCCCCATTGGGCAATCACACTTGCCACGGCTAACCCGGCCAACCCCATTTGCGGAAAACCAAATTTGCCAAATCCTAAAATATAGTTTCCAACGATGTTGAAGGCCGTTCCCGTCACCATAATGGTCATTACTGGGCGTGCGTGAGATAAAGCCGAGACGGTAGCTCGTAACGTTGCAAAACCCACGACAGGAAACATACCCCACAGTATGATGTCGAGATAGGTACCGGCTAACCTGACGGTTGCTTCAGGTTGTCCGGCATGGATCATCCAGCGATCGAAATGCCCCATCACAATCATCACAGGAATAGCAACTAAGCCAGCTAGCCATAGCCCCTGTCGTGCAATCTGTTGAATCTGGGTTTTCTGACCCGCACCAAACGCTTCAGCAATCAGTGGGCTGGCTCCCATAACCATGCCAGTAGCTGTTGTCATAACCACTAAAAAGATGATGGCGGCGAGACCCCCTGCGGCTAAGACATCGGCTCCCATTCTGCCCATCATCACCGTATCAAAGAATCCGGTTGCCGACTGGGCAACCTGGGCGCTGGCTAGAGGAACAGCAATTTTGAGAAATTCGCGAATTTCAGTTTTGATGAGTGGTCGCATCGTGAGATTAAACATGACGGATTTATCTCCTGATTTGAATACTTAGCCAACCCGTATGGAAACAAGATTGGATTGGACTTAGGCATTTTGTTGATGTTGTGGGCGCGATGAGCCCACAACATCAACAAATTTGCTCAGGATTACGCAAGCTTTGCGTAAGTCCTAATTGGGTTGATAGAAAAGTAGTGGCTATATTTTTCGTAGGCTGAGTTAGTGTAGTGCAACCTATGCAGGCATTGGTTTACTGCCTTTTAGCTTAGGCTGGGCGTCAGCAATTCTTGGACGATTTGTAGCCCCGTAAAGGTTTGCCAGGCAAAGAGACCAAGCAACGTGACGTTGATAGCGATGTGCGTTTGCCGTGCCCATGTCCGTCCGCGTTGCATCAGTGGGACAAGGGCAGCAGAGGCCGCAACCAGCGCCGTCATGCCCACACCAACGAACGCCGGGATTTCGCCTCCCCCTAGATAGGTGCTCACAAGCCCCCCAAATGCACCCGTGACCATCACGGCTAGAATAATGGCTCCCGATTGGTAATGGCGTGTAGCATACTTCCCTTGCACCAGTTCCTTCTTTGCCTCGCCTTCGGCATTGCGAGTCCGGCGCACTTGCATGCCGAGATAGGCGGTATACAGCAAATAACCAAATAGACCGAGCATTAAAAGGGGATGAATGAATTGGCTTAAAAAGCTCAAGCTGAGAGTCGATTGCATTGATGTTCTCCGGTTCAGGTCATGCGGCGAGAGTGCGATCGCGCGCCTCGTGGGCTGGCATCTAAATGCAAAACGTTAGCCATGTTCTAAAATCTCCTTAGTTTGTTACAAGCTGTAACCCTGTTGGCTACAATTACAAATTAAGGAAATTAAAGGCTGCGGAATACTCGAAACTTGCGCAATTGTCGTAATCTTGCGGTCAATTTCGAAAGAGGCTCAAACTCTGATGGCATCGGCATCTCAGGACAAAATCCCTGCAAATAGCCCAGAGCTGACCCCCATCGCGTCGAGCGAAACCCTGGGTTGGCAGTCGTTGCTGGCAGAAGAGTATCGGCAGCCGCCAGGGGGCAGTGATATTCCAGAATCATGGGATGGGCATTTGATCGCCCTCTGCTTGGCTCCACGGCCTCACCGGATTCATCAAGTGGTGGGCGATCGCCGCTACACGGGGCTTTACGGCAAGGGCGATATTTCCATCACCCCGGCAAATATCCCCGCCTTCTACCAGGCTGAAGGGGATGATCACTATTTCAATGTGCAAATTCCTGCTCAGTTCTTACAAACGGTTGCCCAGTCCGCAGCAGAACTTGATTCTGAGCGGTTGGATCTGACAACGGAATTTCGCGTGCGCGATCCTCAGCTTGAGCAAATCCTGTTGCTGCTGCGAGCCGAACTCCACAAGGGCGATGGCTGGGTTGGGCAGCTCTATGTGGAGTCTCTGGCGAATGTGTTAGCCGTCAATTTATTGCGCGAATACTCGACAGCAAAGCCCCGTGTTGCTCTCTATGAGGGCGGATTGGGCGATTGCAAGATTTTGCAAATTTCCGACTACATTCAGGCTCACCTCGACCAATCGATTAAATTAGCGGATCTCGCTGAGGTCGCAGGCATGAGCCCGTTTCACTTTAGCCGCCTGTTCAAGCAATCCATGGGCATCTCGCCGCACCAGTATCTCTTGCAGCAGCGGGTGGAGCAGGCCAAGCAGTTATTGAAAACATCGAAATTGGCGATCGCAGATGTCGCTTTGCAATGTGGGTTCAGCAGCCAAAGTCATTTCAGCAAACACTTTCGATCCGCAACGGGAATGACCCCTGGCGCTTATCGGAAACGTTAGCGCGTAGCACGACAAGGTTATGCGTCGCTGCGATAGGCTTTGGGAGACAGCCCAGTATGTTGGCGAATGAGTTTGCCAAGATGGCTATGGCTACTGAAACCGCACAGCATCGCAATTTCCATCACCGACAGATTTGTGGCTTTGAGCAAATGCTTGGCTTGCTCTAGCCTTTGTTGTAGGACATATTGATGGGGCGTCACGCCCATCGATTGTTTGAAGCGACGACTAAATTGAAACTTACTCATCTTCAACAAGTCCGCTAAGTCTGATAATCCGATTGGGTGCTTTAAGCCGTCATTGATGTAATCGGTGACTTGTAGTAGTTGGCGATCGCTCAACCCTTCTCCATACACTGCTGTACAGGGTTGTGTCGCCGAAAAGCTTCTCAGAAGCTGCACCGCCAGAGCATTGGTAAGGGACTCAACATAGAGCGACCCGGCCAATCCACCGTTTTTGATTTCGCCTAAGAGCATCGCCCCAAACTGTTCAATTTGCAGATGGCGAACCCGAAACTCTGGATAGAGGGCAACATGATCGGGACTGACCGCGATCGCTTCCTCCGCGACCGTTTGCAGAAACGCTGAGCCAATCCGAATCCGCAGATATTGATCCGTCTGATGCCACTGCCAAAGAAACGGCAAACCAGCGGGCACGATACAAATATCGCCTTTGACACAAGGGCTGATATGTCGGCGATAATTTGCCGTTTGCGATAGGCGAGATGGGCGAGGGTTGAGGGAAATGCAGAGCGTGTGCTCTGTTGGATTTTCGTATCGCTCTTGTCCAGGGGGCTGGCTAAACTCTTCAACGACGATGTGCTTCCAACCGTGGACTGCACTCGATCGCACGGGTGGACGGAGTCGATTTTCCAGCAGATTAGCCATTGGGTTACCTGGGCAACTCCTGAAGGTTTGGCACGGCTTGGCGGTCGGAGCTTCTTACAAAATCCGCTGCAAGAATTTGATAGTCCTGCAAGGTTTGAGTAGTTAGGGATTCTTAAGATTTCCTAAATTGTAGACCGTTCATCGCTGTTATGTAGAGACGCAGTGCAATGGTCACTAAAGTATTCGCCAAATCGGACATCACTATAGAAGCCCGAGAATTTATCAAGCTTGCCGTGCCGTTGGCCGGGGCTCAGGTGGCCCAGGCTCTGGTTGGTTTTGTCGACACCTTGATGATGGGGCACTTGGGAGCCCAAAGTCTCGCGGCGGGCGGGCTAGCCTCCGCTGTTTTTCAGCTCGTGCTCAATACCTTGAGCGGTGTGGTGATGTCGGTCAGTCCGCTGGTGGCTGAAGCATATGGTGCCGGGAATAAGCATCAGGTCGAGCGCATCGCGCGCCAGGGCTTGTGGTTAGCCGTTCTCTTGGGTTTGCCGATGATGGTTGTGATTAGTCATCTCGATTGGGTGATGATGCATTTGGGGCAGGCGGAACAAACCGTGGTGCTGGCAGATGGCTATCTTGACTATGTTTTGTGGGGCTTTGTCCCAGCCCTGGGCTTTGCCATGCTGAGGGGGTATGTTGCCGCTCTGTCGCAGGCCCGACCTGTGATGATGATCGTCTTGTTTGGGGCGATCGCCAACATCACAGGCAATTACGTTTTGGGCTACGGTCAGTTTGGCTTTCCACGGATGGAGTTAGCGGGGTTGGGCTTAGCCAGTGGCCTCAGTTTCTGGTTTATGTTCCTGGCCCTCTTCCTCTATACCTGCCGGAATCAAACCCTGAAAGAATATCCATTCTGGCGAGGGCTGCACCGATTGAGACCCCAAATCCTCTGGCAACTGGTTGTGATTGGGACGTCAATTGCCGTCACCATCGCCGTTGAATATGGGCTGTTCACCGTCGTTACCTTCTTCATGGGCACCCTGGGAACTGAAACCCTGGCCGCCCACCAAACGGTTTATCAGACTGTATTCCTCCTGTTCATGGTGCCATTGGGTATGTCTTACGCCGCAACGGTGCGCGTCGGTCAGTGGATGGGCCAGCGCGATCGCGCAAAAACCCAGCAAGCCGGATATGTCGGGGTCGCCTCTGCCGCTATTTTTATGGCCATCACGGCGATCGCCCTCCTCCTATTTCGCCAACCAATCATTGGCATCTATCTGGATGTGAACGATCCGGCGGCGGCTGGAGTCATGCAGTTGGCTATTCCCATGCTGATCATTGCCGCGTTTGCCCAATTCCTAGACGGGGTGCAACGGGTAGCAATGGGCTCGTTGTATGGGCTTCAAGACATCCGTACCCCAATGGTGTTGAGCGTTGTGACCTTTTGGGGCATTGGGTTGACGAGTGGTTATGTCCTTGGATTTTTGATGCATCTTGGCGGCATTGGCCTGTGGCTAGGGCAATCCATTGGTGTGGCGTTTGCTGGTGTCATTTTCCTCTGGCGCTTCCATAGCCTGACATTGCCCAAAAACTTTGCTCGGCTCAAACCCGAAACAACATCGGCTCACCATTTTTAGGGTATTGCTGGAACTGGGTATGAATTGAGGATTGTATGAACTGGAACCAAGTTCCAGTTCATACAAGTATTAAGCAACACCATTTGTAGACAAGCCTTACGCAAAACATGCATCACCTTGAGCAAATTCGTTGAAGGAAGTTGTGGTCGCGTCGCGGCTACAACTTCAACCTTTAGATAGCCCTCTAGCTCAGGCCAAATCAAACAGTAAGAGTTCTGTTCCTGTCTGCGTGGTGATGGTTAACTCTTCTTCGCCACTGAGCTGTGCGCCATCGCCTTCCCGTAGTTCTTGCTCGTTGAGAATCAATGTGCCCCGAAGGATCTGCACCCAGCCGTAGCGATCGCCTCGAATGGAATAGTGCAGTTTTTGTTCTGGTTCCAGTGCCGCTGTCAGCAGTTCCACATCTTGATAAACGGTCACCGCCCCATCCCGCCCATCAGGACTCGCCAACAGTCTCAGCTTTCCTTGTTTTTCACTTGGGGAAAAGCTGTGTTGCTCATAGCGGGGGGCTAATCCAACTTGGTTGGGAATAATCCAGATTTGTAAAAAGTGAACCGGCTCGGTTTCAGACGGGTTGAACTCGCTGTGGGTGATACCCGTGCCTGCACTCATAATCTGAGCATCGCCAGGTTTGATGATAGCTCCATTGCCTAAGCTATCTTTGTGAGCCAACTGGCCGTCTAAGACATAGGTAAAGATCTCCATATCTTGATGGCTGTGTTCACCAAAGCCAGCTCCGGGGATGACGCGATCGTCGTTGATGACGCGCAACGAACGGAACCCCATGCGATTGGGATCCCGGAAGCCACCAAAGGAAAAGGTGTGATAACTATCGAGCCAACCCAATTGGGTATGCCCGCGATTGCCGCGATCGTGGATGAGATGGACTTTCTCTGCTGCACTTTCTGTCATGGTTGCCTTTCCCAATGCTTTGCTCGGTTTACTTTCCCAAATTCCCAAAATACTCACGAAATGCCGAAATTTGGTTGCCCGTCACGCCCAAGGCGATCGCATTCCAGCCTTGGTAGGGTTGGTTTTGAAACACCCCCGAGGCGGAGAATTCGATCACCACGGTGGTGTCATTGGCTGTGATGTAGGTGGGAGTGAGGGTGAGGCGATCGCCCGCTGCGGTGTGGTCGTTGCACTTCGCAATCATCTCGGCTCGCCCTGCTGCGCCCTCAAACTGGCCATGATGGCTACCCGCCGGATACCAAAACTCAACCTCTGCGGCCAGCATATCGATGTATGCCTGAAAATCTCCGGTTAACCAGCCCTCAGCAAAGGCTGCAAAAGCACGCTTCCCAGTTTCAAGAACCGATTCTGCCATATCGTTTTTATGGTGGGTTACCTTGTCTGAATTATTATATGGCTGACTTGTCGGAGCGCTTGGTGTAGAGCTAAAGCCTGCACATCATGTGCTAGCTTGACGCGGATAAAGCCAGCGGTAGAGCAGTTTTGTCAGCCGTGGCATAACGATGTATGTCAGCAGGGATACCGACAAAAATGAGAACAGCAGCGATCGCAGCAAGGTCGGTAGACCTGCCAGAAAAGGTGTCAGCGTGTAGTTGAGCAAATTGGCGATCGTAAACACCGCCAACCCTGTAACAATCACCATCTTGTAGCGGGCAGGTGGTAGTTGCATCGGTTTTCCCGGTAAGGTGAACCAGGTTTCGAGTCCAGTCAAAACCTCGATGGTTTCATCTCTCTGGATAAGAGGTTTGGCTTTTGCCAGCCAGCTTCGCCGCACGTCTGACTGCAGCCACTGTTTCAGGTTGGTGTAGCGATCGAACTTGAGAATAATCACATACTCCGGGCAGATGCCCGATTGGGGACGAATAAAACTCACTCCCTGATGCCCTTCAAACTGCTGAGCCACTACAGAAATGTCGCGGAGCCAGCGCTCGTAGTCTTGCTCGCGCCCTCGCTTGACGAGGTGGGAAATCACAGCCGTCACAGGTTGCTGATCTTGTTCGCGTTCAATCTCAACTAGAGCATCCACGCCATTTCACTCCTGTCAGAGCACAAATTTCACACTGATTATAGTGGGCTCACGAGTAGCCTGAAGAGCGGAGAATGAAGCAGATCTCGTGACTCAGCTTTTATCTCTGCAAAATGCTTGACCGAAAAATGCTTGACCAAAGCAAGTAGATGGTTTACTTTGTCAAGCAAATGACGACAATGCCTCCAGAGTTCACGCTATGACTATGCCAAGTGCCTCTGAGTCCATCAGCCCTGTCGAAGCCGTGCGCCACTTCAATCGGTTCTACACCCATCAAATCGGTGTGTTGCACGAAGGCATCTTGAAAAGTTCCTTCTCCCTGACCGAAGCACGGGTGATGTTTGAGCTGTCGACCCGCCAAGACTCCACAGCAACCGAGCTGGCCAATACATTGAGCTTGGACATGGGCTATCTCAGCCGTATCCTACGCAACTTGCAAAAGCGTGGATTGATTGACAAGCAGCCTTCTGCAACGGATGGGCGGCAGAGCATTCTTACGCTGACAGAGCAAGGGCACAGTGCATTTGCGACGCTCAACGCTTGCTCTCGAAACGAAATTGAGGCGATGCTGCACCCACTAGCACCAACGGAGCAAACCCGCTTGGTCAAGGCCATGCAAACCATTGAAGGATTACTCGGTTCTCCAGCAAAACCAGAGGTTCCATACATTCTGCGATCGCATCAACCGGGTGATATGGGCTGGGTGATTCACCGTCATGGCGTTTTGTATGCCGAAGAATATGGTTGGGATGAAACATTTGAGGCACTGGTTGCCAACATTGCGGCTCAATTTATCCAAGACTATGACCCCAAGCGAGAGCGCTGCTGGATCGCCGAGCGTGATGGGGAAGTCGTTGGCTCCGTCTTCTTAGTAAAACAATCGGATGACGTCGCGAAACTTCGCTTGCTGATCGTTGATCCAAAAGCGCGGGGACTGGGTATTGGTAAACGATTGGTGGCCGAATGTATTCGCTTTGCTCGGCAGGTAGGCTATAGCAAAATTACGCTGTGGACAAATAGCACACTATTGGCAGCTCGACATATCTATGAGAATGCTGGATTCCGATTAGTGCATGAAGAGGAGCAGCATAGTTTTGGTTCCGACTGGGTCGCGGAAACATGGGATTTGGAGTTATAGCTAAAAAGCCTGTCGCCTTTTCTTCCAATGCCTGACAGCTCTAAGGCTCCACAGATTGTAGAAACACACGTCCGATCCATATCGACCACACAATGCCCAGCAACAGCACAATGATTCCGAGCGGTGGCACCAAACTGAGTGCTCCCATCCCAAAGCCTAGATAACACAGGCGCTTGGGCAATTGCTGATGCTTAAGGGCTATCCAACTGACCAGCAGTAGCCACAAGCCATCTAAGACAATTGCTCCCAGTGCGAGAGACCCGATCATCATGTTCAATTGTTGGCTGGGTAGGGATACTTGGCCAGCAGCAGATGCCTGGGCAATGGCATACAAACTCAAGGCAGCATTGCCGACCAAACAGAGGACAGAGAGAAAGCCAAACCCACTTGCAACAAAAAGTAAAGCTGAACGCTCATGACGCAAGTAGTTTGCCACCGCCAAAATCAACACAATCGATATCACGGCTGACGCAATCTTCAAGCCATCTTGGATGAGCAGCGGCGTTGGATTGTTCACAGCCATTTCTGCTAGTTGGGTTGGGTCAGCGATCGCCGCAACCCCAATCAACAAAAAGGCTGTAGCCAGTGTTGCTAGGGCCACAAAAACATTGGCAAATGCTGCGATACCACCGATTGTTTGAAGATGAGGCATAAGACAGACCTTCGTTACGCCATTGCACAACTGCTTAGACAAAAACCAGAGAACCCTTGATTGTGGGCTCTGGCAGAGGCTTTACTTTTGTTCTGCACGCAGAGTTGGATCATCGATGTCTGGGGCAGCGGGTGCAAATTGCTCATCGGACGGCAACACCTACTGCTGGGGGAGAGAACACCGATCCTGTCCCGGTTGCCCTTATTTTTACAATGAATACATCTAAATAGTGTTGGATTCCTCGGGGATGCCATTGATAATATCTGCAAATCCCTCCTGCTTTGGGCGTGCTTGTGGCTGAACTTCCCTGTTGAGCGTTTGGATGAATCCACTCCCCTCGTTTGGACTCCGTTGTCGATCGTTAGGTTTTGAACCGCAACTGCTATGCAACCAACTAGCCAGGAAAAGTTTACAGAAAAAGTTTGGCAGGCCCTTGTCTCGACCCAGGAGATTGCCCGCAGCGCCAGCCAGCAGAAAATTGAAGCTGAGCATCTGATGAAAGCTCTGCTGGAACAGCCCGAAGGGTTAGCCAGTAGCATTCTTAACCGGGCCGATGTGAATGTGCAAAAGGCGCAGGAATATACCGAAAACTTTATGGCGAAGCAGCCCAAGGTATCCGGTGCTAGCGGCTCGTCATTGTATTGGGGCAAGTCGGCAGATGCGCTGCTGGACTATGCCGATACCTCCCGCAAATCCTTTGGTGATGACTACATCTCAGTGGAACACCTCTTGCTGGGCTATGCGAAGGAAGGACGCTTTGGCAAGAAATTTTTTCAAGAGTTTCGACTGGATGAAGCGGGACTCCGTAACGTGATCAAACAAGTACGAGGAAGTCAGAAGGTGACCGACCAAAACCCAGAAGGGAAGTATGAAGCGCTCGAAAAATATGGGCGCGATTTGACCACCATGGCACGGGAAGGGAAGCTCGACCCGTTGATTGGGCGCGATGACGAAATTCGCCGCACCATCCAGATTCTGTCTCGCCGGACGAAAAACAACCCGGTGCTGATTGGGGAACCGGGTGTCGGCAAAACAGCGATCGCCGAAGGGTTAGCCCAGCGGGTCGTCAAGGGCGATGTGCCGGAGTCCTTGAAGGATCGTAAGCTAATTGCCCTGGATATGGGTGCCCTAATTGCGGGGGCGAAGTATCGAGGGGAGTTTGAGGAGCGGCTAAAGGCGGTGCTGAAGGAAGTCACCGACTCCAGCGGCAACATCATCCTGTTTATCGATGAGATCCACACTGTTGTGGGTGCCGGGGCGAGTCAGGGGGCGATGGATGCAGGCAACCTACTGAAGCCCATGCTGGCACGGGGCGAGTTGCGCTGTATCGGGGCGACCACCCTGGATGAGTACCGCAAGTACATTGAGAAAGACGCCGCGCTGGAGCGCCGCTTCCAGCAAGTCTATGTCGATCAGCCCTCGGTGAGCGATACAATCTCGATTCTGCGGGGTCTGAAGGATCGCTACGAAACTCACCACAACGTCAAGATTGCCGATGGCTCGCTGGTGGCGGCGGCGATGTTGTCGAATCGCTACATCACCGATCGCTTCTTGCCCGATAAGGCGATCGATTTAGTGGATGAGGCGGCGGCGAAGCTGAAGATGGAAGTCACCTCCAAGCCGGAGGAGCTGGATGAAGTGGATCGGAAGATCCTGCAACTAGAGATGGAGCGGTTGTCCCTCCAAAAGGAAACCGATATGGCCTCGCGCGATCGCCTGGAGCGGCTCGACAAAGAGCTGGCGGATCTAAAGGAAAGCCAGACGAGTCTCAATGCCCAGTGGCAGGCCGAAAAGGATCTGCTGGATGAGCGGAAGGCGCTGAAGGATCAGATCGACAAGGTGGCGATCGAAATTGAGCAGGCGGAGCGCGATTACGACCTGAACCGGGCGGCGGAACTGAAGTTTGGCACGCTGAATCAGTTGCAAAAGCAGTTAACCGAAGCCGAGGAGCGTCTGGATCAAACCCAGACCGCTGGCAAGTCCCTGTTGCGGGAAGAAGTGACGGAATCGGATATCGCCGAGATTATTTCCAAGTGGACGGGCATTCCCATCAGCAAGCTGGTGGAATCGGAAATGCAAAAGCTACTCCACCTGGAAGACGAACTGCACAATCGGGTGGTGGGTCAAAACGAAGCGGTGACCGCCGTTTCTGATGCTATCCAGCGTTCTCGTGCCGGACTGTCTGACCCCAATCGCCCGATCGCCAGCTTCATCTTCCTTGGCCCCACTGGGGTGGGTAAAACCGAGCTGGCCAAAGCCCTCGCCGCCTATCTGTTCGATACCGAAGAGGCGATGGTGCGGATCGATATGTCGGAGTATATGGAGAAGCATGCCGTCTCCCGGCTGATTGGTGCACCTCCGGGCTATGTCGGTTACGAGGAAGGCGGGCAGTTGACCGAAGCCATCCGGCGACGCCCCTATTCGGTGGTGCTGTTCGACGAAATCGAGAAGGCGCATCCCGATGTGTTCAATGTCTTTCTGCAAATCCTGGATGATGGCCGCGTGACCGATGCTCAGGGACGCACAATCGATTTCAAAAACACCATCATCATCATGACGAGCAACATCGGCTCCCAATACATCCTGGATGTGTCGGGCGACGATAGCCGCTACGACGAAATGCGATCGCGGGTGACCGAGGCAATGCGGGCCAACTTCCGCCCCGAGTTCCTCAACCGGGTCGATGAGTTCATCATCTTCCACACCTTGCAAAAGTCTGAATTGCGGAACATCATCAAGCTGCAAATTCAGCGGCTAGAGGAACGGTTGAGCGATCGCAAGATGGCGCTCAAGCTCGCCGATGCGGCGCTCGATTTCCTTGCCGAAGTCGGCTACGACCCCGTCTACGGCGCACGCCCGCTGAAGCGAGCCATCCAACGCGAACTGGAAACGGCGATCGCCAAAGCCATCCTCCGGGGTGAGTTCAGCGACGGCGACACGATCTACGTCGATGTTGAAAATGAACGCCTCTCGTTTAAGCGCTTCCCCTCGGAGTTGGTGACGACTCCGTAGGGTGGATGGGTAGATGAGTGGATGAGACACTTGCCTCTACGCTCTACCCGAAACTCGCATCAAAATCTCAAATGGGAACGGCTTGAGGCGCGTTCCCATTTTTTAATCTCAGAAGATCTTGTCCAATACCTAAATTCAAGGTTCCCTAAATTTTATTAGGAAAATATACTGAAATTTATCCTTAGTTGTCTGTGATTGGAATAGTATGTAAGACAAATATTCCATCTTTGGATATTGTCAAACTCTCCTCAGCTTTAAGCAATGTCAGATCTGAGTAGCATCGAAAAACTTAAGTTAGAAAAAATCTTAGGTATGGGAAGTGGGTATGTTCTTGATTTTTCAAACAGAACTTTTCAAGAATTTATAACCGAAAGTGTAAATATTAATATATACGATGAAAAATATAACTACTATAGCGGCTCAAAAGCAAATCGACTAAGAGCTTTCTGGCAGCAGGAACCAAACTTGTTGACAGGACAGTTATTAGAGAAGCTTTTGGAATATTGGCAAGTACAAAAATTAATAGAGCAACAATTTATTAGTGCTGTAGAACAAAGTTTATTTGATGAGTGTCAAACCATTGCAAAAAGGCTTAAAGGAGATTTCATTGTAAAAGATAGTAGTGATAGCCATTTGTCTAATGAAAGTTCCTCACTGCTTCAAACTAAACTTTTGTCAGAATTTGATCGATTTGCAAGTTTAACAAGTTTAGAGGATCGAAGGGCAAGAGGTTTTTTGTTGGAAGACTTGCTAACACGTATTTTTGCTCTTCATGCCATCCAAGTTCAGAAAAGTTTTAAGAGAAATGAGGGAGGGGAGCAAATAGATGGTGCATTTAAGCTTGATGGCTGGTATTACTTGGTTGAATGTAAGTGGACACAAAAGTTGTCAGATATAAGACAGCTAGATAGCCTTTATGGAAAAGTGAATCGTTCTGGAAGACAAACTTTGGGTTTGTTTTTGTCAATTAATGGCTGGTCAAAGAATGTTTGCCCATTGCTTAGACAAAATTCTGAAAAGTCAATTATTTTGATGGATGGATATGACTTACGATGTGTTTTAGTTGAACATAACCGCATCAGCCTAAAAGATTTACTCTTACAAAAGTTGGAACACTTGAATTTTGAGGGTGAACCGTTTTATAGTGCATTTCAGCTTTTACAAAGTACTCAGTAAGAATAAAAATTTATTCATGAGTATTGCGGAAACAGATTTCTCGATAATTATCAGAATGGATCCATAACAATCTCCCAAGCTAAAGTCAAATAACAATACTTGAAGCGAGGGTTATCTGATAAGCGATCGCCGCACCCCCTAAGCTAGAGAATATGGACGACAAAGTTTCAGTAATACTCTCATACTAATTGAGCCGCGCTGGAAGCATCAGATGATGAAGGCATCAATTACTCCAACATGCACTATTAACAGAGGAATTCTTTGAGAATGCAACTCTGAAAAATTCTGACTCTCAATCGCAACAGTGAGTGCAAATTGAGTTGGATGTTCTGCGATGGTTTTAGGTTCAAGACGATGAGTATCCAGCCTGAATCAACACAGAGCTTTGCGCCACTACATTGAAAACTCTGGAAGAATGCCCGCAGGATAGCCCGATGGATTTTAGGTTGGGGCGATCGCGCTTATCGAGTGCGCTCTGGGTAACCTCATATAGCGTTTCCTATTCTAGTGAGGTACACTTAGAATAGAATGTTTATTTCCTAGGGGACGACTTGAGGTGCAACCCTATTCGCTTGACTTCCGTAAAAAGATTATCGATATCTACGTTAAAGAAG
>JADEXA010000056.1 GCA_015207365.1 Vacuolonema iberomarrocanum LEGE 07170
TCCTTGGCCGCCACCGCTCAGCAGCAAGGTGTTTCCTTTATTGATTGGGTGGCTGAGGCCATGACCTTACCCCCTCTCTCCCCAGACGATTCCCGCTAAACAAATACGGCGCGCCCCACACAACCGTTGCTGTGCTTAATGCGGTTGCACACCGCTATAAGTTGGCAGGTGCAATTAAACCTAAAACCCTAAAAACCTGTGCCGCCCGCGCTGCGGGCGGCACAGGTTTTTAGAGTCTGGTTTTTCATCGTGCCGAGCTACTTAGCCATAGAACCCAAATATCGTTTGTGCCCGCTGCGTTGCAGCGGGCACAAACGATATTTGGGTTCTTAAACCGGATCTGGTATTAGCCCTAAGTGCCGAACAAAATCAAGAGTTTTCTGGATTCTGTTCGATACTTAGGGGTTCGCCATACGAGTCTGACGCTGGAGATCGCGATCGCCACAGAATTGACAAGAAAGCTTGCGCAAATCTTACCGCCCAGTCCTGATGAGCAATAATTGAGCCCTGATATATAGAGGAACGGCGCGTTCGTTGCTGATGGAACTGTTCGTACCGTTTCTCGTCCCGTGAAGTATATCGCTGTTTGTAAAACTACCATGTGTCCTGCTTCTCGCTTCCGCACCGCTCGTTCCCCCCAACCCCGCACCGCTAGCACATTCCTCATCCGCCGCTCCCTCCGCCGCTTCGTGCTCGTGATGGGTGGGTGTGCCTTTATTGCAGGGTCTCTCGCACCTGAACCGCCCGCCAACTTTTTGCATAGGTTACCCTTCAATGAGCCTGTGTTTGCGGCTGAAATCAACGTTGAGGACAGTCAGCAAGGTGATCAGGTACGAATTAATGGCAGCACTGTGCCCATTGCCTGGAATGCCCAATCCGGTCGAGTTGGCATTGCCGATACGGGGCTATGGCGACATCTGAGCCTGACCCTTCTAGACACCAGCGACCCCAGCCAACAGCCTGTGCAATGGTTCTCTGACCCAGCTGTGCAACCGATGGTGCTGTCGGCCTGGAATGATGGACAATTTCGCTATCTCGACATCGTGCCCTTGGCCGAGGCAATGGGCTGGGCCGTTTCCCAAAATGGTTCGGTATTGCAGATTGAAACACCCCCTGCAGAGATCATCAGCATTCGCCGGGGGTTGCAGTCTTGGGGCGATCGCTTCGTCATTGACTTGGCTGGCTCTACCACCTGGAACCTCACGCCCCAAAGTGATGGCTTCCAACTGCAAATCAGCGGCACGATGGATCAAGGGGCGATCGCTGCGGCCAATGCCGATACTCGCCCTGGCAATCGCTTTGATCGCTACTCTGTGCAACGCAGTGGCAACCAGACCATCCTTCAAGTGAGCAACACGGATGGTACAGCGCCCGTCCTCTTCACCCTGCCCAATCCCAATCGTCTGGTCATCGACCTCCGCCCAGACGATGCCCCCACGCGCAACATCCAATGGTCGTCTGGACTACGCTGGCGGCAACAGCCCATCGCCATCGGTAGTGGTACATTTCCCGTCACCTGGCTAGAAGTCAGTCCGCGCGACCCACTCGTGCAGCTACGCCCCATCTGGAGCGACCCTGCCGCGCAAACCGGAACCTCGCCCCTAGTGACCATGGCACGGCAATGGCAATCGGCGGCGGCTATCAATGCGGGTTTCTTCAATCGCAACAATCGCCTGCCCCTAGGAGCCATTCGCCGAGACAATCGTTGGTTTTCAGGCCCGATCTTGAACCGGGGGGCGATCGCCTGGACGGCTCAAGGCGACCTCCTGTTCAACCGCCTCACAGTCCGCGAAGCCATCTCGACCGATCTGGGAGAAACCCTGCCCCTCTTCTCGTTCAACAGCGGCTACGTCGGTACAGGAATCTCACGCTACACGCGCGATTGGGGCGAAACCTACACCCCCATCCTGGCCAACGAAACAATTCTGACCGTGCAACAAAATCAAATTGTGGATCAGCGGTTTGCCCCGGTCGCCGGGGAAGGGATCTTCCCCATTCCCGGTGATGGGTATTTGCTCGTTTCGCGGGGGGATGATCGGGTCAGCGAGCGCCTCCCTCTCCGCAGCAACCTACAACTCTCCTACGAGGCCCTTCCCAACGCCTTTGACCCATTTCCCCATATTGTCGGGGCGGGGCCATTGTTGCTGGCCAACCGCCAGATTGTGCTGAATGCTGAGCAAGAGCAGTTTTCAACTCAGTTTGCCCAACAGCAAGCCGCCCGCAGTGCGATCGCCCGCACCGCCGACGATACCCTCCTCTTGGTGGCCGTCCAGACCCGCATCAATGGGCGTGGCCCAACCCTGACGGAGATGGCACAAATTTTGCAGCAATTGGGAGCCATCGATGGCTTGAATCTGGATGGAGGGAGCTCGACCTCTCTCTATCTCGGCGGACAATTGATCAATCGTCCACCGTATACAGCGGCCAGGGTGCATAACGGCATCGGAGTTTTTGCGCAACCCTCCCAGTAATTTCACAGGAAATTTACAACGCTCAAACGGTAGATTTTCTGCTTTTTTGGGTGGACTTTCCCTGCGAAATACCGATATGAGATGCCTAAATTATGGAAATAGGTGTGCCACAGTGTATGTAGTTTCGATGAACGTCTTGTCTGAAGTAGTGACATAGCCAAAGACGGTTTTGTATCGTTGCGTATAGCGATAAACAAAAAGCTCTGCGTCGCTTCTGGCGCTAACGAGTACCAGTCGGGCTAACGACCTTTTCAGCATTCTCGAAGCTCAAGTCTAACGGCAGTGTAATAGCTAAGGAGAAGTATCGTGACGCAAGCGAAAGAACTGACTCAGCCTACAGTACTCCCTGCTTCTAGTGCGAGTAAAAGTGTAGCGGCAACGGAGTTACGTCCTTGGGGGTCGTTTACCATCCTTGATGACGCAGCTGGCTACAAAATTAAGCGCATTGAGGTCAAACCTGGCCATCGGCTCAGTCTTCAGATGCACCACCATCGCAGTGAACACTGGATCGTTGTCTCTGGGACGGCCCGCGTTATCTGTGGCGACAAAGATGTTCTGTTGTTTACGAATCAGTCGACCTACGTTCCCCCTTGCACGCAGCACCGTCTCGAAAACCCTGGTGTCATTCCCCTAGTACTCATCGAAGTTCAAAACGGGGATTATCTTGGGGAAGATGACATCATCCGCTATCAAGACGACTACGCTCGCACCGAAAACAAGAACTAGAAGGATTACACTCCCAGCGCGCTGACACGCTCCCGTGTTTCAAGTTTTATGCAGACCGTGATATACAGAACCTGACTCTTCTACACGACCCTCCTATACTGAAACCTCTAAAAGAGCAATCGGGATGAAGCCTAGACTTCATTCCGATTGTTTTTGTGGCAGTGCAATTGATGCATGCCAATGTTGAATGCCCTACCCGTGCGAGAAGACAGAAAGATCAAAAAAAATGCAGGCATTTTGCCTGCATTTTCAAGACTCAATTCAGTATCGCTTTATCGGATTGACTCCAACGCTTATTGCTAAGCCCATCTTGCCGTTGTGGACTTGAGCGATCGCGCCTAGTTGGTTGCAGCCTTTGCCGCCATCGATGCACCGCTGCTCACCAGACGCTCATAGGCGGAACGCATTTCCAGACCAACGAGCACTTGGAACAACCCTGTACCATTATTGGAACCCGGGTACTCCTTGTGCTTCAGCAATAGCTCTGTTACCTCTCCGTAGTACTTGGAAGAGACATTGCTCAAGTGGCTTTCGATATAGATCACTTCTTCGAGGCGATCGAACTGACCATCCACCTCTAGCACCGAAACGCTATGACCGTAGTATTCATCGGGGCCATAGTGGAGACGAATACCAGGATAGGAGCATGTCAGCTTGCGTCCGCAAGGAATCCAGTCGATAGTGGAACCTTCATCGAACAAATAGACAGGCGTAACCTCTTCGACGTCGTCTCGCTGAATCATCCGTACCCGCAACACCTTGCGCTCTGTGTCATCCTTAATTAGCTTGGTTGGCAGAATTTGAATGACCACATCTGCGTATTGCTTTTGAGGATCAATATAGGCATCGAAGTCGGGGCGACGGGAATTAATCGCAGCTAAAACGTCTTCGTAGGTGTGACCACGCTCTGCCATATCTCGCTGAATCTTCCAGGCAATCTTGACTTCGTCATCTAGGTCTAAATAAACACTAAAGTCAAGCAGACCGCGCACCCGCTCGTCGTACATCGGATGCAGCCCTTCGATCACAACAATGCGGTTGGGATGCACGGTTTCCGGAGGGTCAAGCAGGCCTGTCTCGTGGTTGTAGATCGGCTTTTCGACGGACTTTCCTTCCTTCAGCGCTTTGATCTGTTCATACATCAGATCAAAGTTGTTCGCTTTGGGGTTGAGGGCAGTCACACCGACTTGCTTACGCTGTTTGCGATCGAGGGAATGGTAATCATCCAGACAGATGACGGTCATCATCTCTTCACCAAACAGATCGGCAAGACGCCGGAGAAACGTGGATTTGCCGCAGCCAGAATCCCCTGCGACACCAATAAGCACTACGCGGTCTGAACTGGTCATAATTCCCTCGATTAGTCTTCTGCAATGATTATGAGCTATTTGTGATGCTTTTTTTGCTGGAACTTCCGCAATCGTGCAAGTCAATGCTATAGCAATAGGCTGTGGCATCAACTTGGCAACGGTCTTGCGCTGTCATGTTGCGAATTTAATCGGAAACAAAAAAGGCTTTTACCCAACACAAGGACGAAGGAAAAACCATTCATCAACGTCTTCTGTTGAGCCATATCTTCATCTTCGGCTTTCCTACCACCCTCAACCCCCTCAGAATGAACGGATTGAGCTTTTCTGAACTACCACAACCCTGCGCTGCCAACGCATGCGCCGCAGACACGACAATGGTAGATAGTGCAGCAAAGCCAAGCCTGTCATAAAAATAATCAACTGCCAGATGCTTCGATAGGAATCGATCGCCTGTACAGTTGACCCGAACCTCTACATAATCAGAGCAAAGGCTTGGAAGCGAGATAGGTATTTAATACTATTCGCAGTGATGAGATCCTACCAAACTGTGGGCGATCGCAACAAGGAATCCACCGCGATTTCTTGAAGAGATTTCCATACCCTGGGGACTTGTCGTGGAGAGCAGAAGGTTTGATACGTTGTTACCGCCTCTCCATAGACTGATATCTAGGGAAAAAATAGATTATGAAGAAGCTGTAAAACTGCTTCACTCACAACAGTCTGAAATTCTATTCGCCAATAAGGTGAATTGCAGTTGTTCCAGTACAGATCTGGCAGACTTCCGACTTCAAGACGAGCGTCCTCTGCAATGCTACTCTATAACGAGGACTGGAACAGCTTCTACTGGGTTATGCTCAGGCTGCCAGATATAGCTTTAAGCGGTTAATTACGTGGGTTCTCTAATTGACCCACAGTACTTGTCGGTTTTCAAGAGGGCGTCAATTAGCAATGTTTAGTCAAAGTGCAATGGGCGGATTTACGAATTCAATCTCAAATTCGCGGCTTTTTGTTTACGAAGTCGAGGGAATACGCCAAGTTGGAGCAGATAGTATCGGTTCCCCTATTCGGCGGAGTGGTAGCACCTTTATCACAGTTCCTTACTCTCGGATGAACGAGGAGATGAAGCGTATCTCCCGCATGGGCGGAAAGATTTTGAGCATCCGTCCTATCAATGGAGAGACGAATGGGCAAGGTTCATCCACCACTTCGTCAGCGCCCTCTCAAGCAGCAAGCCAGTCACAAGAAAAATCTATGACTCAAGCAGCCAAGAAAAAGAAGAGCGACGTCCCCGTCAATCTCTATCGACCGAAGGATCCGTTTATTGGGAAATGTATTTCCAATGAGCCTTTGGTTGGCGAAGGAGGGAACGGTATCGTTCAGCACATCACGTTTGACTTGTCAGGGGGTGACCTACACTACCTGGAAGGTCAGAGTATTGGCATTATTCCCGAGGGAACAGACGACAAGGGTAAGCCCCACAAGCTACGTCTCTACTCGATCGCCTCGACCCGCCATGGCGACAACATGGATGATAAAACTGTATCCCTCTGTGTTCGTCAGTTGGAGTACAAGCATCCTGAAAGCGGTGAAACCGTTTATGGTGTTTGCTCGACCTACCTGTGCAACTTGGAACCCGGTGCAGATGTGAAAATCACGGGGCCTGTGGGTAAGGAGATGCTACTGCCCGATGACCCTGACGCCAAAATCGTCATGATGGCAACAGGAACCGGGATTGCACCGTTCCGCGCTTATCTGTGGCGGATGTTCAAGGATGACGAAAAAGCGGCAAATCCCGACTACGAGTTCAAAGGGTTTGCGTGGCTCATTTTCGGCATCCCCAAGACTCCAAATATCCTCTACAAAGAAGAGTTGGAAGAGCTGCAAAGCAAGTACCCCGACAACTTCCGCATGACCTATGCCATTAGCCGAGAGCAGCAAAACAGCGAAGGCGGTCGGATGTATATCCAGCACCGAGTGGCTGAGCATGCTGATGAGATCTGGAACATGGTGAAGGATGAAAAAACCCATGTTTACATTTGCGGCCTGAAGGGCATGGAAGATGGCATCGATGCCGCCATGTCTGCTGCCGCTGAGAAAGAAGGGGTAAATTGGAAAGAATACCAGCGCTCGATCAAGGAGCGTTGGCATGTTGAAACCTACTAGGGGTCTTCGCCCCTCGTGGACTCGACACTGAGGGAGAGTCTCTAATTTGCTGACCATGCAAAAAGCCGCGATCGCTTCGAGGGCGATCGCGGCTTTTTATACCCATTCTCTAAGAACTCTCTACAGCTCATTGTTTGAAACCCTCGCGCTGCGAGGGTTTCAAACAATGAGCTGATTTTGGTTTTCATAGAAATGAGATTCATCTGATCCAAAAGCTAGCCGCTTTCTTCAGAAAAATTTCTTCAGAAAAAGGAGAGATAGCGCTGGATTTCCCAGGCAGAAATGTGTTGGGTGTAGGTTTCCCATTCTTGAGCCTTGAGTTCGATAAAAGCCTCGAATAAAGGCGCACCCATGACCTCGTAGCCCAGTGGATCAGCGGCAAATGCATCAATCGCCTCTCCCAAAGTGCGGGGCAGGGGGACAATGGCCTTTTGCTGCAAATCCAGGGGAGTGTAGGTGTTGAGGTCATCCAGGTAGGGTTCACCAGGATCTAGCCCTTCGCGGATTCCTTCCAATCCCGCCGACAGCAGCATGGCCGCAGCTAGGTAAGGATTGCAGGCGCTGTCGGGTAAGCGACACTCCACCCGTGCTCCCCCCAGGGGAATGCGGAGCAGGTTGGTACGGTTGTTGCCATAGCTAATGAAGCGAGGCGCCAGGCTGGGGGCACCGGATGGTAGCGTGGCCACCAGGCGCTTATAGCTGTTGACCGTGGGAGTGAGCACGGCGCAAAGCGCAGGAGCATGGTTGAGAATCCCAGCCACAAACTGGTAGCCCAATGGGGAAAGCCCTTGTCCACGGGGATCGTCGTTGCTAAAGAAGACGTTTTCGCCGCCTTCGGTGGTCAGAGACAGGTTGAAATGGGCACCACTGCCAACGCGATCGCCAAATGGTTTGGGCATGAAGCTGATGTGATGGTCATGCTTTTTTGCAATTTCTTGCGCCATGAGTCGAAAGAAGGTGAAGCGATCGCTCGACTTCAATCCATCGGTGTAGTTGAAATCGATCTCAAACTGTCCGCTCCCCGCCTCATGATCAAAGGAATACACATCCCAGCCCAGATCATTCATCGCCTCAACCAATTCCTGCAGCCAGGAATAGTTTTGCAGCAGGTCGGATAGGTCGTAGTAGGGGGTACGGCGACTCAAGGTTGGTTCTGGTTTTGCCGTGGAAAAAGCCACATCCATACCCCCAGAGGGGAAGGCAAAGAACTCCGTCTCAATCCCCAAGTTGAGGCGATACCCCATCCCTGCCGCCTGCCCCAAGACCCGCTTTAGCACACTGCGACTACACCCTTCTGCGGCACCTCCTCTGGCAAAGAGGTCGCTAGCAAACCAGGCAATTTCCGAATTCCAAGGACAGATAATGTTGCTATTGGGGTCGGGAACAGCGACCAAATCTTCTTCCTGCAACCCTTGGGGCATCCCATCAATGGCCGCGCCCACAAACAGCTCTGACCCACGCATCATCTGCTCAAGGTGATTGATGGGTACTGTTTTGCCACGACTCACCCCATGGGCATCGACAAAGCTAGCCAGGACATATTTCACGCCCCGCTGTTTCAGGGAATTTTTGAGAGAAACCAGTTCGGGTGCCGAGAAATCGTCGAATGAAGCGGAGGAAGGAAAAACGGGCATATCGGGCGCACCTTGCAACTTGGAGGCAAAAAAACGGCAGACCACGCCAGATATCCCGGCAAACCTGCCGCCCCTATTCTGGCAGAAAGCGGGACAGGCAGAGCGCCGTATCGCAACTCTGCCTCACTGACACCAATTCGCTAAGAATCCACTACAGATAATTTTTTGAAAGCCTCGCAGTGCGAGGCTTTCAAAAAATTATCTGGTTTTGGTTTTCGTTGAATTGGTATGACACCTCCGCACAGCCATAGCTCATCCTTACATGGGAGGACTATACAAGGGGTGAGTAGCCCTTTGATGATTTAACAGAAACTGGGTGGTGGTTTCTGTATCAAGGGGTTGGCTGAAGAGAAAGCCCTGCATGGAATAGCAGTTGAGCGATCGCAGTTGCTCCTGTTGCTCCATGGTTTCGACCCCTTCGGCAACAACATTGAGATCCAGCCCATGCCCCAGGGTAATGATGGTGGCGATAATGGCCGCAGCACGGGAGCAGGTGGAAATGTCGCGCACAAAGGAGCGATCGATTTTCAGCGTGTTGATGGGCAACTCTCGCAAATAATTCATGGAAGAATAGCCGGTACCAAAGTCATCCAGGGCAATGCAAATACCCATTTCGCGTAATAGATGGAGCAAGGTCTGGGTGAACGGCATATCTTTCATGAATGTCGTTTCTGTGATTTCCAGTTCCAACATCTGCGGGTTGAAATTCAGAGTTTGCAGGAGCTGGGCGATCGACTCGACCAGGTCAAGCTGCTGAAACTGATGGGCGGAGAGATTGACGGCGAGCTTGAGATTGGCAAACCCCATCTGATGCCACTGTTGAAGCTGCCGACAGGCCGTTTCGAGCACCCAGTCGCCAATGGGCATAATCAATCTATTTTCTTCGGCCAGCGGGATAAATAGTTGCGGCGCGAGCAGCCCTAAGCGGGGATGCTGCCAGCGAATCAGGGCTTCGATTTGCTGAATCTCGCCCGTACGCAAGTCAAACTGCGGTTGGTAGTACAACACCAGTTCCTCTTGCTCAAGGGCTTTGTGCAAACTGTGGTCGAGGGTCAGACGCTCTGAAGCGCGGGAGTTAAGGGTCGCCGTATAGAACTGATAGTTGTTGCGCCCCTGCTCTTTGGCACGATAAAGGGCGACATCAGCGTTTTTTAATAACGTCTCAGGATCGGTGCCATCCTGTGGGTAGATGGCGATACCAAGGCTACAGGTAATGTGGAGATCATGGCCATTCAACCGAAAGACGGGTTTGAGGGCTTGGGCAATCCGGTGGGCAACCATTGCCGCCTCTTCGGGCGTTTTGAGGAACGGCAGTAGCAGGGTAAATTCATCTCCACCCCAGCGAGCAATGGTGTCTTCCTCACGCAAGCAGTGCGTCAACCGTTGGGTCGTGAGCTTGAGCAGTTGGTCGCCAACAGCATGGCCGAGGGTGTCGTTGATGGTTTTAAAGCGATCGAGATCGAGGAACATCACGCCAATGGTTTCCCCAGATCGACGAGCCTGTGCCAGGGTCACAGAGAGGCGATGGTCATAGAGCGTACGGTTGGGTAACCCTGTTAGGGCATCGTGAAATGCCTGATAGCGCATCTGGGCATCGGTGCGCTGACGTTGAATGGCCGCAGCAATACTGGCGGCGATCGCCACCAACATGGATTCTTCGCTGGCCGTCCACTCGCGCTCGGCATGGCAATCATCAAATCCGATATAGCCCCATAGCTCCTGGTCAATTTGAATAGGCACCATGATGATGGAGCGGATTTGGTCGCGGTCAAGCATGGCTTGCTCTGGTGGAGACATCAGCCGGGTCACACCGCTGAAGGAGCGGCCAGCCAGAAAGTGCTCGTACCATTTTCCCAGCCCCGATTGGTGGTAAGGCAAATCATGCCAGTGGGCGCAAGGGAACGTCGGTGCAACACCGTCATTCGTCCACTCATAGCGAATGCTCATCGCAACAGCCCCGGTCAAGGAGTGGGGGTGATTCTGATAAATATAGGTGCGATCCGCTCTGGCCGCCTGGCCCAAAATTTGCAAGACATTTTGGATGGCTTTATCAAATTCCGCCTCGGTTAATAACTGATGGGTTGCCGACGCGACCCCTAGCAAAAATGCATCGCGCTTCAAGAGTTCGTCTTCTACCTGTTTGCGGGGGGTAATATCTTCGACGGTGCCTTCATACCCAACAATGTCCCCCTCCTCGCTCACTAACGTACGGGCGCATTCTGAAACCCAGATAATGCTGCCATCTTTGCGATAGACCTGAGACTCAAACCCTTGCACAAGACCTTTCTCTCTCATCTCTTGGGTAAATTCAAGTCGTCGCTGGGCACTGACATAAACTTGCTGACTAATATTCGTCAGCGATTCCATCAGCTCCTCCGGAGAATCGTAACCATAAATGCTGGCAAGCATTGGGTTAACGATGGTGTATTGGCCGTCCACAGTACTTTGAAAAATGCCCTCAACCGCGTTCTCAAAAATGCCTCGATAGCGCGCTTCAGCCCGCTGGAGTGCTTCGTTGGCTAGCTGTTGTTCGATGGCGATCGCCGCGATTTGGCAAGCCATCTCTACCAATTGAACCTCATGCAAAGTGGGTGTTTGCGGCTCCCGGTGATACGTCGCAAAACTGCCCAGAATGCGTCCTTGAGAGGAAACGACTGGCATCGACCAGCAGGAGATCAGACCGTAGGGTAAGACTAAGTCCCGAAATCCCTCCCACAATGGATCCAAGCGCATATCGGGGGTAATGGTGATGCAGCCAAAGTACATAGCCGTGCCACAGGTTCCAACATTCGGACCAATAGCAAGGTTGTTGACAGATTTCATATAAGCTCTGGGCAAATCCAGAGAAACACCCTGCTGGATATGGGTGCCGTCTGCATTCAACATCAGGATGGATGGGCTACTCTCTGGCTTCTGAGCCTGGATGATGCGCAACAGTTCTTCCAAGGTGTCTTGCAGGGGGCGATCGCGTGCAATCATTTCTAACAAGCGCTTTTGCCCTGCGAGCAATTCATTTGCCCGATAGCGCTCGGTAATGTCTTCATAGGTGCCCAGAATACCGACGATATGGTTATCGGCATCGTGGATGAGCACTTGATCGATGTCTTGCCAGATGATGCGTCCGTCGCTTAAGCGCTTTTGCTGGACGACGTTGTGCACGGGTTGCTGGGTTTCGAGAAGCAAGCGATCGCGTTCGACCAAGCTGGTTGCCTGCTCCAATGTCCATAAATCAACATCTGTTTTGCCGACGAGTTCCTCCGGGTCGTCCAGCCCAACGGCCTCGGCAAAGGCGTGGTTGCCCCCGCGATAGACCAGATCCGTGTCTTTCCAAAAAATGTGCTGGGGAATAGCGTCTAACACCAAGCGGAGAAAGGCTTCTTGCTCCTGTACAGCGCGTTCAGCACGCTTGCGCTCGCTAATATTGCGCACCGTCACGACGAAGGACGACTCGCCATAGGGAGCCACCCGGCCTTCGAAATAGCGCACCTCTCCGTCAAAAGCAAGCTGATAGTCGATGGCCTGATAGTGTCCGGTTTCGCTAACTCTCTGCATTTTGTGGCGTACCTGTTGAGCCAGGGTTGCCGGTAACAGCTGTTCGATCGACTTACCTAGAAGATCGTCGGGTGGATGGAGCAAATCAGCTTCATCTTCCGCCTGCACATAGCGATACACCCCATCGGCATCCATGACAAACAGAATTTCGGGAATCGCGTGCAAGAGCTGACGAGACTGGGCTTCCTGCGCTCTCAGAGCTGCTTCCGCTTGCTTTCGCTGACTGATGTTTTCGACAAAGCCAAACGTAGCAGTTGCATCCCCGTCGGCATTGCGGATGGCAGAAATCGTCAACTTGCCCCACACAATCTGTCCATCTTTGCGGATATAGCGCTTTTCCAGTTGGAAGGAGTCGCGATCGCCCTCCAGAATTTCATACAAAAGGGCGACATCTTCGGCTAGATCATCGGGATAGGTCCAGTTATGAAAGTGCCGCGCGTGCATTTCATCAAGGGAATAGCCCAAAAAGTCCTCAAATGCCGCATTGCAATCTTGCAATCGCCCCTCGCGATCGTTTAAGCAAATCCCCATGGCCGCCCGATCAAACAAACTGCGAAATAGCTGCTCACTGTTGCGGAGCGCATTCTCCATCTGTTTGCGATCGGTCGTATCGGTAATGAAGCCTTCAATTCCCTGCACTTGCCCCGTTGCTTCAAAAACCCCGTAACCCTTTTCCCACAACCACTTATCTTCCCCTTGCTTGGTGCGGATGCGGTATTCGACCACATAGGGCTGACGCTGGGCGATCGCCTCAGAAATGACCCGCAACATGTGGGGCAGATCTTCAGGGTTGGTAATGTCGTTAAAGGAAACCAGCCGCTGTTCACCCACCAATTCGTCACTGCGGTAGCCCGTCAGGGCAAAACATCCCGCACTCAGATATTGCATTGACCAGTCGGCATCATTGTTGCCCGCAAACACGATCCCCGGCAGCGAATCGACCAGTCGTCTGAGGTGGTTGCGACTGGCAGCCAAATGCGTCTGCGCCTGCTTGAGTTGGATAATGGGGCCGAGCTGAGCGGCGATCGCCGTCACCAAACTCACCCGCTGCGCATCCTCTAACCACGACTCAAACCGGAAAAATGCCAATACCGCCACGACCCTTCCCCGCTGAGTACCCAGGGATGCGGCCGCATCTCTACCTGCAGGCGAACTACCTGCCACAATGGGCACGGCCAAACCCGCTTTGACCCCAGATGCAAGTGCAACCTCTAAGCGTACAAACTGTGACGAAGGCCATGTCGACACATCGGGCACCCACTCAGGCACACGACTCTGCCAAACCCGCCCTGGCAACCCCTGCCCCGCCCTAAGGCGAAATTGGATCGTCGCGGCACGAAAGTGCTTCCATCGCTCCGGCACTTTGGCATACCAAACCGGACTGGGGTGAAGCCGTTGGTCAGCCTCGTTGGGCATCCATACCTCACCCATATTCCAGTCGGTCAACTCACAAACTTGCTTAAGGACGGTTTTCAGTGCAGTCTCAAAATCCTCAGACTCACCAATAGAAGTCGTGAGTAGCTGCAAGAGTTGGGTCACCTCTAAAGGGAATGACCACTCCGATTCACCCATTCAAGTCACCTTTCCGAAAATAAGTTCGACTCCGCCATCGCTCAGATGCTCAAGCAATACGGATTTAGCGGAACGGATGTACGCCCAAGTTGAACCGGACAACACGAACACCATCGTTGCTCCTATGGTTTTAAGTTGAGAAGAAATGCTGGGGCGAATCGGCGCTTTCTACCCATTGGCAGACACTAGAGCAGCAGGCACATCCACTCTGCACAGCTCAAACATTGAAATCAGGCAAGCGCTGCATTCTAGTTAACGGTCTATCGGCACCCACTAAGATAAAGACGTGACAGGGAACAGGCTTAAAATGCTAAATCCCACTAATAACCCTGTGCGTCAATCCTTCAAAAGCAATACACATTACATCACTCGATTTACATCACTCTATCGGCCGCTCAGTCATGTCGGGGAAGTCCATGAATCACGCTGAAAGAAGAGACGTGATACTACTATAATGCCGACCGGATAGAGGAGCACTACACCCAATTTGGCGACTAGGCGATACTCTATCTCGCCATTGCAACTAATCCCGTCGGGCTATGGCATTAGATTTTATTGCACCCAAGAAAAATATACCACCGCCTCCTGGTTCCCCCTTCCTCAAAGCTTGTTCAGCTCTTAGCACCCTGCCGGATCCTCCTAAACAAGGGTTGTAGAATGCTAGCTCTTGGTTCGCAAGGGTTCACAATCAATGATCTCAGCGCTTTATCTTGTAGCACCCTTTAATTGTTGGCTCCGAGTTTAGGATAAAGCCTTAACCGCTAAAGCCGCAGCTATCAGAACAACATACATACCCGCTCGTCAATCAGCAAAGCCGAACACAGCTATCTACAGAGTATCTATGGCTGACTCATGCTGACTCACTCGGAAATCGCTTAGCAAGCTTGACCCTTCCAAGGCATTTTTCACGCGGCACCGACTGTTCCAGTTAACGATGAGACGTTAATTATGACGCATCAATTATGACGCTAAGTCCTTAAGCAGCGTGGCGAGGCGATTCAGCCCTTCCTGAATCGTCGTCATATCTGTAGCATAGGACAAACGAATGCAGGAGTCGGCCCCAAAAGCGATGCCAGGTACCGCAGCAACGTTGTACGTCTCTAGCAGCGTATCGCAGAACTCCATTGATGCCATGCCCACCTCAGCAATGCTGGGAAACATGTAGAAAGCTCCTTCAGGAGAGGGACAGGTCAGCCCTTTCATTTGGTTGAACTGCTCTAGCATGAAGGCCCGCCGCTCTGCAAAGGCCGATCGCATTTCAGCAACGCAATCTTGGGAAGACTCGTAGGCTGCGATCGCCCCATATTGCGCAAACGTGCACACATTGGAGGTGCTGTGGCTCTGTAGACGGGTTGCCGCTTTAATGACAGGCACGGGGCCTGCTAGAAAACCAACCCGCCACCCTGTCATTGCATAGGTTTTAGCAAACCCACTGCTGACAACGGTGCGCTCAAATATCTCCGGCCCCACCGCACCAATGCTGAGGTGCTGAGCACCGTCGTAGAGGATTTTTTCGTAGATTTCATCAGCAACCACCCAGATATTTTGCTCTACCACGACTTCGGCGATCGCCCGCACTTCATCTGGCGTGTAGACCATCCCCGTCGGATTAGACGGGGAGTTGAAGATCAACATCCGAGTCTGGGGTGTAACGGCTTCCCGCAACTGCTCTGGCGTTACCTTAAAGCGAGCATCAACCGTAGTTGGAATGATGATCGGCGTGCCTCCAGCCAGCTTGACCATTTCGGGATAGCTTACCCAGTATGGGGCAGGAATGAGCACCTCGTCCCCTGGCTCAATCATTGCCATCATCAAGTTAAACAACGATTGTTTGCCACCATTGGTAACTAGGATGTTTTCGGGGCTATAACAAAGCTGGTTGTCGCGTTGAAGCTTTTGGGCGATCGCACTCCGCAGTTTGGGTTCACCTGCCGCCGGACCATATCGCGTTTTGCCCTGATCGAGTGCTGCTTTGGCTGCATGAACAATATGGGCTGGGGTATCAAAGTCCGGCTCACCTGCACTAAAACTACAGATATCCAGACCCTCTGCCTTCATCGCCTTTGCCTTGGCATCGATTGCCAGAGTGAGAGACGGCGACACCCGATTCACACGCTCAGCCAATTTCATGACATTTCCCAAAACACAGCATAAAGCCGTCATCTCAATAGATTATTGGTATTGCAAAAGCGCCGAAGGTAGCTTATTTAGTCTGGAGCCTGTCCCGAGTCAGAACGTCCTCAAACCAATCAACCGTAAACGAAATGACTTCTAGCTAGAATAGCCTACCCAACTTAAACTGAAGGGCAGAAATGTCAGACAACGGTTACATCTCCGTTGCACCTTCATACTTCGTTGCACCTTTACGCTAATCGACCAGAGGCGTATCCCTCTTATTCCGCGCTCGACCCTCCCTTCGTCCACTTGCACTATGTAATCGCGTGCTATGGCAAACCCAGAACATCTCTCTCTTTTGCAAAAAGGCGTTCATCATTGGAACGACTGGCGCGTCGACAATGCCGATGTTCAACCGGATCTGAGCCAGGCCAACTTGACACAAATCGTCCTGGAAGGCGTTGATCTGAGCCGTGCCAATCTAGATGGCAGTATCTTGACCGGGGCAAACCTTACCCAGTCGAATCTAGAAGCCGCCAGCCTCAAAGAAGTCAACTTAAGTGGGGCAGAGCTGGGCGAGGCCAACCTCTGCCACGCCAATTTGACCCAGGCCAATTTACTGGGTATTTATCTGAAATCGGCTAATTTGAGTGGAGCCATCTTGCGAGCCGCCCAGTTAAATCGTTCGGATCTCAGTCGAGCGGATCTGACGGGAGCCGATTTACGACAAGCATTTTTGTCAGGAGCTGACTTGAGTAACGCGACCCTGACGCAGGCAAACTTTACGGTTGCGGATCTGAACCGCGCCGACTTTAGCCGAGCCACGTTGCGGGAAACCAACTTGCAACAATCCAACCTCAGCTATGCTCGCTTGATTGGAGCCAAGCTGAATCAGTCAAACCTGGCGCAAAGCAATTTAAACAGTACACGGCTCAACCGGGCAGATTTATCAGACGTAGACCTATCGAATGCCGATCTAACATCGGCGGATTTGCTCGGTGCGAAGCTTCATCGTACCAATCTCAGCCATGCGAACCTAACCAACGCAAATCTGAGCGGTGCGCACTTGCAGGATGCTCAGTTAGAAGGCGCGTTGCTGAAGGGAACCAATCTAGAAGGCATTAGCCTGGAAGGGGTTAACCTGGATGTGGCGATCGCTGCTGAATCCGATTCCAATACAAAAGAGATAGCCCCTGCCGATTTGAAGAGCCGCTTAGAACAGGATGAAGAATTGAGTGACTTTCTTAGCTGAACTGGATTGGAGCATCAGATTGCTCCTACCCATTCAAATTATGAAAGAGACCCAGCCATCATCGATATATTCATAGTTGAGCATCAACAATGGATACTGCTTTGCGAGCAAGCCGATATCGTAAAACAACATCCCTACAAAGCATCTTGCATATAGGTCTGGAAGATATCTGCAAGGGTAGAGGGATGTGCCGTCGTCTGGGCCATGGTTGGCTGTGACATCCAGTAGAAGCAGGTAATCCCTAATAAAGCCATGATTGCCGTCAGCAATCGTTCAACATAGGTCGAAACACGCATGTGCGACCTCCTCATAATTCGACAGGCAGAACAAACAGAAGGGGCGATCGCCCTGGACTCAAATTGCCGCACCCAAAAGAACGACAACCTGGGGCAGGCGACAACAAATGTACCAACTCTCCTAACCCAAAGAGCGCCTTACCCGATTGTGCAGCCAGCCATAGCATCAGTCACCCGATTGCACAGGGCTGGCTCTACAACCAGCAACACTCGGGGCAGGTCTACTTTCGCTCAATCTCGTTCACCAGACGATCGCAAAAATAGACTCAGAGCTTTGATGCGACAGACTCCACGTCATGCCAAACCCAATCAATTGATGAATCAGACCGTATCTTTACGGGTGGAAGAACCGACCCAGAGACGCTTTTGCAGCGTTGCTCTTATTTTGGTCTGAACCTACAGGGGATAGGGTGATTAAAAACACCGTCCTGTGTGATCTTGATCTATTCTAACGGGTCGCCGTACCACAGCTTTGATCTAGCAGAGATGTCCTACCGATGTTAGAAATGGATATTTACATATATGCGGTCTAAAAAAATCCAAGCTAGAGGCAAGGAGCGATCGCAGTTTTACCCATCTCGCAGGTAAAAAGTAACCGCTTCTATAGCGGTGTGCAACCGCATTAAGCACAGCAACGGTTGTGTGGGGCGCGCCGCGCCCCACACAACCGTACTTAACTAACGCGCATAGCGCTATAACGTTCGGGGTTGCAGAATCCAAGGACAATTTTTTGTGAGCAGGGGGCGTACCTCCCTCCTTCTCACAAAAAATTATTCCTTCAATCAGCAATGCCCTAACGCCCAGAACGCGCGTTTGGATGATGGTTAGCGGCCGAGCTGGGAGAGGCGGCATCGCTGCTAGCCGTGCGCGATCGCATGCCCACACTGCTTCCACTCTGGGGTTGGGTCGCGGGTAGCGACTGGGGCTGGAGCTGTTGTCGCCCATTACGAACAACCCGGATCATGTCGCTAAATTGCAACTCCAGGTCACTCAAGACGCGATCGGCATACATATCTGCCCCTGCCTGAATTTCGGCACATTCTGCCAGGGCACGTTGGCGCAACTCTTCGACTTCCTGCTGGGATTGATGACGCATTCGCTCAATCTCTAGCAGTGTCTGCTCCTGGGCTTCGTCACATTCCTGCTGCATCCGCTGGCGAATCTGCTTAATCTCCATTTCAGCCTGGCGAATCAGTCCCATTTCATCTAGAATCTGTGCCGCTCGACGTTCCGCCGCTTCAATGATGTCCTGGGCATACTGTTCTGCCTCCTGCAAGATCTCTTCCTTTTCTTGCAATACTTTTTTCGCTTCTTCAAACGTTGACGGCAAATTGAGCTGGACAACCTCTAACTGAGCGAGGAGCTGGTCTTCATTCACCAGTGTTCGATTCAGCAGCCGGGGGCTGTCGAGGATCATGTCCTCTAGCTTCTCGAGTTCGCGTTGGATATCAACACGTCCCACACGGGCTGCTTCGCTGCTCCGTGCACCATTCATGGATGGGCTGGCTCCCCCGCTGGTGGCTTTTATTCCGTTTCGGTCAGCGGCAGAGCGGTTTGTGGCTTCTTCGCGTAGCATTGGCGGATGTCTCGTGCAACGGGTTTAGGAACAAGGTGATCGACTGGGACACCAAACTGAGCAATCTCTTTCACGAGGCTACTGCTAAGAAAACTGTACTCGGTAGAGGTTGCCAGGAAAAAGGTTTCGATGTCATCGGATAGGGTGCGATTGGTATGAGCCATCTGTAGCTCTTTCTCAAAGTCGGACAGCGCCCGCAACCCCCGTAGCAAAACCTTTGCCTGTCGGCTGCTGGCATAGTCGACCGTTAAGCCGTGATAGCTATCCACCTCTACATTGTTTACATGCTGCGTGGAATGGCGAATCTGGTCGAGTCGTTGCGAGACGGAAAACAAGGGGGTCTTTCCAGGGTTGGTCATCACGACGACGATCACCTGATCGAACAGCCTACATCCCCGCTCAATGATGTCGAGATGTCCCAATGTAATGGGATCAAAGCTCCCCGGATAGACTGCAATCACATCCCAATTCGCTCAGACAATTACTACAGATACACCAACAGACTTGAACAAAAGCAAACAACGGATCCAGCAGCTTTGATACTCTACACCATGAGCAGGATAAAGACCCACATGGACAAGAGCGCGAAACAGCGAACGATGGTGACGATAGATGGGCGACCTGAAAGAGGGTGAGGAACGCATAATATAGCGGACGGATGAATCGCGTCTAGCATCTGCATGAACCTTCACACTGAGATTGCGAAAAGGTTGCTTTTGAGCGTCAACGTAGCCTCTTCTCAGGCAGACCAGAGAATCTGGGACTCAGACTAAACTTAACTTTTTGCAATTTTTTGCATTATACAGCTCTATTCCTCTCCATCTCAGCGACCTTTTACATAGCATGGGAATTCTAAAATCGACCCAACACTGACTCTCCTGACGCTTTAGGAGCTCATTAACTGACCTATCCACGTCAGCCTCATGAGTCTCAGCATCTCTAGGAAAAACTTTAAAATTTCTTTGCAAAAAATACTCGCTATCCAGCGTGGACGCAACTCTGTCGATCGCCCAACCCAGCGATCATGTATTCGATTCTCTACACCTTCCAAAGGGTTTCCAGCGTCATTCCTAAAACAACTGTTTCACCGGAAATTTCCTGCGTTAGACTTTGGGATGATATTCCCGTCAGCCACGGGTCTGCCGTTCGGGCGTTGAGGGTGATAAACCATAGGGTTTTTGAACCATAGGATTTTTACAGGTGGCTGTCCGGGATCGGGTTCGTAGAAAGCACTCGTGGCGCGGAGTGGTTCAAGTGTTATGGATTATCTAGAGCAACTAGCACAACCGTCGGCAATGCAACTGGCACGCATGGGAGACTTTCGGGCGATCGCCTATTGGCTCAATGCCGGCCTGGTTCCCCATGGCATCTATGCCCAGGTGGCCGAAGACCGTCCAGGCACATTGCTGGTATTGCTAGAGTTCTTTCGCTTGCCCCGCCGCAATCGCCTCAATGATCTCGTCTGCCATCGCGTCTGCCGCCTGCACTCGCCATTGATTCGGGGAGTCCGCATCCTGGCACGATTTGCCAACCAATCCGACATTCTGTGGGATACCTCCGTTCGCCTGGTGTTTGCAGGTCAGTCCCGAGCAGCTACGGCTCCCCCTCGCCGCCGTCGTCGCCCTCGCTCGAGGAAGTCGCTGAAACCCGCGATCGCCCCTGTAGCCGCGCTACCCGCCGCCACTCCCCCCAAAAACCGCCGGGTGCGCCGCCGCAAGACTACCACAGCCCGCCATGCCGCTCCCCATCCAGCCAAAGTGCGCCACCTGGCCGCTGGGCGATCGCCCCGTCGTCGCCGATCCTCCAAACGCGCCGCTTTTCCCCTAACACCCAATCAGCTCAAGCTACTAGGTAGCTCAGCCGCCGCCCTCTTCTTACTGGGATTTAGCATTGAAATGTGGAAACAGGCCGATGTCGGCGTCTTGCTGCAAGATCGGCAGCAGGGTAGCACCTCTATCCGCACTCCACGCGGTCGCATTCCCGTGATTGACGCTGGCGCTGATTCCACCAACCCCACCGTGACCCTGACGTTCACCGGAGGCTCAACCCTACAGGCTGCCAATCATTCGACGTCATCGGAAGAAGGGGCAGACGCAGCCAGCGCAACCACAACAACGTCGGAAGATGCTGAAGCGGTTGAGCCCTTCTCCATGCCGTTGCAGGAGCGGCCCCTGCCCAGAGCCGATGTGACCCTGGCAAACTTGCCACAACCCATCGTCGCCGATGCAGAGACAACAGAGGCATCCTCGCAGCAGGTTCATGCGGCGCAGAATGCACGGGTTAGCTTAGTCAATGTGTCGGGTCAGCCTGCATCTGACGCAGAGGCAGCGGCGATGCAAGACACCGTAGAGATTTTGCAGCAGTCAGGGCTCCATGCCGTGGGAGCCGGACGCAATTCCCGTGAAGCCCGACAGCCAGAAATCGTGGAGGTGCGGGGCAAGCGCATCGCTTACCTGGGCTATGCCGATGGCCGATCGCCCCAGGACGAAGCCCAAGTCACGAACTCAACGGTGCAAGAACAGGTTGCCGAAGATATCCAGGCCATTCGGGGCGAGGTGGATTGGGTTGTCGTGAACTACCACTGGACGCAGGATATCGCCAGCTATCCCGAACCCTGGCAGATGGAACTAGCGCGATCGGCCATTGACCAAGGAGCCGACCTAGTGGTGGGTTACCATCCCGATGTCTTGCAAGGGGCAGAAATCTATCAGGGCCGGGCGATCGCCTATTCCTTGGGCAATTTCATCTTTGAAGATCAGGCGCAGAGCCAACGCAGTGACTATGATTCGGCAGTACTGAAGGTGTCGCTGAATGATAACCGGATGCGATTGGAATTTCTCCCGGTGGAAGTTCAGGGGCAGCAGGCAGCGATCGCCACAGGTGAGCGGGCTCAGGAAATCCGCACCTATCTCACCCAAGCATCGACCTTGTTCGAAAAACCGCTCCAGTCTCCCATGATTCTCGATCGGTTGGCACTCGACCCCAACCAGCCTGTGCAGGACGAAAGCTTTGACGCCGAGGAACCAACACCCACCGTCGCGCCCTCCAATAGCGACTCGTTTATCACTTATCCCGATGGCGACCAGCCCGGTGAGCCTGCCAACGAAGCCGCTCCAGAGCAGCCCTTCACGTCCCCATCGTTCACCGCTCCTGGCGACTCCACAGAGCCCGAAAAAGAAGAGCCCAAGCCTGCGTCGCCCGAGATAGACAGCAATGTCAACAATGGCGGCTGGTATGAGCAGCGCCCCAGCGCTACACCTGCAACTGAGGCTGAGCCATCCACCTCTGAGTCTGACGAGCTAGACTCGATGACCAAGCCAGAAGCGGATCCGGATCTGCCCGATCGCCCTGAGGCGACGAAAGATGTAGATAGCGCGCCCGACGCCTTTCCTTCTGAGGCGGCAGAGCCGAGGGAACAACGTTGGCTACCCGACGCTGAAAATTTGGAAGAGTCTGATACAGTCCCAGAAGAGGCAGACAAACCACTGGATGCCGTCCTTTAGTGCTGGGGAGTCGGATTCATGTTTTCGGTAACAACAGAGCAGCGGCAATATGCCACGGTAGTCCTGCGCGACGAAGTCACCCAAGCGCAGCTAGACGTTGTGCCCGAACGGGGCGGCATCGCGACGCGGTGGGCGATCGCCGATGCGGAAATCTTCTATCTCGACACCGAGCGATTTGCCAACCCCGAAATGAGTGTGCGCGGTGGCAACCCGATTCTCTTTCCCATTTGTGGCAACCTGCCGGACGACACCTATAGCCTAGATGGCAAGACCTATCAACTGAAGCAACATGGCTTTGCCCGCACTCTTCCCTGGCAAGTCGTCGAGCAATCAACCGATGGCCATGCTAGCGTGACACTGATGCTGGAGAGCAATGCAGACACGCGATCGCACTATCCCTTCAACTGCCAACTCCGCTTCACCTACACCCTGGAAGGCAACACCCTCACCCTGCTCCAACAAGTCATCAACCAAAGTGACGTATCGATGCCCTTCGGGATTGGACTCCATCCTTATTTCCATGTGTCGGACAAAGACCAACTCCAGTTCGACATCCCATCGAAGGCATTTCAGACAAAATCGGGGGAACCCTTCGACTTTTCCGGAGATTTTGACTTCTCCCAAGACGAGATTGACATCCTGTTTGCCGACCTTTCAGCCCAGGTCACAACAGTCACAGACCCCGTGAAACGGACGAAATTAGCGATCGCCTTTTCTGATCCCTACTCGGTTTTGGTGTTCTGGACGGTCAAGGGTAAAGAGTTTTACTGCCTAGAACCCTGGAGCACGCCTCGCAATGCAATGAATACGGGCGATCGCCTCACCTACCTGGATCCTGGCAGTCAATTCGAGACCTCTGTTCGCTTCAGCATTTCCTCACTGGACTAAGGGACTCGCCGTCAAGAGGGTTGATGTAGGCTGTCGTTAGCGCAGCATAACGCGCCATTAATCAGTCATCTCGGGTGGAGCAGAGCAATAGCCCAAGGATATGGCTGGCGAGAGGCTCCGATTTTAAGCACCCGCTCAGTATCGCGAGGCATCCATTGGGTTACTAATACAGCGGTAACTGGCTTCGGCAACACGCCATACTGCAGCAACAGCATCTGTCCAAAAGACGACCATCAGTCTGTGGAAAATTGCAAAAAAATACCACAACTGATAGCGGATTATGTTAGCTTGGTAGTCGTGCTTAATCGGCACTATGGGTCGCTAGCTCAGCGGTAGAGCACTCGGCTTTTAACCGATTGGTCCTGGGTTCGAATCCCAGGCGACCCATTTTTTTCTAACATATGGATCAGTACGTCCGTTGAAATGCTTTTCAGTATGAAATGAGCGGCAGTGGATTGAACCCCACTGCCGCAACGTTTAGCTATTGCACTGCGATCAACCGATGTTGTCGATCAGAGAGTTACAGATCAGACAAGAACCGGAAGTGGCTGTTATCGTCTAGATCCAGCAGATCTTCGCCGATATTTTGCACCACACCAATGAGCTCACGGCTGCTGCCATTGCTCCAGAAGATGCCTGTGCCACGGATTGAGGTCAGTGAAATTTCTTCCAGCACATAATCATCACGGCTGCCGACCAGACGGATGAAATCCCGTTGCTCGAAGCTAAAGTTGACAATTAGCGCAAAGTCTTCCAGACCTTCGCTGTCATCAACATCATCGTCGTAGAACACCCCAAACCGGTTGCCCAAGACGAAGATGTCGCGTCTGCCGCCGGAGATCAGGATATCCGCTTCACCGATACCGGGATTGACGATGGAAAAATCTACCCCAATCAGGATGTCTTTGCCAAAGCCTGCCAGCAGCAGGTCATCATCGATACCGCCGATGAGCTTGTCATTTCCCACACTGCCGTTGAGCGTGTCGTCGCCATCGACTCCTTTGATGATGTCATTGCCTCGATCGCCCCGGAGGCGATCGCTACCCTGTCCACCATCCAGGCGATCGTCATCATCGCCGCCACTCAAGACATCGTCACCTTCATCCCCCCAGATGCGATCGTTACCGATGCCGCCTCGGATGTGATCCGACCCTCTGCCGCCAAAGCAGGAATCATCACCCCGATCGCCTTCGATGTCGTCATCGCCATCATCTCCCCGGAGGTGGTCATCCCCTTCTTCGCCTTCGATGTTGTCATCGCCACCACCACCGCGAACGGTGTCGTCGCCAGTACCACCTTCAATATGGTCGCGACCACCGTGACCAGCAAGGAAATCTTCATCGCTGCCACCGCGCATGGTGTCTCGACCCGAGCCACCATAGAGGAAATCTAATCCGGCACCACCGTCTAGCAGGTCACCAAACAACCCCCCGAACAGCTCATCATCGCCCAGGTCGCCAAAGAGCCCGTCATAACCATCGGTACCGATCAAAATGTCAATTTCGATCGTTCCAGAAATTGTGACTTCTGCTTCAATAAGGCCAAAGGCCAGTCGAACCGCGTCGGTGTAATTGGAGCTGTCTTCCAGAAGGGTGACGACCACACCGCGATCGAGTTCATCGACCAAGTCTTCGTAATCGTCGATCACATCGGTGGTAACAGCAAAGATGGGGATAATATCGCTATCTTCGAGGGCGGTTCTTAATTGGACGATCGAGGGATAGTCCTCATCGGGATCGACAACGATATCGCCATTATTGGGGTCAAGGATGGGGGGGATGCCCAAGGCTCCATCGCCTTCCACGTGGAATGTGGAATCGGTGGAGAGCATAACGTAGCGTGTAGAGTCCTCTCGATAGCCCAGTTCTTCCGTTCGCAGCGCAACTTGCAACAATGCCTCAAGCTGAGCTTCTGGAAGGTCTTCCCCATCTTGAGTGGTGAGGGAATCGAGGGAAGACGTAACCGAATCGAGTTTCGCCGTTAGTGCCAGATTCGTTTCATATACAAAATCATCCGGAGCGCCAAAGGGCAACTGCGGTTTATCAATAAAAGATGCGACCGCAAATTTGGTATCAGCGTTACGCCGCCGCAACGTGTCGACTAGAGGCTCAGCCAATGCTTGCAAGACGGGTAAATCATCGGTGAATGAACCGGATAAGTCTTGCAATAGAACAAAATCTGTAGGGTTCTGAGTCATTTTTCAGTACTTTCCTCACGGGTAAGTCAAAACAGTCAAAGGCCCACTTAGACAAAAACAGAGAAACACATATACCTAAAACACCTCGTAATCGGCTCAAACACGCACCAAAAACCATCAGCACTGGAAGCCAATGCCGATCGCGATGCCAATAGAGCTGGCAGTTGGATAACTGCCTGGATCAATCTCGAGGTCAGGAATTATACTGCCTGACTACTTTGACAAGTCATAAGTTCCTGCAAAATAGACCGTCTTTACAAGGCTATAAATGCGGAGATAGACCGACGGCTTTGAAGCCCAATAGCGGTTGCACAAAGGGCTTTGCAAAGAATTGCTGAATGGGCTTGGGCGATCGCCTCCCCGTTCTAAAGAGAATCAAACGCCAGGTTGGGTGTTGGTATAGAAATAATGACGCTGGGATGGTTGGACGCGACCTATCTCAACGTCATTACATTTTGCAGTCGAATCCAGGCCGCGATCCCAGAGGGCAAGGGGTTTGGGGCAACGGCCAAGGCAAGAATTTTCAACATTGATGGTGTTCATCTCGCCAACAATAACGTTTCATAAGAAAAACAAATAGTAATTTGTGCTTATTCTTCCGTAGGACATGGAAGTGCCCCTGTCATAACGGGGCAAAGTACCCTAACATTGTCTTAAGCTTTAACTTGATACGAATCTAGTAAGAAATACAAACGAACTCGCTCACCAAAAGTCCAGGAGGATTCTTTATGGCGCTCGTACCAATGCGGCTCTTGTTGGATCACGCAGCCGAGAATGGATATGGCATTCCTGCATTCAACGTCAACAACATGGAGCAAATCCAGGCGATCATGCAGGCTGCCGAGGAAACCGATAGTCCTGTTATTTTGCAAGCTTCTCGTGGTGCCCGCAAGTATGCTGGCGAAAACTTCCTTCGCCACCTGATCCTGGCTGCAGTGGAGACCTATCCTCATATCCCCATCTCGATGCACCAGGATCACGGCAATGAGCCTGCAACTTGCTACTCTGCCATCAAAAATGGCTTCACCAGCGTCATGATGGATGGTTCGCTGGAAGCCGATGCTAAGACTCCCGCTAGCTACGAATACAACGTTGAAGTTACTCGTCAGGTCGTAGAAGTCGCTCATGCTCTCGGTGTGAGCGTTGAAGGCGAACTGGGTTGCCTGGGTTCCCTTGAAACCGGTATGGGCGACAAAGAAGATGGCCACGGCTTCGAAGGGAAGCTCAGCCACGATCAACTGCTGACTGACCCTGATCAGGCCGTTGATTTTGTTGAAAAGACGCAAGCTGATGCTCTGGCCGTTGCGATCGGCACCAGCCACGGCGCTTACAAGTTCACCCGTAAGCCGACTGGCGAAATTCTTGCCATCAACCGCATCGAAGAGATCCACAAGCGTCTGCCCAACACCCACCTGGTTATGCATGGTTCTTCTTCGGTTCCCGAAGATCTGATTGCCATCATCAACGCCAACGGTGGTGCAATTCCCGAAACCTACGGTGTACCCGTCGAAGAAATTCAAAAGGGTATCAAGAGCGGTGTGCGCAAAGTGAACATCGACACTGACAACCGTTTGGCTATCACAGCCGCGGTTCGTGAAGCGCTGGCTTCCGGTGCGACGGAATTTGACCCCCGCTACTTCCTAAAGCCTTCGATCAAGTACATGCAGAAAGTATGTTCCGATCGCTATTCTCAATTTGATACTGCGGGCAACGCCAGCAAGATCAAGCAAGCGTCTACTGACCTCTTTGCTGTGAAGTACAAAGCTGGTGAGCTGGATCAGGTTGTGAAGAGCGCAGTTAGCGTCTAAGCGATCGCATTTTAACGAGGCTTTCATTCTCCAAATCGAGTTTATACGCCTCCTTTAGCCAGGAATCCCTTGCGTTTCCTGGCTATTTTTTATGCATTTCAAATGCTTCCAGGCAGCGGTCTGTAGCGCTATGCGCGTTAGTTATAGCGCTATGCGCGTTAGTTAAGTACGGATGTGTGTGGGCGCGTTGCGCCCACACACATCCATTTCTGTGCTTGACGCGGTTGCACACCGCTATAAGGAAGACAGCAAGGAGTGCGGAAAATTCACCCCAGAAATACAGAAAAGACAAAGAAGCTTCCTGTATATTCTGGGCTTCCTCTCAAACCTGAGCCCTCGTCCCATTCCAAAAAGCCCAGCCTACCTTTGGGGAAGCTGAGCTAATGCAATAGATGTAGCTTTGCACATTTAGACTAGGACAAACTATTTTCTTGAAAGCCGCGCGGCTTTCAAGAAAATGTTGGCTCGCACATAAGCGCGTAGCGCTCTATCTAATAATGCTGAAGGGCGAACGAGGAGATTCGAACTCCCGAATGGCGGAACCACAATCCGCTGCCTTAACCCCTTGGCTACGCTCGCCATCGTTTCGCCATTATAACATCGGCTGGACAGCGTTCAAACCCTTTGCAGTCAGCAGACAAGCCTGACGCCGAAGGGCACACAGGCCAATCATCGAGCTGATATCCTGAAGGCAGTTAAGGCTCGATCGCAGGTGAGAGGGGAGATTTTCGCCACATGATGAAAGTTTTGAAGTTTGGCACCTTGGGGGTGGCGATCGTACTCGGTGGGGTGGCGATCGCGATGGCCGTCACCAACCCTAAGCAAGAGCGCTACAACGCCTATGCCACCGAGCAGTTGATCACTTATCTAAAAGGGACATTTTGTGATGACTTGCCCGGTTTGTTGGGAAGCGAGCTAGAAGACCGCTGCCTGGAGCTCGTCGATGAAAGTGAGCCTCGCATTGCCGAAATTATTGCCGAAAATACCGAGCACCGCGATTTGGTGGTCCTCAGCCTTTACACCACCGAGCTGCAACCGGCAGAATTGTTGCCCGAGGATGTGCGAGCCTTCTTCCCCACAAACTTACTGCCAACCTATGAAGTGGAAACGGTTGGCGTCTTTCAACGGTTTTGGGTTTACGAAACCACCCAGCGTTGAGGCGTGTTTTTGGGGTTGTAGAGCCCAAGGATAATTATCCCCTCATGTTTTTGGATGTTTGAGAGCCAAGGGAACTTACACATCCATTTAACGCTTCCGTTGCTGATACAGCCGCTCCCATTCTTCCCAAAGGGGCGATCGCATGGCCGACGCATCTGGTGCCAAGGCAACATCCACGGTTTCTCCAAAACACAGAACCTCCACATACTGCCGTGCAATATGGTGGGGGGTGAAATGGCTCTGGAGGTATTGCCGCCCAGCCGCTCCCATGCGGTTGGCGTCTTCGGGATGATGCATCAAATGCTGAATGAAGGCGGCCAATCCAGCACTGTCGCCCTGGCGGAAGGTCTGCCCACAGCCTGCGGCGGTCAGCAACTCCACTAGGTAAGAATCGGCATCGCAGATCACCGCGAGGGGTCGGGCGGCGGCTAAGCCACTATAAAGTTTGCTGGGTGCCACCAGTCCTTCCATTCCTTGCTTCACGCTGACCAGCGATAGGTCACAGGCGGTCAGCGAATAGGGCAATTTCTGCCGATCCTGATAGGGCAAAAAGTGGCAGTTTGTGAGACCCAGTGTCTGTGCTTCTTGCTGGCACCAGGGTTGCTGCGCTCCTCCGCCAATGAAGATGAATTGCACCGGCTGATCCTGCAAATGTGCCGCCGCCGCAATCAGGGTTTCGACATCATGGCAGCGCCCCAAGTTCCCCGAGTAGAGCACGGTAAAGCAAGCCGTGAGGGGTCGAACGCCGGGATAAATCAGATGTTGGGTATAGACAAAGGGGTTTTTGGATTTCGATAGCGGCACAATCCAGTTGGGGTCTGCCCAGTTGTGGATGACGGAGATGCGATCGCGCACCTCGGGGCAATGCTCAATCACCCGTTGTTTCATGGTGGAGCTGAGGACGATGATATGCTGCGATCGCTGCCAAACCTGCCGATTGAGACCATGCCACAAACGCACCAGCGGGTGCTGGGGCGGTACCACCTTCAAGGCCGTTGCAATATCGGGGTACAGATCATAAATCAAGCAAACATAGGGAACGCCCATTAGCCGATTGACGATGTAGCCCAAGATTTGCAGGTAGGGGGGAGCCGTTGTCAGCAACAACAAATGATAGTTGCGGGCATGGCGCAGCAAATGAAGGATAGCTCGGAGGCAAAACATCAAGCTGTTCAGCGCTTTGCCACGAATACGGTGAGACCACCAGCGAGATACTCGCGATCGCCGCACAGAAACACTTTCACGTTGTTCAAAGGGAGCCGCCGAGTCATTCTGAAAGGCATAACCCGGTTGTCCTGTAAAAATGCTGACCTCCAAGCCCAATTTCCCCAACTGCTGGGAAAGTTCATCGATTAACTGTCCGGTCGCGGCAAAGTCTGGAGGAAAGAACTGCGTAACAATGAGCAGGCGTGTTGCAAATTTTGTCTTTGCAGAAGCCGAAGACGGATCCTGTGGCATGAGTGAGTATTAATCCCAACAATGTGAGTCACATGCGGGTAGATGAAACCTGCCTGAAACCGTCACGCAAGGGGGCTGTGCTGGTCAACGAACCAGCGATTCCGGTGCTAAAGTCGGAAGACAAGCAACGGACAAGCAGACAGGAGGCGCTGCTGCTTTGAGGTTGAAGCGTTGGTTTCGAACTACAGTCGTTTTCACGATCTAGGGAGCAAATCCGGATAGTTTCGAAGTTCACAGCCCCAAATAGGGGGTTGCAGAATCCAGGGATGATTTTTTGAGAAGGAGCGCGTATTACGCGCTCCTTCTCAAAAAATCATCCTCCAAATCACCAATACCCCAAATAGCCCCGTGGCGTAATCATCCATTGATGGTGGAAGCGTGTTGTCCGGTTGCCAATGAGCACTAGGGATAGCATGTCGACGGGATGTTCCAACAACGCGTCTAGGGTTGTGCGTGTAATCGTTTCACTAGGACGGTAGGCCGATTGGACGATCGCCACCGATGTTTTGGGGTCGCGGTACCGCAAGAAGATAGTTTGGGCGATCGCCAACTGCTCCACTCGATTGCGCGATCGCGGATTGTAGAGCGCCGTAACAAAATCTGCCTGTGCTGCTGCCGTCAGGCGTGTTTCGATCTGCTCCCAGGGCGTCAGCAAATCGCTGAGGCTGATGGCGCAAAAGTCGTGCATCAACGGTGCGCCCACCCTTGCCGCTGCCGCTTGCAAGGCCGTAATGCCAGGAAACACCTGCACCGCCGGAACCTCCCCATTCCAGCCAACTTCGCGCAACCGCTCAAACACGAGCCCCGCCATGCCATAGATACCACAATCGCCAGATGAGACGACCGCAACCCGCAGCCCCCACTGCGCCAGGGCGATCGCCCGCTCTGCCCGCTGCCGCTCCTGGGTGATGGGCAACGCTTCTACCAGTTGGCCGGGGCGCAAACAGGAGTGGATCAGGTCGATGTAGAGGGAATAGCCGATGACGGCATCGGCCTGGGCGATCGCCCCCTTCGCTGCGGGGGTCATCTGATCTAGCTGGCCTGGCCCCATCCCCACCAACCAAATTTCGCCCGATCGCCCAATCGTCTCCTGCTCCGCCTGAGCAATAGCAACGGTTACAGCACCCGGCTGTCCCTTCATCCGAACAATTTGTTTGGGAATTAGAAGGCTCTGGCTCTGGCTAGCCAATAGAGACGCAGCCTCAGCCACGCTAGGAGTCTCCACTTCCGCCGCCACCACCTCAGAAGGATTCGGAACCGCCACCGAGCGCAATTCCTCGGCCTTGAAGCATCGCAGGGGCAGTTGACGTGCCTCGCAAAACTCCAGAATCCCCACCTCATCAGCTTTGCGATCAATCGTAGCGATGCCTGCGATCGCCTCTGCCGCCAAATTGCCCTGCAACAGCGTTTGCTCTACAGCCGCTGCAATCACCCGCTGTGGGGTGCCTCGCTCGCATCCCACCCCAACCCATAGCACCCGTGGATACCAATACACCGTCGGTATTGTCGATGCCTGTTGAAGCGTTGCCTCAATTCGCATTTCAGCACTCGGCTCATCATCGATACCCCCATCAGCCTCGGCAAAGCGGAAGGGATGCATGTCGGGGAGATGCGATTGCCAGAGGGTGGAGCCAGCGGTTTGCACCACATGAACGGGTTGCCCTTGGGCGATCGCTCCACTGACGGCAGTCCAATCGCCAGATCCCCGCCGCCAGCCAAAGGGGTTTCCCAGGGTATCAATAGCTGGGAGATGGAGCGCGTTGGCGCTGCCTGTGAGGATGGGCGTGGCATTGAGTAGTGTGGCGATCGCCACTGTCAGTCGATCGGCTCCGCCCTGATGACCACCGCACAGACTCATCACAAACTGCCCGGTGCCATCCACTACCACCACTGCCGGATCCTGCCGCTTGTCCTGAAGTAAGGGTGCAATCAAGCGCACCACAGCCCCCATCGCCAGACAAAACACTAGGGCACGCGACTGCCACCACTCGGGCAACTGCTCCTTGAGCGACCCTGGATATCCCTGCACCTGTGCTGCCGCTGCTTGCACCTGCCCGCGCAACGATTCTGGTGTCCAGAGCGCAATAGGATAAGCTTGCCACAAAGGTTGTAGCGTTTTTAGGGCAAACGGAGTCGGGGCGATCGCCGTCAGCGGGTGAAAGTCGTCGAGTAAGTCGCTTGGCATGATGAAAAACCAGATCCTAAAAACCTGTGCCGCCCGCGCTGCGGGCGGCACAGGTTTTTAGGATCTTAGGTTTAATTGCATCTACCAACTTATCACCGTTCAGGAAAATTGGATGAGAACTTATGCATTGCGTTGATGGTGTGGGCGATCACGGCCACACCATCAACAAATTTACTCAGGATGGCGCAAGGCTTGCGTCAGTCCTGCTGATTTCAGATGCAATGGGGGTGGAGGGACTTGAACCCTCACGACCTTTAACAGTCAACGGATTTTAAGTCCGCAGCGTCTACCATTCCGCCACACCCCCATGTCACTGGGTAAACCCAAAATTACTGGGTAGACCCAAACTTCTAACACAAGACATCAGTATATTGCATCACTTTTACCTCAAGTCTGCAACAGGTAAAGCGTGCAGATTTTCTAATTGTTTCTTTGTGCAGCATCAAGTCACCTAGATTTCTGGAGAATCCCCAGATTTCTGGAGAATCCACAATGACCGTTCGTCCGAGTTTCAAGAGAACGGTAGACTCAAGGATGGTCATTGAAATGCGTCATTCTTCTTGCCATGCAAAATCAGATTGTCTTAATCACCGGAGCCAGTAGCGGTATTGGAAAAGCCTGTGCAGAGGTGTTTGCGGAAGCTGGGGCAAAGTTGATTTTGGCAGCGCGACGGCGCGATCGCCTCGACACCCTGGCCGCCGAACTGCAGAAGAACTACCAGGCCGAAGTGCTATGCCTGGAGCTAGATGTGTGCGATCGCGCTCAGGTCGAAACCACCTTGAGCAAGCTGCCAAACCCCTGGCAGAACATCGCGGTGCTGATCAACAATGCCGGATTGAGCCGGGGCCTGAACAAGCTGCAAGATGGCAGCATCCAAGACTGGGAAGAGATGATCGACACCAACGTAAAGGGGCTACTCTATGTCACGCGCACGGTGCTGCCCGGCATGGTGGAGCGGCAACAGGGGCATGTGATCAACATCGGCTCCATCGCTGGGCATCAAACCTATCCCAATGGCAATGTATATTGCGCCACCAAAGCAGCGGTACGCGCCCTCACCGAAGGGCTGAAGCTAGATCTGGTAGGCACACCGATTCGAGTGAGCACGGTCGACCCGGGGTTAGTGGAAACCGAGTTTAGCGACGTGCGCTTTCGGGGCGATCGCGATCGCGCCAAAACGGTCTACCAGGGTCTCACACCCCTCACGGGTCGAGATATTGCCGACGTGGTACTCTTCTGCGCCACCCGACCACCCCATGTAAATCTCAACGAAATCATCCTTATGCCCACGGATCAGGCAAGCGCCACGTTGGTTCATCGCCGCCCATCTGTGTAATACCAATTCGCTAAGAATCCACTACAGATGATTTTTTGAAAGCCCCGCAACGCAGGACTTTCAAAAACTGATTGGGTTTTACCTAAGCGCGTAGCGCTATGAAAACGCCCCCGCGTCTTCTAACTCCCTTACCGAAAGCGCGTTATTTTGATGAGCAGCGTCACCAAATACAACACAATGGCCGAACCAAGAACCGCAGGGATAATTTGCACCCCCTCAATATCCCAAGACAGGATGGGCAGGTAAAAATTGAAGCGCTGTTGCATCAGGCGAAAGCCCCATTCACCGACCCATACCCCTACCAGGCCAATGACAATCATCCCCGGCAAGCGGCCTGGAATCCGGCGGGGTACCAGGATGTTGGCAACCCCTGCCGCCAGAATCGCCACAATAATCTGAATCGCTAACTGAGTAATATCCATAATGTGAACCCCAAGACCAAAGGGAAACCGCTGCACTGCGATCGCTGCTGTCCTACAACCTCAACCGCTTGCTCTGGTAAGGCAATGCACCTCTCCAACCCACACCTTTGGTTAATAGGCATTCATCACTATTTGTGGGCAAAGTTTTACTATCGCACTTATTTTCTTCTTTCGCCTTTGCTTGTTACGATCAGCAACCCTCTACCCTGCGTATCTTTCGGCGCTGACTGCGAAACTATCCCGTCTCCAGTTCATCTTTCCGAAAACAATAGATAGCCTGTGTCCCCAATTCATCCACATAAACTTCATTGGCCTGGGGATCATACAGCTGCACTAGCACTTCAGTGTCAGCAGCTTGGGCGATCGCCTCAGGATCTGTAGCCATTATTTTGATCACGATGCCATAGAGATAAAACTTGGCATTGCTCAACGCGGGGCGAATAGGTTGCTTAAGGCGAACAAGATCGCCTTCTCTCATCCCAAATTCTCCTGCGACAGATGGTCGAGCTGAGCTTTGCATCGCTCAATTTCAGCCCACATTACATCTACATTTTTAACGAAATCTTCAGCCGATAGCTTGCCATTGCCATGCAAACTGCAAAGATAAGCAACGCGCTGTGCGAAGTACTGCAGCGTTCGATTAAACGCACGACGTTCAGGTTGATTGGAATGTCGATAGGACGCATATCCATATAGAAACTGCTGAATTGACTGATCCATTACGCTATTCTCCTGTCAAACCCGGTTGCTAGCAATTCATCTCTCTGAGCTAAAGCTTCAATTCTTTTCAAATAGTTTGCTTCAGATTAGAACCATGCGTATTCCATTACCGTATTTCTCTTAAAAGGATCTTTCCCTTCCTTTAATCGGATCTTAACCTGAGTAATTTTTCCTAGGAGATTTTTGCAATAAGAATATACCTGTGATTTGGGTGAGACGAACATCGCGGCTATCAGAGCGACGATCGCTGTCGCGGACTCGCAAAATTTAAGGAGCGAAGAACCAATGAATGGGAGGGCATTCCTCTAATCGGGGTTTCAACGGTTGTTTAACCGTTGAAACCCCGATTAGAGGAATGCAGCGGGTGCAAACGACATTGGGGTTCTTCAACCGGATTTGAGGGGTTGCAGAATCCAGGGATGATTTTTTGAGAAGGAGCGCGTAATACGCGCTCCTTCTCAAAAAATCATCCCTGGATTCTGCAATGCCGGATTTGATATTAATCCGAACTTCCTTTACCAAGCTCTTGCGATCGCTGATAGGCCGCTTTGACGGCGTCGATCAGAGCATTGCGCAAGCCCGCTTTCTCTAGAGCTGCTACTCCAGCGATCGTGGTTCCGCCTGGACTCGTCACCCGGTCTTTCAGCACCGCTGGATGCAGGTCGGTGGTTTGCAATAGCTCGGCTGTACCACGCACCGTTTGCAAAGCAAGGCGTTGGGCGATCGCCCTTGGCAGCCCTGCCGCCACACCGCCATCCGCCAATGCTTCCACCACTAACGCGACAAAGGCTGGCCCCGACCCTGAAACGCCCGTCACTGCATCCATCAGGGATTCAGTGACTTGCACCACATCTCCGACAGCGGCAAACAATTGCTGAGCTACTTCCATATGTTCAGCCGTGGCCTGGGTGCCAGCGGCGATCGCCGTCATTCCGGCACCCACCGTCGCTGGCGTATTGGGCATCGCCCGAATCATCGGTTGCCCCTCGAAACTCGCTTCCAGAGCTTGTAGGGGCACCCCTGCCATAATCGACACCACGAGCTGTTCTGGCTTCTGGGGCGAAAGCGTCGCCGCCACTGTCGGGAAAATCTGTGGTTTGACGGCCAGTAGCAACACATCCGAGGCCTCTAGCACAGCCTGATTGTCAGCGATCGCCGTTATCCCATAGGTTTGTTGCAACAGCTCACGTCGGGCAGCGGTCGGCTCTCCCACCCGAATCGCATCGGCAGCATAGGTTCCCTGGGCAACCAAGCGAGAGAGCAACGCCTCCCCCATCACACCGCCGCCAATAATCCCCAACTGTGTCGCCATTTCGTCTCTCCTTATGCGTGCGATCGCCTCACTCCAGCCCCCAGCCAACCTAGCGAGGCTCGATCGATGAGGAGATTTGAGGGAACGATACTATGGCCTGAGCACTTTTGCTACGGGCAAACGCTCACTTTACCTAGTCTTACGCATCGTGGTTAGGCCAGATCATTGTTTGAAAACTTCGCAGTGCAAGGCTTTCAAACAATGATTGAGTTTTACCCAAAGGCATAGTGCCATAGAGGTGGCGATCGCCCAATTCCCTGTCCTCGCTGGCAATCCTTTGGCTTCTCCGTTGTGAGTGAATGGATTGATAGACTCGTCTCGTTCACTAGAAAGCGGAAAAAGCCCTGACAGAGGATGCATCACCATCTGCCAGAGCTGTATAAATCCCTGTCTAAAACTTGTCTAAAGCTGATTCAACGGACGAAACAGAAATTGCCGTTGAATACCGACATTGTCTTTCGTACGAACATGCAACCGGACAATGAGGCCATAACTAGCGGTGGACAATGCAGTCTCCCTCGCACTATGTCAAGGTGAGCTGACGTTAGCCATCACATACTCATTCTCCAATCATGCCGCAGCCATTCCGTCGAGCTAGAGGGGTCTAGGCCATGCGAGCAGCGGGCTCTGTCCAGGCTGGAGTTGGAGCCACAGGACGTGCGTTGGGGCTCATACCCATCTGCTGAGCCACATAATCTGCGACGCCAGGTTGCTGCATACTGACCTGTACACAGTTGGGCGTGAACAGAAAAATGCTTTCGCCGATGCGTTCCTGGTGACCATCGATGGCATAGGTCCCGCCTGCAACGAAGTCAACGGCACGCTGTGCCTGGTCAGGATCCATAATTGTCAGATTCAGAACCACTGACTTGCGTTCCCGCAACGCCAGGATGACTTGAGGCATTTCCTCAAAGGTACGGGGCTCCATCACGACAACTTCAGACATGCCGTTGAGAGCGCTGGGCATTCCAATTACATTGCTCATGCTGCTAGTGCTCGCTGTAGGTTCGGTACCAAACACGGGGCGATCGCGAACCCGACGACGACGGGGTTCCTCTTCTTGTACGGGCGGAGTCGTGTGCTCTTCCTGATAAAGATTCTGATATTCTTGGCCATCCATTTCGTCGTACTCATATTCATATTCGACGGGTTCGTTGAGACCGACAAAGTCTCTCAGCTTGGTGAAGATACTCACAGTACACACTCCATTTTCAACAAGTTTTACGACAGGTTTCTCAATTCAAAGCAAATTCGATCACGCGCCATCGGATAGGAACCAACCATCATTCCAACTATCAACCAAACAAATCCCGCTCTTTGTACACCCATTTCAATCGGACATGATCGGGTTTAACAGAAAATTAAGGGTTGGAACGGCTGATTGAAAAATTCAAGCACATTAGATATTGAACTTGATTTGATTCCACAGTATACATCAAATTCCAAAAGTCAATACTTTTCTTTGATCTTGGTTGATCAAAATCACAACAAGGCGAGATAAAACCAGGGGATGAATTAACAGTCTCCTGTGGCTTGATCGGCCAATCAAGATCGATCAATGGAGCAAGCCTAGCCATTGCTGGCTAATCGTTCTGGAGAAAGGGATTTGAGGCTTCCTCAAGACATAAGAGAACCTGATCGCCACTCGATGATCACATCGTAATTGAATGATCATTCCGAATCATTGGGGGTCACTGTTAATAATTTGTGATCGAACGATCCTTTCTACGGATGGCTATCGGTTTCATAACAGCGATCGCTATCCGTCAAGTGTCGATCAATCCCTCATTTAAACTTGACTTGCTTCCCGGATCGAAAAAAGTTTTCCACAGCAAAGGCATCGCTAACCCAATAGAAAGCGATGAGGCGACAGACAGAGACAATGGCTCTACCGCCGACAACTGCGAACGCTATCAAACCGCATTTCTCCAAAGCTGTCAAGCCCCATCTCCGAGCTTTTTAAAATCAGGACAAAAATTGCTCTGGAGGGCGGCCAGTCGCCCCAGAAGGCCGCTGTCCAATGGCTTAGAGAGACCAATCAGCCACTATTCTGGGCAACTTGGAGAGGTGATCGAGGGGCAGCGAAGCCACTATGGCTGGGGATGTTGTGGTGGGCGATCGCCAAACAACACCCGTCCCAAACGCACCATCGTTGCCCCAGCCTGAATCGCTAAGCCATAATCTCCAGACATTCCCATCGACAGCTCCTTCATCCGGATCGTCTGGAGGGCGGTTTGGTCAAGCTGAGCCGCAAATTCTTTGGCCTCGGAAAAAAGCGCTAGGATTTCGTCCTCCGACAGGCCAAGGGGTGGAATTGTCATCAACCCAACAATGTTGAGGTGGTGCAATTGGTCGAGTTCGGGCAAATCGGCAAGGAGTTGAGGCGCATCCCAGCCATATTTGTTGGGGTCAGACGCAAACTTAACTTGGAGGCAGGCCTGGGGCGGAGTGGGGCGATCGCTTGCCAGGGTATTCAGTCGTCGCGCCAGCTTCAAGCTATCGACCGAATGAATCCAGTCAAACAACTCTAGAGCTCTGGCCGCTTTGTTACTTTGCAGATGCCCAATGAGATGCCAGGTAATGTCGGACAAATCTTGGAGTTGGTATTGTTTTTCTTCGGCTTCTTGGATCCGACTTTCGCCAAAATCTCGCACCCCAGCGGCGTAGGCAGCTCGCATCGCCTCAACAGACACTTGCTTGGAGACGGCAATTAGCCGCACATGGGGCGGAATGGTTTCACGGATGGTGGCGATCCGTTGGGCGATCGCATCGAAAACACCTGTCATACTGAGCCTCTTGGCATGGTTTGCCCTGGCTCTATGCTAGTCCAGATCTGGCCTATCAATCGCGTGCAAGAGCAGGGGATCGCTGCGGGTGAGCGATCGCGCTGGAGCCATTACTGAAACGTTTGCTGATAGGTTTTCTGAACCTTTTGAAATTCTTCGGATTGCCCAAAGCGCCGGAGGCTTCGCAAGCGACCTTCGAGCAACAACCGCGCATCGGCACGGCTCACTGGGTCAAACTGAATCCCCTGGTTGCCCACGGTTACGACAAAAAACAAGCGCTGTGCATAGAGGGTGGAGAATAGTTCTTGACCATTTTCCAGCACACACACCCGATAGAGCAATCCAAATGTGGGGTGATTGAGATAGGCTTCGGTCGTCATCTGAGAAGGCTTTGCCTTTTGTGTTGCAGAACGAGGAAGGTGAACCGTTTTCATGAGTATTGATGAAATAATGGGAGCTTTTGAACCTCTGGCAACAGAACTGATGGCTTGCCTATCGGCAATTTGGCCTGCACCTGGGGTAGCAGGCAACATTTCATCAGGTTCTCCTTCTGCGTTTATCCCCAAATTGTCCTATCCTCTCACTGCATTGGCTCAAGTGTGCATTTACTTAAATAAATGAACTTGCCTGTGCTGTCATATCCCTATAAACGGGCATGGACAAGCACCATGCATCGTAAAGTGGATAGGCGAAAGATACCCTGGCCTTATGAAAAAAATTCTAAAAGGACCAGCGCCGAATACCTATGAAGAAAAATCCTTCTCCAGGTTCGTTAGCCAGAGGGATGTACAATGCCGCACGACTGTGCTGTAGTATTACTCTACGTTAGTTTGTATCATAGCGCTACAAAAACAATTTTTTCCTCTTTATTATTTGTATTTGATAGGAAATCGATTAACGTTCCTCATTGCTTCCTCAGATTTTTTTTGGGATCAGGCTGATTTTGCCTCCCCCCTCCATCAGAATGCAGGGGACGACCTCATCCATGCAGGGTGTTGCCCCAGATCAAGCGGGCAGAGAGGAAAGCGATCGCCCCGACGAGCACAACCCAGTCGGCTTTCCGCATCCGAAATTGATACCATCGCATCCGGTAGGCATCGGGTGAGGTAAACCCGCGCACCTGCATCGCACTGGCGGTTTGTTCGGCACGCACCAGTAAGTTATCGACCATCTGGGTGGCCACGGTGAGCCAAACCTGGCTGGAGTTGCGGAGGCCCAGTTTTTTCCAGTTGATGGCACGCGTACGGACAGAGCGCACCAAATTTTGCACTTCCTCGAGCACCAACGGGATAAAGCGCAGCGCCAGGGTAAGTGTTAGCACCAATTCTGACACAGGCACTCGCAACCGCCGCAGCGGGCGCATGAGCTGCTCTAGGCTGGCGGTGATTTCTTCGGGGGCGGTCGTCAGCAAAAACAAATTGGTGCTGGCCAAAAACACAAACACCAGCGTGCTTACGCGAATAGCCAGATCGAGCGATCGCCGCGTAATCCGAAAAATACCTTCGTTAAACAGCACATATTCATACCCGGTTGGCTGCGGAAGTACCTCAGGATCCGTGTCAGGTAGCGTCAGCGCCAGATCATCGAGCGGCAGGCGAGGTTGGTGACTCACATTGACGCCATCGGGCGCAAATACAGTAATGGCAAACATGACGAGGCTAAATAGCGCAACTAACCCCACTTGCTTCCGCCATATCCGAAATGGCAAACGCGTGCTCACGATGAGCAAGAGCAACCACCCCACCAGAGACAGTCGCCAGATCGGGTTGGCGCCGATGGGTGTAACCAAAAACATCATCAACCAGGCTAGCTTGACTCGCGGATCTAAACTGTGCAGCCAGGTGGTTGGTTTTTCAAGGTATAGTCCAATCGGGAGCGATCGCAACAGATCCATGCCAGTTCAGGAGGTGAGGGTTGAGCGTGTCAATGGTTAGATAATGCAGGGCAAATCCTCGGTCATCGCTATCCGAGATCACACCTTAGTCGCACGGTTGGCGGTGGTTCGTTCCATATCACGCACTTTTTTGCCGCGCCACATCAAGCGAATTGGCGTTCCGGCAAACCCAAGGCTCTGGCGAATCTGGCGCTCGATATAGCGGCGATAGTTATCGCCAAACAACTTGGGATCATTGACGAAGAGGGCGATCGCCGGGGGAGCAGTAGCCACCTGCGTACCATAGTAAATCTTGCCCTGTTTGCCCTGGCGGTTGGTTGGGGGGGTATGCCACGCCAGCGCTTCTTCCAGCACTTCATTGATCACAGCGGTAGAGACGCGCCGCTTGTGCTGCTCGGCTACAGTGTCGACCAGGTCAAGGATTTTGGGAACCCGTTGCCGCGTGTGGGCACTGACAAAAATCATCGGTGCCCAGTGGATAAAGTTCAGGCGATCGCCCGCCTGCTTTTCGTAGTCATAAATGCTGTAGGAATCCTTCTCCACGGCATCCCACTTGTTCACCACCACGACACAGGCACAGCCATCATCGGCAACGCGTCCGGCCAATTTCTGATCCTGTTCTGTCACCCCATCCAGCGCATCGATCACCAACAGCACCACATCCGCGCGTCGAATGGCCTTGAACGCACGGTTGATGCCAAAAAATTCGGGGCCATATTCCACATTTTTCTTTTTGCGGATACCGGCGGTATCGATCAGGCGATAGCGTTTATCCTGGCGCTCTACCAGCATGTCGATGGTGTCGCGGGTTGTGCCCGAAACGGAGCTAACAATTGCCCGTTCCTCTCCCACAAAGGCATTGAGTAAGCTGGATTTGCCCACATTCGGACGCCCCACAATCGCCACCCCGATCGCCTCGTCGGCTTCAATCGCTTCCGTTGGTGGCAGCCGATCCACCACTTGATCCAGCAAGTCGCCTGTACCGTTGCCGTGAATCCCAGACACCGGGAACGGTTCGCCCAATCCGAGCTGCCAGAATTCTGCCGCCTGTATCAGTCCTTTCTCCGCAGACTCACATTTATTAACCGCCAAGAGGACAGGAACAGACTGTTCACGCAACCACTGAGCGATCGCCTCATCCGCTGCGCTCAATCCTGCCATCCCATCAACCACGAAGATGGCGACCTTTGCCTCGGCCAGCGCCAACGACGCTTGCTGACGGATGTGGGGCAAAAACTCAGAATCATCGTCGAAGAGCAAGCCCCCCGTGTCGACCACCTGGAAATCACGATCGCGCCAGAAGGCATCCCGATAGGTGCGATCGCGCGTTACCCCTGGCTCATCATGCACAATCGCATCCCGCACCACAGCGAGACGATTCACCAGGGTAGACTTGCCCACATTCGGGCGACCAACAATCGCAACAACCGGAAGACCCATAACTCGGGAACCACCCCATAGGCAGCAAACAGACAACGGATCCATTCTCGCGCAGAATTTCCCTGACGGGGGGGTGGATTCCTGGCAATCGAGCGGGTCAGGGAAATTCAAACGTTTTGCAAACCGACTTGAGGATCACCCAACACTGCTTCGCATGGCCGCCTGGGCTTCGTGGCGCAACCCATAGGCAATTCGGAAAAGTTCTTGCCCCGTATGCAAATAATGCTCGTTGTAGCTGGATGTGAAGCGTTCCAGCTCATCCACGCCATCCCCGACTTGGTTCAAGCAATAGTAAAGATGGGCCGCAACTCCGGCAACGGTGGGCGGGTTGGGCATCGAGCGGAAAGACGAATGCGCCTTTTGTAGTGACTCACGACTGTCTTCCAGATACTCTAAAAACGCCTCCATCAGTTCATCGTCGAAGGGATCGGCGGCTAGATTGTTAATTTCTGTTTCCAGTGCGCCTAAAATCTCACAAAGGGAACGGTTGACCGGTTGATAGACGCGCAAAATCCATTTCTTGAGTTGCTCATCTTCGGTCTCGCTCCCGCGACGCTGATGATAGTGTCGTTGAGCCGTGGCGGTTCGTTCTTGCCGTCCCCCCACTGACGCCCCCATAAGATGCATTTGGCGATCGTAGTGTCGTCGCCGTTGCGGGTCACTCAACACCTCGTAGGCCACGTTGATGGTCGCCATGCGATCGTGGGTTGCGGCATCGGGATGGCGATCGGGATGAAAGCGTTTCACCAAATCCCGATAAGCCAACTTAATTTCTGCCTGGCTGGCTGAAGGGCTCACGGATAAGGTGTCGTAGTGGGTTGTGGAATTGCTCATACTTTAATTCTAAAAGTCTTAAAGCCTAGAGCGGGGTTAGATTTTGGATTTTGACCCCTGAGATTCCTCTGCACACACCGCATACCCATACCCTTCGTGCCAGCCACGGCAGTTGATGCTATGAAACGCCAGCCAGCGCCAGTTCTGGATCCTGAAACAGGGGCGTACTGAGATAGCGCTCCCCGAAGCTAGGCTGAATCATGACAATCAGCTTGCCTGCATTCTGGGGACGCTGGGCCAGGGCGATCGCCGCCGTCAGTGCTGCGCCACTGGAAATCCCAGAGAGCAACCCCTCTTCCCTCGCCAACCGCCGACCATTGGCGATCGCCTGATCATCGCTGACAGAGATCACTTCATCAATCAGGTCGACCTTAAGCACCTGCGGCACAAAGCCTGCACCAATCCCCTGAATTTTGTGCGGTCCCGGACGTCCTCCAGAGAGCACAGGGCTATTGGTCGGCTCAACGGCGATCGCCTGAAACCCAGGTTTTTTTTGTTTCAGCACTTCTGCAACGCCAGTCAGGGTACCCCCCGTGCCCACACCTGCCACCAGAAAATCGACCCGTCCGTCTGTATCCTCCCAAATCTCTAGCGCCGTCGTTTCCCGGTGAATTTGTGGATTTGCAGGATTACTGAACTGCTGCAACATATAGGCATTTTCGCGGCTTTCCACAAGTTGCTGCGCCCGTTGAATACAGCCACTCATCCCCTCAATTCCCGGTGTCAGCTCTAACTCAGCCCCGTAGGCCCGGAGCATGGCCCGGCGCTCCGCACTCATCGTATCTGGCATGGTTAGGATGAGGCGATAGCCCTTTGCCGCCGCCGCCATCGCTAGCGCAATCCCCGTGTTACCGGAAGTTGGCTCTACCAAAACCGATCGCCCTGGCTCAATTTTGCCTGCCGCTTCTGCGGCATTGATCATGCTGATCCCGATCCGGTCTTTCACCGAAGCAGAGGGATTCATGCCCTCTAGCTTCACCACAATTTCGGCCACACATCCCTCAGTAGCGGGGATTTTGTTCAGCCGTACCATGGGAGTCCGGCCAATCAACTCGGTGATGTTGTTTGCAATTTTCATAAGTCTTAGGTGTCGAGTTTCGTCAAGGGTTCATCTTGAAGGGAAACGGCAAGACAGGCATCTAGCACGATCTAGACAGTTGGGGATCATGTTCGTAGACACCCAACCGCTGATAGGAACTGCTAGCAGCAATTGACTAACAGCCTTCTAGCGATCGGCATTAGATGTAGTACATGATGTCAAGCTGGCGACGAGCGTCACGCTTTTCCAACAAATCTTGCAGCGTATATCCCTGTAAAACTGCGTCACTGGCACTTCGGGCTTCTTGCCACACCTCAAAAATAACGGATCCTTCCACCGATTTCGGTTCTCGTTGCGCATCGGCTCCCTGAGTTTCCACGCCTTCAATGCAATTGACAATTTCCAGCAGTGTAATTTTCCAGGGTTCCCCCGCCAGCACATATCCTCCTTTTGCTCCGCGCTGGCTGCGCACCAAACCTCCCCGTCGTAATGTCGCTAGAAGTTGCTCTAGATAGCGATCGGGAATATTTTGCTCCGCTGCGATTTGACGAATTTGCAACGGCTCTCCTCGGCCTGCATTTGCGGCTAGCGCTAACAACGCCAGCAATGCATATTCACTTTTACAAGAAAGATCCACAGTGAGCGTTACCTATTGAGCTACATACCTCTCCATCCTTCCAGTATACCCCGGTTCTCCACTGGACTTTGCGTCTTTCTCCAAAGTCAACATAAGAAGCAACAAAAAGGGGTTGCAGAATCCAAGGATGATTTTTTCTGAGAAGGAGCGTACGGCACTCCTTCTCAGAAAAAATCATCCCTTCACTTAACCATGCTCGACAAAAAAGCCCTGCCATTGGCAGGGCTTTCAAGTTAAGTCAAGGGTGCAAAGCTATGAATAAAATTCAAGCCCAACCCAACTTAGAAACGGAAGGTGGTCCGCAGCGCACCGATAACAATGCCATCGTTATCGTTGTCATTGCTGGGGTCGCCAACGAAGATGACGCTTGGTGTGATGGCGATGTTGTCGGAGATGGGAATGCGGTAGAAGCCTTCCACATACAGCGATGCATCACTGCCACGAGCACCCAAGCCTTCATCAGCGAAATCGTAGATAGCCGCGTAGGTTGGAACACCCACAATCAGACCTAGCAAGCTACCGTCAAGCCCCAGATCGCTGACACCCAGCGTACCGGCGTAGCTCCAGTAGCGGCCATCACCAACAAGATCGGTTCCATCAAAGGTGCGACCATCGGTGTAGTTGACCCAACCACCAATCTGGAAGCGATCGCCCAGAACGAAGTTAGCGCTCAAACCGTAGCTGTTGTAGACGGTTGGTGCATCATCGCCCGAGATACCGCCTTCACCCACGTAAGCATTCACGTAAGTCAGAGCAACCACCAAATCTCCGCTGTCGAAGGTCAACTGACCGAAGTAGGTGTTGTCGCCGTTGAACAATGCTGACCCAGGAGCTGGATCCGGTGCATCATCCGTCAAGTAACCCAAGCCCAACTGGAAACTATCAGCGAAGTCGAAGGTCGCACCCAGCGCTTGGCTCTGGGAACCCAAGTCATAAATGGGGTTGTAACCGAAGAAGCCAACCGCACCCGAACCACTGCTGGAGAAGGGGCTCACATCGGTAACGATGTCAGAGATACCCACACTGTTCAAACCCAAGGTGAAGGTTGCAGGGCCCAAGGGGAACTGGTAGTAGAAGTCGTCAAGCTCGACGTCGCCATCGTTGTCGCCTTCGAAGGCCAGGTCATCAAACTCATCCACAAACCCATCGGGCAGGGGATCAGGGGATGCAGACCCATAGAAACCAGGCATATCACGTGCCTGGAAGCGAGTCCGCAACAAGTCTTCCCCAGTGAAGCTGGTATCGAAGTTCATCCGCAGACGATAGCCCAGGAACAGGTTGTTCACAGAGCCATAGTCACCGTCGGTATCACCGTCGTCGTCGATATCCAGATCAACATCGTCGCCACCAAACAGGTCAGCCGCAGCAAAGATGGCTTCTGCATTCAACCGTGTCGTGGTCGAAAACTGGTTGGCTTCGAGTTCATCAACCGCTGCTTCCAGCGCATCAACCCGACCGCGCAGTGCTGCCAATTCTGCGGCAAACTCACGCTGTAGGGCTTCAATCCGCTCCAACTGCTCAGCATTCACTGGACCCGCAATCGCGTCCAAGCAAGCGGCCAAACCAGCGGCAAATTCATAACGGGTCAGAGCACGGGTACCACGGTAGGTGCCATCGGGATAACCTTCCAAGCAGTCCAGGCCACCCAGGTCTTCGGAGTTCGCCAGGAAGGAGAGCGCTTCATACGCCCACTCACCGGGGTTCACATCAGAAAACTGAGTAACGGAGGTTACCTGAGCCAAAGAGCCAGCACCACTGCCTTCGTTGCTGTACTCCATGATCTGATCTAGCGTTGCCATCTCAGAATTCCCTTCTACACCTGCTTCAGGAGCGGTTTGCGCGATCGCTGCAGAAGAAACGAGAGAGGCTCCAAATACTGCTGGCGCAACCAGCAGGGATTTCCACAAAAACTTAGACAACATATGTTGTGTCCTCACACCTTGCTAAAGGATTCACACTCTTTATCGGCTAGCCTTGTCAGCTAGCACACCAACGTTTCGTAGCATACATCATCCATCTATAGAAAGGCTACATCCAGATGGGATGCAAATCGTGAAGATGAAGCAGTGATGACATTCGATGCATCTAGCGGTAAACCGCAGCGCGGATTGCATTTCACCTCCAGTCATGGAGTCAACGTAACCCATTGCAGCCCAAAGCCCATCAGAATATTTATCAAATATTTAGATGTCATATCAAATCCGGTTAAATAGCCGAAAAACCCAAATATCGTTTGTGCCCGCTGCAAAGCAGCGGGCACAAACGATATTTGGGTTTTTCAACCGGATTTGATGTCACTTCTCACAGATTTCACATCAAACAAAAAAGCCCTGCTTTGAGCAGGGCTTTCTATTCGCTTTCTATTCACAACCTGTAACTGAAGCGTGATGTCAGCACAGATTCAAATTTAGAAACGGAAGGTGGTGCGCAGAGCACCGATGACGATGCCATCGTTGTCGTTGTTATTGCTGGGGTCATCCACAAAGATGACGCTTGGTGTGATGGCGATGTTGTCGGAGATGGGAATGCGGTAGAAGCCTTCCACATACAGCGATGCATCACTGCCGCGGGCACCCAAGCCACCTTCTGCGAAGTCGTAGATAGCCGCGTAGGTTGGAACACCCACAATCAGACCCAACAAGCTACCATCGAGTCCCAGGTCACTAACACCCAGCGTACCGGCGTAGCTCCAGTAGCGGCCATTACCGACCAGCGGTGTGCCATCGAAGGTGCGGCCATCGGTGTAGTTGACCCAACCCCCAATCTGGAAGCGATCGCCCAGAACGAAGTTGGCACTCAAACCGTAGCTGTTGTAGACGGTCGGAGCTTCATCACCCGAGATACCGCCTTCACCCACGTAAGCATTCACGTAGGTCAGAGCAACAACGAGGTCTCCGTTGTCGAAGGTCAACTGACCGAAGTAGGTGTTGTCGCCATTGAACAGAGCGGCACCAGGAGCCGGATCGGGAGATTCATCGGTCAAATAACCCAAGCCCAGCTCAATGCTGTCATTGAAGTCGAAGGTCAAACCCAAGGCTTGATCTTGAGCACCCAAGTCATAGATGGGGTTGTAACCAAAGAACCCGACCGAACCGGAACCACTGCTCGAGAAGGGGCTCACATCGGTAACGATGTCAGAGATACCCACACTGTTGAGACCTAGAGTAAATTCAACGGGGCCGAGCGGGAACTGATAGTAGAAGTCATCAAGGACGACATCACCGTCACCACCGCCTTCGAAGTTTAGATCGTCAAACTCATCAACAAACCCATCGGGTAGAGGATCGGGCGATGCAGACCCGTAGAACGCAGGCATATCACGTGCCTGGAAGCGAGTCCGCAAGCGGTCTTCACCAGTGAAGCTGGTATCGAAGTTCATCCGCAGACGATAGCCCAGGAACAGGTTGTTCACAGAGCCATAGTCACCGTCGGTATCACCATCGTCATCGATATCCAACTCAACATCGTCGCCACCAAACAGGTCAGCTACGGCAAAGATGGCTTCTGCATTCAACCGTGTCGTGGTCGAAAACTGGTTGGCTTCGAGTTCATCAACCGCTGCTTCCAGCGCATCAACCCGACCGCGCAGTGCTGCCAATTCTGCGGCAAACTCACGCTGTAGGGCTTCAATCCGCTCCAACTGCTCAGCATTCACTGGACCCGCAATCGCGTCCAAGCAAGCGGCCAAACCAGCGGCAAATTCATAACGGGTCAGAGCACGGGTACCACGGTAGGTGCCATCGGGATAACCTTCCAAGCAGTCCAGGCCACCCAGGTCTTCAGAGTTCGCCAGGAAGGAGAGCGCTTCATACGCCCACTCACCGGGGTTCACATCAGAAAACTGAGTAACGGAGGTCACCTGAGCCAAAGAGCCAGCACCACTGCCTTCGTTGCTGTACTCCATGATCTGATCTAGCGTTGCCATCTCAGAATTCCCTTCTACACCTGCTTCAGGAGCAGTTTGCGCGATCGCTGCAGAAGAAACGAGAGAGGCTCCAAATACTGCTGGCGCAACCAGCAGGGATTTCCACAAAAATTTAGACAACATAATGGTTGTGTCCTCACACCTTGCTAAAGGATTCACACTCTACTGTGGTTGTAGCACCGCCGATTAGAAAACCAATGTTGTCGTCCGTACATCGAACGATAGAAAGTTTTGAATGTTCTTGGATGGTTCTTGGACAAGGCGCAAACACTGGGTTTCGCTGCTCTGACGGAAATCTTTGCATTAGGAAAAGTGGCTACTGCAAAGACGTTTCTTTTGTTTAATAATTTCTTTAATAAAGAGATGCCCCTTGTCTCGGTGTGATCTTCAGAAATCACATTGTGTTTGCTGCTCTTGCATCTTTTCTTGGATGCGCAGGGGAATGCCAAGGGCGGCGGTGTCATAGAGGCGATCGAACTCTCGCTGAAAATGGGCAGCCACGGTGGGATTATCAATCACCACGACATTTTCATCGTTGGTATGGTTCGCGGCATGACTCCAATTTTGGGAGCCGGTGATAACGATGCGTCCATCCACGACAGCGAACTTGTGGTGCAGCATATCGCCTTCGGGGAGGGTTGGAGTCCCCACAGTGGCGATCGCCTGTCTCCAGGGATCATTTCCTTCCTCGATGCGACAGCGCTGATCCGCCAGCGCGATCCCCAGCATATCCAGCCCCTCACTATAGTTGCGGTAGGCAAATCCTTCATCAATCAGCGCTCGCACCGCCACCCCAGTTTGAGAGCGTGCCTCTAGGAGCGTACTCAGGTTTTGGTCACTAAACACAAATAAGGCCAAATCGACCTGCTGGGCAGATTGGTACAGCACCCGTCCGATTAACCCATTGCCACTTTGCCACCAGTCACGGGTGGGAGAGGTAGGCGAAAACTGCACATAGACGGTAGAACCTGTAAGAGCAATGGTTTGCGATGGGCGAAGCGGTTTCTGTAAACCAAACAAACTATCCGTTGCCCCACCC
>JADEXA010000057.1 GCA_015207365.1 Vacuolonema iberomarrocanum LEGE 07170
CCATCTCCCAATCCTTTGTCCCCCCAGATGGCACCCGAATTTTGGGAAGAGGACGCGGTGACCCGTGCCGCGAAAAACCTGGCGAACTTCTTCAATGGGCAAATTGTGCGGATGGAGGATGCGGCAGACGGTGGCTCCGAGTCCGATCGCCAGAACTTAGAACTGGTTGAAGATCCCGACTTAGGCAGTGAAGGCGACGACGTGCCTTTCTAGAAGCGCATTCGTTTACTGCTCCTGCCATCTTTCCTAAAATTCCGCGCGACTAGAATTCCGGTATCGCTGGCTGAGGGTATGATTCTGCACCCCCGAATTTCGCGCTCAACAACGCCTCGGGCACAAACTACAGACGAAGCGAGTCACAACGCCTACAATTGAGCGAGAATAATGAGTTGACGTCCTATGCTGATAGCTGTTGTGAAATCCAGTGCGATCGCTGTACTGCCGATGATGATGGCGATCGCCCTCCCCGCCGTTCTTCCCCGTGCTGCTGCCCAGACTCCACCCCACGAAGTAGCCCAGGCTCCGACCAATCGAGAGGCACTGCAATCCGGTCAAGCGGTCGTGTCGGGGACGGAAGGCAACTTTGTCGGCCAGGTCATCGTGGATGTATCCGCTGAAATGGCCTGGGAAGTGCTGGTAGATTATGAGAACTTTGAGAATTTCTTGCCAGGGGTAACCTCCAGTCGGTTGTTGGTGCGCGAAGACAACCAGACCATTTTTGAGCAGGTGAATGAGGTGCAGGTTGCCTTCATTAGCCGCCGCTCCCGCATTCGGATTGCCACCAACGAAACCTACCCTCAACGGATTGACTTTCAAATGGTTGAGGGGGATGCGGAGTCGGTCGAAGGGAGCTGGCAAATCGATGTCCTGGACGAAGCTGCAGGGCAGGTGATGATTACCCATCAGGTTGCGGTCGATCCGGGAGATGAAGATCGTGGCTTGTTTTTCAACGTATATCGCAACAATCTACGGGATACACTGAACGCACTGAAGCAGGAAATGGAACGACGGGCAGGAGTGTAGCCATGGCAAAACCGACGAGCAAGGCCAGTGCCAAGGTTCTGGCTCCCGGTTCCCATGCTTTGGTGACCGGAGGGTCTAGTGGCATCGGGAAAGCCACGGCGCGGCAATTGCTGGAGCGGGGGATGAATGTGACGCTGCTGGCGCGAGATCCGGCAAAGTTGGATGCTGCCCGCGCAGAGTTAGCGGTGGCCAGCCAGTCGGAGCAACGGATTGGGATTGTGTCTGTTGATGTGAGCGATCGCCCCCGACTCGAAGCCTCCGTTGCTGAGGCGATCGCCACCCTCGGATCCCCTACCCTGCTCGTCACCTCAGCGGGTATTGCCCACCCTGGTTACTTTTCGGACTTGCCCATCGATATCTTCGAGCGAACGATGGCCGTGAATTATTTTGGCACCCTGTATGCCATCCGTGCGGTGCTGCCTGCCATGCTGGAGGCGGGTCACGGTCACCTGGCCTTGGTATCATCCGGTGCCGGACTGGTAGGGCTCTATGGTTACACCCCTTACAGCCCCAGCAAGTTTGCCCTGCGGGGGCTGGCTGAAGCTTTGCGGGGCGAATTAAAACCGAGTGGCATCGGGGTCTCTATCGTTTATCCCCCCGACACAGACACGCCCCAACTGGCCGAGGAAAACAAAACAAAACCCGCTGAAACCAAAGCCATTACCGCTACGGCTGACACCTGGAGTGCCGATGGCGTGGCCACCGCGATCGTGACGGGCATTTCCCAAAACCGCTTTACTATTACACCTGGCACGGAGATGCGGGTGCTGAACCGCTTTCATAGTGTGTTGGCTCCAGCGTTAAATCGTTATTTTGATCAGTTGGTTGCTAAAGTAAGACGCGAGCAGGCGTTGAACCCCGAAGAAGTAGCAGCCACTGCTCAGAATGTGTCGCCAGACGCCTGATATTGATGCTGATTAGCCGATGCCAATAGCCGATGCCGAGTAGCAAGGTTGAGTCGAGTCTGCCGGAAGCGAGGTTTGGGGCGATCGCCCACCACCGCCTCTGGGGGCTAGCCAGCCTTGCGGTTCCTCTGTTCTATGGCAGCATGATGCTGGTGTTTGCCCTCCGCCCCTTTGTCATCCAGGATGACACCCGCCAGCATATTGTCTGGATGAAACGCTGGGCCGACCCCGAGCTGTTTCCCAGCGATTGGATTATGGACTACTTCCAATCGGCGTCGCCGCTGGGGGTGCGGGCGGTTTACCAAGCGATGGCAGCGGTGGGGATCGAGCCATTGCTAGCGGCGAAACTGCTGCCTGTTGCGATCGCCTTTGTCGCTAGTCTCTCGCTCTATCGGCTGACTCTGCGCCTGTTTCCCGTCCAGGTGACGGCATTTCTGGCCGTGCTGCTGTTCAACCAGCAACTCTGGCTCAACGATGATCTCAGCTCGGCCTCACCCCGCGCCTTCGTCTATCCCTGCTTCATGGCCTTCCTCGACTTCTGGACGGCTGGGGCGTTGCTGCCATGTTTAGGGGCGATCGCCCTGCTGGGACTGTTCTTCCCGCCGTTGATTTTGCTGGCGGTCGGGGTGCTATGGCTGCGGCTGGTACGCCTGCGCGGCTTCTCCCTGCGCTTCTCAAAACATCCGGTTGACTATCGGTTCGCCGTCGGTGGATTGATTGTGGCGGCGATTGTACTGCTTCCCTTTCTCCTGGGTGGGTTGTCCGACTACGGCCCCATCATTAGCGCTGAGCAAATGCGCGCGATGCCAGAGTACGCCTCCGGTGGGCGCAACCAGTATTTCGTGGCACCGACCTGGCGCACCTTGTTCAAAGGATCGGCGGGGTTGAGCCTGCCCTATTTCCCAACGGTGGTGTTGCTGGGACTAGCGCTGCCGTTTCTACCCGCCCGCCACTTTCCTTGGGGCGATCGCCTCCAACCCAGCCGACGTCTGTTCACCGAATTGCTGGTTGCATCCTTGGGGCTGTTTCTACTGGCGCATTTGGCGCTGCTGCGGCTGCATTTCCCCAATCGCTACACTTACCACACCTGGCGGATTATCCTGCCTCTAGCGACGGCGATTGTTCTAACACTGCTACTGGAACGGGGCTGGTACTGGCTGATCCAGCAACGACAACGCGGCACGCTCTCTCTTCGCGCCAAAGGCTATGTGGCAGGGGCGATCGCCCTGCTGCTCACGTTGGTATTGGTGCCTGCCATACCTCGCATTGCCTGGGCGTTTCAGAATTGGGTGGAAGGGAAAGCGCCGGAAGTCTATACCTACCTCGCGACCCAGCCCAAAGACTCCCTGGTGGCGTCCCTTGCGCTCGATGCCAACAACATTCCGGCGTTTGCAGGGCGATCGCTCTTGGTGGGGCGCGAGTTCGCGTTGCCCCATCACCGGACGTACTACGCCGAGATTAGCCGCCGGGCTGAAGATCTCGTGCGGGCACAATACACGGATGACCCGGCAGAATTGCGCCAGGTCATCGATCGCTATGGCATTGACTTTTGGTTGCTGGATACAGCCGCCTTTGAACCCGATTACTTGCCGCAACAGGACTGGCTGTTTCATAGCTCATTCCAGGCCACCGTGGCAGGGGCGATCGCTCACCTCGCTGCCGGAAAACCCTCAGCTATCAAGGCTACCCGAGAAACCTGCACCGTCCTCGACCTACCCCAGTACCAGTTGCTGGATGCTCACTGCATTAGTAGGTTAGGCGGTTAACAAATTAGGCGGCTGAATCTCCGACGAACGACATCCGCCGGAGTGGGGTCTTAGCGAATTGATATTAAATCAAGGTGTTAGCCAGTCCCGATTCTTCGATACAAACCGAATAAAGCTGAATTGAATCATGCTGGGGGAAGGCTTGTAAGGCTTCGTCAACCGACATTCCAGGCGCAGTGCAGAATTGATCGACGACTTCCGGGTATTGCTCCGTTGGCCCCAGCAGATTGTCTAAGCGAGTCGGATTGCTCAAATTCTCGATTAACCCGGTCGCTACCCATTCCGAAAGGATCTGCGCCGATGCAGGCCGATCAGGGAGTTGCAATCCGCTTTCTAAAATGGCAGACTGCACAATGCTTTGCATCATTTGCTGACCTTCCGCCGTGGTCACAAATGATGCCAATATTTCTGGCGTCAGCCGTGGGTCCTCAACGATCGCCACCCGCATGCCGGCCAAGGTGCTAGCAATCATCACATCCCCAACGATTTCCAGGTAGGCTTCATAGCTGATCCCTTCCATCACGCTGCCATCACCGCAGACAACCCACCCTTCAGGGCTGGCACCCACTGACAGATCCACCTTTTCCTGTTCCCAGCAGGCTGCGACGGTTTCCTGAATTTCGTCAGAAAACATCTCGTTGAGCCGCTCCACGCTATCATCCTGCGCCAGCTCTGTGCCAGACGTGGAGGGAGTCACAGAAGAAGGAGATGTTGCCGCCAGCGCTGGAGTCAAACTCAAGCTTCCACATGCCACCAGTACTGCCAGAAAAGAACGCATAGGGAAAACCTCTTGACCTGTCTAAAACTGCAAAGAATGTACGAGCAAAAAGATGCACAGGCAAAACAGTACACGAGCACAACGACAGCAGCGATAAACAAGACATTCCCAGGTCTTCAAGGCGCGCTTAGGCGATCGCTGAAGCCTGGGTTAAACACTGCCGCATCTGTTTCAGATTAGCAGGCAAATCGAGGCGAATCGCTTGCTGGATCAACATTGATGGAATCGGTACAGTCGGCGTGGCCTGAACAGAATAGGTGAGCACCGTGCCACTGTCCCAGTCTTCCAGATGCAGGTCTGCCGAAAAGTCGCGAAAGTTACCTTCTTCCATACGAAATCGGATGAGGTGAGAATCATTCAGAGCTGTTTCAAATACCTTGAGGTAAAGCGAAACATTGACCTGAAATAGAACAAAATTTTTGCTAGCCGACTGATGCAACCGCTTCCAACGATGACCTTTGTCTTCGACCACTTCGCTATGGGTAAGGTCTGGGAAAAACGCCACCCAGCGGGAGTAGCAAGTCAATGCCTGCCAGATTTGCGTCCGCTCGGTCGGCAAGTACATCCGTGCCGTTACCCCAGCCCCCCAGTCGGTGTGGCTGCGAGTTTCTAATAGAATTTCGCCCTGTTGAAGCTGATGGCGATCGCCCCTCGACAATGCAGGAAGGGCAAGATGGGAAGTGGAGTGAGAGCGGTCTGAGGGGTAAGCAGTCTGTGATGCGATTCCAGATACCATGCTGATTCCTCTAGGTCACTAGGCTGCGCGATCGTAGCTTGTCCTGTCTCAATATGCCTCAGATAACCACAAAAATTACACTGTTCCATAAAGGTTGCGACAAGATTGCGTGACGCTGCCTTTAAGTCCTTCCAGGGAAATACTTAGGGGGCGCATCGCTTCCGTCAAATGGCGAGGTTGGAACCCCTATCCTCAAATGGGTCAGTGGAGATTGTGGGCTCCCGAAATCCCAGGATGTGGGAGAACAATCAAACCATGACATTTGACATTTGGTAGGATTGCAAAGACAAGCGCAGTGGCGTGAATTCCCGACGTTGATGGAGCAGGCATTGTGGGTCAGCAACCCAATCTGGCGATTACTATTTTTCTCTATGTCACGGGCATCTTGCTGGTGATGATGGCGCTATTGTTGCTGTTCCAGGCGTTTGGCTGGCTGCAAGAAATTCCCCGCGAGGCCATCTGGGCTCTGGTGATGTTGGCGATCGGGGCGGGTATTCTGGCTGGCATCCGGAACTCTCGCTAAGCATGCGTTAGGGTTTTATTCGGTAACTAACCCCTCCTCGTGAATTCAGTAAATCTAAATCCGTAACGTTCTACAGTTATCTGTGCGCGCTTCTTTCAGCAACGTTGTAATGGCTCAGAACTTACGCAAAACTTGCGCAATCCTTGAGGGAAGTCGTTGATGGTGTGGTCGCGTCGCGACCACACCATCAACAAAATACATAAGTTCCGTTGCTGAAAACGTGGCTATTTTATGGAAGACCTATTGAGTGCCGTATTCCACCCGATGGCTATGGCTGATTCAAGCAACAATCGCTGTAACGTATGGCTAGGCAAATAACCATGAAAATTGAAGCACGACTCTTTTGGGTGTCGCTTGCTATTTTGGCTGTTATTTGGGGATTACGCGGGTTTGGCCTGCTCACCTTTTTCCCCGGCGGCGTGATCTGGATCGTGCTCTTGATCACAATCGGGCTGGGAGTGTTTGCGCTGATTCAGGGGACGCGGCGCTGGTGAAGGGGCATAGGTAGCGTGCAGCCTATCAAGAGAGAAACGAGCGAAATGATTGGGGGGTGGAGTATGAGACGAGCAATTGAGGGGATGAAACAAGGATGGATGCGGCGATGGGGGCGAGCGATCGCCCTATTTCTCTGCGTTTCACTTTGCTGGGGATTCTTTACGGGCGGGCTAGGCATCCCGGCATTGGCGGCTGTTGACGAAACACCGACGGCTTCCGAAGGCTCGGTTACTGCACCCCCTCCCACCAACCCAGCAACCGAAGATATTTCCGCTGAAAAAGTGAACCAGTTTGTTCATGCTTATCTACAAGTGCTGGCACTGGTGGATGCGCGCGAAGGAGACTTGCAGGCAGCAGAGACCCAGCTCGAATCCATGCGTTTGCAGCAAGAGTTGGAAGCCGAAGCCTTTGCCATCATTGAAGACTCGGGGTTGACCTTGCAAGAATATCTCCAGCTTTTGGGATTGGCCAACACAGACCCAGAGTTTGGAGAGCGGGTTGCCACGCAACTCCAAGAACCCTCACGATAGATGCAACCGTCCCGTCGTCACCGATGGGGCTCCCATGTCGGATACTGTCGATTGAACGTTTCACGCTGTTGCTTGAGGTCAACATTCGGTAAATGGTTCTCGACAAGCGCAAACGTTTCTTCTGCAAGTTGCCGCAACTCATCGGTTCCGCTCGCGGCATCCGATTGAAAAACACGCTCCAAGCGCTCAAAAAAGTCAGTCGGCTTGATGGTCATTTCTTCAACAAAGAAGCGCGTCCACTTAAAGCCAGGGTGATACATGCGATTGAGCCCGAACAACACATTGAGTAGCCATCGCACAATGGCGCAGTTATTTTCATACAACATTGGAAGCTCAAGGCGTTCGGCCAGTATTCGCTGACCGTGGAAGGGTCGGAATTTCAGATGTTTCTGAATCATTGCAACAGCAAGTTCTTCCGGATAAGGAGAGATCTGTTTTTGCCAGCGCTGTATTGTTTCCTCACCATAAAGAATAATGGCACGTTGTAGATGAGAGGCGATCGCCTGCTTCTCAAACAAAAGCCCAGTTTGCGCCACGTCGTAACGTTCAACAACATCCATCACAATGGTGTCTATGGTTGCCCGTGCCCAATGTCCCGCTTCGACTTTCATGCCATACAAATAAAACTGTTCCAACCAAGCCTGTTTTGCTTCTCCATAGGGCTCAATGTCCCACCCATTGACTTCCACGCTTTGTGCTGTGGCTTGTAATTGCTCTGGAGATGGTAGCTGGGACCAGATAAACGCTAACTCAAGGTCAGAATATTGGTCTGAAATGCCCAATGCAGCTGAGCCAAAGACAAAACAAGCTTCAACGTTGGGGTTGGCCGTGAAGGCAGGGGCGATTCTGTGGGCCAGTGAAATGCGCCATAGGCTGTGTTCATTCATGCTGAAGGATTATAGTTTCTCTGCTGCAACCATGTAGCGCATCGCAAGTTGACTCCTTATTAATAAGAAATATAGCGGTGTGCAATCGCATTAAGCACAGCAACGGTTGTGTGGGGCGCGCCGCGCCCCACACAACCGTACTTAACTAACGCGCATAGCGCTATAAGAGGAAGCCCCCGACTAGCGGGCAGAAAAGTCTGACCCTCAGGTCTTGCCAAAAGTAGGGCAGAGGTGGTGGGATTTAATAGGATGTTCGGCAAGCTGATATCGTTGCCTATCATCCTGCAGGGATGCAAAGCGGATTTACCCCATCGACATTCCGTTCATTTGCTAGATTTGTGCAGTCATTATCGAAAAAGGAAGGCGCAGTGCCCGATTCCCAGGTCATTTGTCTCGGAGAAGTATTGTTCGACAAGTTGGCAGACCAGGCTGGTAAGCCACTGGAGCAGGTCGTTTCCTGGACGGATTATCCAGGGGGAGCACCGGCCAATGTTGCCTGTTGTCTGGTGAAGCTGGGCACACCGACAGCGTTTGTTGGTTGCGTTGGGTCGGATGAGGTAGGCGATACGCTGGTCAACTTGCTCGACGAGGTGGGCGTCGATGGGCGGGGGATTCAGCGCCATCCAACAGCTCCAACCCGTGAAGTATTTGTGGTGCGCTCAGCGGAGGGCGATCGCGAATTTGCCGGGTTTGGCGAGTTCAAGGCGAGTGAGTTTGCCGATGCTTTTCTCCAGGCGGATCCATTACCCACTGAGTTATTTGACACCGCAAAATTTTTGGTGGTTGGAACGCTGGAGCTAGCCTATCCCGACAGTGCTGCAGCGGTGCGGCGAGCGTTTGAGCTAGCCAAATCCCAGGGAACGCAAGTGCTGATGGATGTGAACTGGCGACCCATGTTTTGGGATGAACCGGAACAGGCCAAGGGCGTCATTCTAGAACTGTTGCCGGGAGTGCATGTGCTCAAGCTGTCGGCGGAGGAAGCCGAATGGCTGTTCGATACCAAAGATCCCGCGACAATCCACCGCCAGCAATCCCACCTGCTTGGGGTGCTGATTACGGATGGCGAGCGTGGCTGTACCTATTCTCTGGCCGACAACACGGGCAATGTTCCGGCCTTCTCGGTGGATGTGGAAGATACCACAGGAGCCGGAGATTCCTTTGTCGCAGGCTTTTTGCATCAGCTCTGTGTCAAGGGTCCCGATGCTTTACAATCGGCTGAGCAAGCACGAGAGGCCATTACCTTTGCCAGCGCAGTGGGGGCATTGACGACTACGCGGTCTGGGGCGATCGCTTCTCAACCCAGCCTGGCCGAGGCTGAAGCTTTTCTCTATATGAATCAGCGCTAGGACATCGCGTCTCGACGGCGGGTAATATCTACCGTGACGCTGCCCGTGAAGTCGGGGATTGGCGGGCTAACCTTTGTGAGTTGGACTTGCACCTGCTCTACTAGCTCCGACGCCAAGATGCGTTGGGCGATCGCCTCAGTCAGTCGCTCAACCAACTTGAACCGCTTGGTTTGGATCAGAGTCTGAACATCCTTCACCACTGCCCGATAGTCGTAGGTCTGGGCAATGTCGTCATTTGCTGCTGCCAGGGAAAGATCCAGCCAAATTCGCAGATCCACGGTGTACCACTGCCCTAATACCTGTTCTTCAGGGAGAAATCCTGTGTAGCCATAGGCACGAATATCACTAATGCGTAGGGAATCAGGCATGGGGAGAAGTGGGGTAGAAGAGATGTTAGACGATAAGGTTTATGCGGTATTTCGAGATTTAGACCGGACTTCAAATGCAAGTTGCGAGTGGTAAAAGCAAACATCAAATTCTAGAAAAAAGTTCATTCTTCCCAGCAGTAGCGGTGCATCATCAGATGAACTTCATGCAAAACTAATCGAACCGATTCAAAATCAGCGATCTTTGCGGAAACCAACAGACCCCGAGCTTTTACTACAGCCAAATTACCAGCCAGTCTCATAGATTGGGTTGGTATTACTCATCATCACCTAATCCTATTTTTTCGGGCTCCTAAATGGACTAATCAATATCTCTCGATACTAGCATATAGGCTAAGCAGCCCGTAAATGAAGATATTGTTAGTATCAATCCAACAAGTCCTGCATAAGTAAATCCAAGATTGATAAGAATGATTGGATGATGAATTGGCTGAAAGGGGAGAATGGGGGGCATTGTGCTGTAACCAAGAAATACCAGAAGACCAAAAAAGCTGGCTGATATCAGATGAATACAAAAAAGACATATCTCAGGGAGATATATCTGAGACCGATCATAACAATAGGGTGCGATGTAATTAACCACTACATAAGTGAATGGAATTGCCAAAAGAAACATAAGCACCCAAATCACTACATCGGCAAATCCAATAACAATAAACAACAAGGAAGTAGATAATATGAGTGTGGCTACTGTCACGCTAGATGTGACAAAATTCCGGTTCATAGGATGCTCCCACTTCAGAGGTAGAACGACAGAATTATTGGGCCAACCTTCCAGCATTGAGGAGATTATCGAGTGTTCATTAATAAAGATCTCCAGGTAATGTTGCATTACTTGGTTGCAATTTATTGGCTCTAAAAACCAGATTTCTGTTGATAGTTTGAGGGTTATTTATTAGCCCTTACTTCAAATCACTATGGGTGAAGGGTCGAGCATTGGGGCCAGTGTAGCTGGCGGAGATAGCGCCATCGCCAGCCACCCAGTATTTGTAGGTGACCAGCCCTTCTAACCCGACGGGGCCACGGGGTGGCATTTTTTGGGTGCTGATGCCGACTTCTGCGCCAAAGCCATAGCGGAAGCCATCGGCAAAGCGTGTAGAGCAGTTATGGAAAACGCCAGCGGCATCGACGCGGTTCATGAAATCGAGGGCGGTCTGGTCATTTTCGGTGACGATCGCATCGGTATGGCGCGACCCGTAGGTATTGATATGGGCGATCGCCGCTTCCATAGCCGTGACTTGTTTGATGGACAAAATAAGGTCGCTATACTCGGTTTTCCAATCTTCCTCGGTGGCCTGCTGAATGGTCATGCCATGCTGCGCTAGCAGGGTTTGGGTCGGTGCATCCCCGCGTAACTCGACCGCATGAGTTTGCAGGACTTCGGCAAGCTGGGGCAGCAGTGTGAGGGCGATCGCCTCATGCACCAGCAGGGTTTCGATGGTGTTGCAGGCAGAGGGGTAGCTGGTTTTGGCATCCAAGGTGAGGGCGATCGCCTTCTGCACATCGGCGGCTTCATCCACATAGAGATGGCAAATGCCATCCGCATGACCCAGCACAGGGATAGTGGTATTTTGCTGCACAAACCGCACGAACACGTTGGATCCACGCGGAATAATCAAATCCACTTCGTGCTCAAGTTGTAGCAGGGCTAGGGTTTCTTCCCGTGTCGTGAGCAAGCGCACTACGGCGGGTGAAATCCCTACTTGTTCCAGGGCTGTGTGAATGGCACGAGTCAGGGCTTCGCAGGAGCGCACCGCCTCCCGTCCACCCTTTAAGATGACGCCATTCCCTGACTTGATCGCCAGGGTTGCAATCTGCACCAGTGCATCGGGGCGCGACTCAAAAATGACGCCCAAAACTCCTAGGGGACAGGTGATGCGTTTCATCACCAGATCGGTATCCAACTCGCGATGGATCTGCACTTCGCCCACCGGATCGGGTAGGCGCACCAGATCCCGCACTCCGGTAATGACGCCTTGAAGCTTGCTTTCGTTGAGCTTGAGCCGCCCATACAGCGGTTTTGCCAGTCCTTCCACCTCGGCAACGCGACAGTCTTCGGCATTGGCGGCCAAGATGTCTGGCGCGGCAGTTTCGAGCGCCTGGGCGATCGCCTCCAAGGCTTGGTTTCGCTTATCTGTAGTCAAGATGGCCAGTTGGCGAGCCGCTTCGCGGGTTTCTTGGGCCAGGTGCTTGAGATCGGGTGTGGCGGTCGAATGTGCAGTCATAGCCAAGGGTGATATGAAGATATCTCCCATTCTAAGAGGCTTTCGAAGCGTCGCGATACTGGCTTATAAGGTAAGCAATGTCCGTCCTATGAGATCTGACTTTGGGCGATCGCTTGACTCACCTATTCAATCTGAACGCACTGCGGGTGAGCATGGCTCACCGTGCGATCGCCAACATGCAAAGAGCTTGAATCTAAGGTTCTAAACCTACTGCTCTCAAACAAGATTAGCCAACGCTGACCAAGCCAATGGTAATCAGGATACGGTTTAAGAGGCCATAGACGATGCTGAGGGCAAAGGCTCCAAGCAGGGCGCTAATGATGCCCCAGCGGAGACGGAATCCGCGAACCAATTGAGCCGCTAGGCCGAAAATTAGGGCGTTGAGCAAGAGGGATGCCAAGCCCAGCGTCAAGACATTGAGAACAGTGGCCCCAAAGATAGGCCCTAGAATTGGGCGAATGAGGGCATTGAGTAACCCCAAGACCAGTCCGGAAAAGAGGGCTTTACCGAAGCTATCGATATCAACGCCGAGCGGCAATTTGGAGATGATGAGCAGGCTCAGCGTGAGAATAAGGACGGTAATAAGAAAGGGAATGATCGCAGCCATAGGTTTTGTGGAGATATGTCACCTTGTTTTCGCTATTAAACCAAACAAACCTGAAAACAGAACGTTTTTATTGTGACGATACCCCAAATGAGTAGGGGCTGGAAGACGATATTGACAGGACTTCCGCAAAACTTGCGTAATCCTGAGTAAATTTGTTGATTTTGTGGCCGCGTCGCGGCCACAAAATCAACGGAATACGTAAGTCCAGATTGACTGGAAGAAGGGGGTGGCTGGGAGGAAGGACTGAGGTGCGATCGCCCTTCTCAAAAATTTGAAAGCGGCTAAAAGTGCTACCAATCCTCTAAGAACCCACGACCGATTATTTTTGAAACCCTTGCAGCGCGAGGGTTTCAAAAATGACCGGGGTTTAGTTTTCATAGAATGAGTACGCACTGGCTATGGGTAACTCAATTCAGCGAAAGGAGCGCGATCGCACGACCCGAATGGGCTTGCATAGACTACATTTGGTGGGTGAGACGCATAGGGGAGAAAAATTGCATGGCGTTGGAAGCAGCTACGGCAGAACTCATTATTGAGGAAAATCTAAAACGGTTTCTATTGGTATTAGCGGTGGCGCTGAGTGTTGCAGCTTTGCCTCAGATGCTGGGACGGGTGCGGCAGTTGCCTTACACCCTGGTGCTGGTGTTGGTGGGCTTGGCGCTGGCCTTTGTCGATATTCGCCTGGTCAATCTTTCCCCTGGTTTGATTCTGCTCATTTTCCTGCCACCGCTGCTGTTCGAAGCATCCTGGAACATCGAGTGGAAGGAACTGCGCCGTAACGGATTGCGGATTACGCTCCTTGCTAGCTTTGGGGTGGTGATTTCCGTTTTGGGCGTTGCGCTGGGGTTGAAATACGTCGCTGGCATGGCTCTGCCTACGGCACTGCTGATTGGGGCTAGCCTTTCGGCGACGGATCCGGTATCGGTTACGGCGCTGTTCCGCGAGCTGGGTATTGCCGGTCGCCTCTCGACGACGACAGAGGGCGAAAGCCTATTCAACGACGGCATGGCTGTGGTTGCCTTTGGTTTATTGGTTGGTCTGGCGGTGGGGCAGGCCGAGCTGAATGCGAATGCTATTTTGATTGAGTTGTTTGCGGTGGTCAGCATTGGCATCGCGGTGGGTGGGGTCATTGGCTTTGGCATCTCATTTCTCACCCAACGCTTTGACCTTCCCCTGGTGGAACAGTCGCTGACCCTGGTAGCAACCTATGCGACCTATCTGCTGACAGAAGACCTGGGCGGCTCTGGGGTGATCGGTGTCGTCACAGCCGGACTGATTCTCGGCAACTATGGGTCACGGATCGGGATGAATCCTCGCACCCGTTTGGTGGTGTCAGAATTTTGGGATTTCCTGGCATTTTTTATTAACTCCATTCTGTTTCTGTTGGTCGGAGACCAAGTGCAATTTCAGGGGTTGGTTGAGAATTTAGATTTGATTGGTTGGACAATTTTGGGGATGTTGTTGACGCGGGCGATCGCCGTTTTTAGCTTGTGCAGTCTCTCCAACCTGTTCACAGAAACCAACGATATGCCCATCCGAGAACAGACTGTGTTGTGGTGGGGCGGCGTCCGAGGCACTGTGACCATCGCGCTGGCGCTCAGCTTGCCCGAAAGCTTGCCAGCCCGAGAGCAAATTATTGCCACGGTCTTTGGTGCGGTGCTGTTCACACTGCTGGTGCAGGGGGTCACCATTGCACCGCTGTTGCGATCGCTCAAGTTGCTGGGCGACCAACCCCTACGCCAGCGCTACCTGGAACTGGCTGCCCGACAAGCCGCCCTCGATCGCGTGTTGGAGCATCTCGAAGCCGACCAGCGTCCCGATATCAGCGATGAATATTATCGCTATCAAAAAGCCCTAGTGCGTGGTGAAATCGAGCAAATTCAGACCAATATTGACAAGCTCAAAACGGAGCATCCCAATATCATTGATTTCATTCGCGAACAGCTCCGGCAAGAACTGGTGGCGATCGAAGCACAAACCTACGCCGAGTTAGTGCGCTCAGGGCGGTTGCGGCAGGAGTTGGCCTTGGTGCTGGAGGACGTTTTGCCAGAACAACAAGGCGGTGCCTGAGCGCAGGGTCGGGCTCTTCGCGAATTGGTATAGCGCTCTCAAATGCCGGATGGATCGCTAAAAAGACAGTGGGTGGATGGCTAGATCCCGCAACGTAATCGAGAAGTTGCGCTGCGTTCCGGTGAGAACAAAATCGGTAGCGACTTCGCAGGTAACGGCGACCGTCAGCATTACCAGATTGCGGGCGAGGGGATAGTCACAAATATCCTCTCCGCCTCCGGCTGGCACGCGGTAGTGCGGGTTCCAGATCACTTCGCCATAGTCTGCTGCCATGCCTGCATGCAAGCATGGCGTTTGGGTGCGATCGCCCCAATCCTTCAGCACTTGCCGAGAAGCTGCATTATCAAAGGTATCGATGACCAATTGGCTTCCCTTCAGCAACTTGCGAGCATTCTGAGCATTCAGTTCCTTGTGGATGGGCGCGATCGCCACACCCACGGCTCGATAGAGGCTATTAGCGAGCATTTTGGCTTTCGGCGAGCCAATTTCCGAGCGCTGATAGGGTTGCGTGGATAGGTTATGTTCTTCGATGCGATCGCGATCCAGCACCGTCAAAGCCCCAAAGCCCATCCGCGCCAAGCCTTCGGTCACGTTTGCTCCCAACGCTCCTGCCCCGCATACTGTGATTGCAAGCGTTTTCAGCGTTTCCATTGCGGTGGGCGATCGATAGAGTTGTTCGTGCAAAAACATGTTTCAACTGTCTGATGTGCTGAGCCCGAACTCAGATTATAGAAAATGCAATTGGGGAACTCATTTTGCTCACTTTCTCAGGATTTATGTATTTCGTTGATGGTGTGGCCGCGTCGCCACACCATCAACGAAATACAAATATAAGGATTATGCAAGTTTTGCGTAAGTCCTGTTTCTTTAGAAAAAAGAAAAAATACATCAGCTTTTTGAAAACAAATCAGTCGCAATTGTATATATGTAAGCCAAGCATAATCAGGTTTTCATGACCAAAGCCCAGAAACTCGATGCTTATGATTGGTAAGTCTCTTTGATACGGTTGAAAAGCATTTGGCATGAGGGAGCGGCATGAATTCCGAAGATCTGGCTTATTCTCCTGCGCTTGAACAGGCGCGGTTGATTCGCACGGGGGAACTGTCGCCCCTGGAACTGACGGAGGTTTGCCTGGAGCGCATCGATCGCCTAGATTCCCAGTTCAATAGCTTTTTCCTGGTGCTAGCAGACCAGGCCCGCGAGGAAGCAAAACGCAAAACAGAGGAACTGGCAACGCGGGGGGCGGGTGCCGATGCACTACCTCCATTTTTTGGTGTACCGATTAGTGTCAAGGATCTGACGCCTGTGGCGGGAGTGCCTTGCACCTATGGGTTGCATATCTTGCGCGATCGCATTGCCAATGTCGATGCTGGGGTGGTTCAGCGGGCACGCGAGGCGGGCTTCACCATCCTGGGTAAAACAGCAACGTCGCAAATTGGTTCATCTCCCTTCACCGAACCCCGTGGCTTTCCCCCCACGCGCAATCCTTGGAACCCAGACTATACCCCAGGGGGTTCGAGTGGTGGGGCGGCGGCGGCCCTCTCTGCAGGCTTTTGCTCGGCGGCCCTGGCCACGGACGGCGGCGGTTCCATTCGTGGCCCAGCCTACTGCTGTGGGCTGGTGGGCATCAAACCTGCGCGGGGGCGAGTATCCTCTGCGCCCTTGGGCGAAAGAATGAGCGGGCTGGCCATTGATGGGCCATTAGCGCGAACGGTTGCCGATGCGGCGGCGTTGCTCGATGTGATGTCTGGCTACATTCCTGGCGATCCCTACTTCTTGCCCGACCCACCTGCGACGTTTCTGGAGGCTACGCAAAAGCCCCTTGGCTCCTTGCGAATTGGCATGATCCACGAAATCACCCCAGTCGGTACAGTTGATGCTGTCGGTAAAGCGGCGATCGATCAGATGGCACAGCGGTTGGAAGCCTTGGGACATCGGGTGGAGCCGCATACGGTAGACTTTTCGACACTGATCGAGCCGATGATCACCGTCTGGCAGGCTGGCGTCGATATGGGCGTGCCGTGGATTTTTCTGGATAAGCTGAACCGCTGGCTAAGGGGGCGATCGCGCCGCAAATCAGGAGGGGACTATCTTCGTGCCTTAATGAAAATCCAACCGGCTGCCCGCGAATTGGCTATCAAGCTTTCTGCCTACGATGCCATCCTCATGCCCGTTTATCTGCACCACACCATCCGCGTGGGGGAATGGCGGCGGCTCTCGGCTCCCAACATGTTCGAAAAGGTTCTGAATTGGGTGGCTCCCTCTCCCCCAATTAATGCTACGGGGCAACCGGCGATCGCCCTGCCCACCCAGCTCGCCCCCGATGGTTTACCCACAGGCGTCCAGCTTGTCGGTCGTCCCGCCGATGAGGTTACCCTGATTGCTCTCGCCGCCCAGTTAGAAGAGGCGTATCCCTGGAGCCATCGCGCAGCTATAAACAATGGTGGGCAGTAATGACTTCATCATGATTAGCGGGAAATAAGACGTTCCCTCCACCCATCGACTCATCTACCCCTCCACCCATCGACTTATCCACCCCTCCATCCATTGACTTCTTCTGCTTCCATCCAAAAGCGATGTAAAGAACCATTACAATCAAAGGAAGCCTAACCCGACAAGCTCACGGGTTTGATGGGGTGGGCTTTGATGAAGCCAGGACTTGAAGTTTTTCGATGGGGCGATCGCCGTTGTATGTTGCGTGAACTGTTGCCATTCCAGATTTCCATTGAGAAAGTGACCCTGGCAGGTATCTGTCTATGGGCATTGGCGCTGTATTTGGGGTTCTCTCCAGTGAGCGATTGGGTGATGGAGCAGTTGCAACGCTGGTTCAACTTTGCAGAGCGATCGCTCTACACGTCCCAGGAAGAATTTGAGCGAACCCGTGTGGCGCGGGAATCCCAAAATGCCTTCTATGCCTCGCTGTTCAGTATTGTGCCTTTCCTGATAGTCGGTGGATTGGTGAATTTTGGCGTAGAAGTTGGGTTGGGCAAAAATTGGGCACTGAGCCTAGGCATTCTGGCGGCGATGGGAGCGGGTGTCTATGAGTTGGGGCGTCGCGACGGACAGCAGCCTGAGGAGTAGCGTTCATCCCCATGATTTCCCGTTTCTTATGCGGGTGTTATTGAAAAGCGGTATGAATCGAAACGCCATTTCGATTCATACCGCTTTTCTCTCATTCCTAGAATCAGCAACGCCCCTATTCGGATATCCCTCGGTGCGCAGGAGCTACGGCAGCTTGATAGAATCTGATACGGACAGGACTTACGCAGGTTTTGCGTAATCCTGAGGGAATTCGTTGATGGTGTGGCGCGTCGCGACTGCAACATCAACCAAGTGCGTAAGTCCTGATGGGTTTTGCAGATGTTGTTTAATTGCACACCTGTTGGGGTTCAAGCCGACAAAGTTATTGGTTGTTGTGAGCCTTGGGTATGAGTAACGCTGAGCGTCGTCCACTGTTGCTAGATTTCGAAAAACCGCTGGTAGAGCTAGAATCTCGCATCATCCAGATTCGCGAATTGGCAGAGGAAAATAATGTGGATGTGTCTGATCAGATCGAGCAGTTGGAAGGACGGGCGACCCAACTCCGACGCGAGATTTTTCATAGCTTGACTCCAGCTCAGCGGTTGCAGGTCGCCCGGCATCCCCGCCGTCCCAGCACCCTGGACTACATTCAGGCGATGACGGATGAGTGGGTGGAGCTGCATGGCGATCGCTCCACAGGCAGCGACGACAAAGCCCTAGTTGGTGGGGTGGCACGGCTGGCGGGGCGTCCGGTGGTCATGCTGGGGCACCAAAAAGGGCGAGACACAAAGGACAATGTGGCGCGCAACTTTGGCATGGCCTCCCCTAGTGGCTACCGCAAAGCGATGCGATTGATGAATCATGCCAACCGCTTTGGCATGCCTATCCTCACCTTCATCGACACCCCCGGAGCCTATGCTGGGGTTGAGGCTGAGCGTCTGGGGCAGGGAGAGGCGATCGCCTACAACCTGCGCGAAATGTTTCGGTTGGATGTCCCCATTGTGTGCACGGTCATTGGTGAAGGTGGTTCCGGGGGGGCTCTAGGAATTGGAGTCGGCGATCGCTTGCTGATGTTCGAACACTCTGTCTATACCGTTGCTAGCCCAGAAGCCTGTGCAGCTATTCTCTGGAAAGATGCGGGGAAAGCGCCTCAGGCAGCCGAAGCGTTGCGCATCACGGCGACCGACTTACAGAATCTTGGTATCCTAGATGAGATTTTGCCAGAACCCGATGGAGGTGCCCATGCGAACCCCCTTGCAGCAGCTGCGACGCTGAAACAGGCGTTAGTGTCCAGCCTCGACCATCTGTCGACGCATGCCGCCGCCGAGCTACGAGAGCTGCGATATCAGAAATTTCGCGACATTGGTGTGTTTCTGGAACCCGCTACGTAAACGGCAATACTTGGGCTGTGTCCCCTTCAAACGCTACGCTGACAAAGGGAGTCTCACGAATGTGCAGCAACATGCAATCGCCCGGGTGAATCACGTTCTGCCAGAAGGCGAAAATGCTATAATTTCGAAGGTTAACAATCCTTAACAAAGATCGTCTTGCCAAGGCGATCGTGTGTAGTGGCTGCAGGACGCGCATTCTGTCTACTCAACAATGAAGGGTTGTTTGCCAATTTCAATCTCATCCTCTGTTCTCATGTTTTGCCTTTTCGCAATCAATGGTTTTAGCCGGATGTTTCGTTGGCGATCGCCAATTCCTCCGGTTCCTCAAATTTCCCTTCATTGCAAGGAGCCATTTGATTTATGACAGTCTGGTCTGATTATCTGATGAGGGAGACTCCTGACTGGAGTTTGAACGAAAAATGGCGAGATAGATTTCAAGGAATGATAGGCTTGAACGTTTTCAAATCCTTCGCGCGCTTCAATCCTGTTCTTGCCGATCTGTCCTTCACCTCTATCAACCATCGTTTTCTCCCGCGCGTTCCAAAATCTATTGTTTTGTCGTCTTATTTGTTCCTCTGTTCGTATTGATTCTGTGGCGGTCATTGCCCACTTAATATCGATTTTTTCTTGCCAACAAAGTGACTCTAGACCGCTGGTCTAGCTTGCGCCCTACTCCATTAGGGTGAGCATCTTCCACGACTCAGTCGCGAATTGGATAATCTGCGAATGACATCGATAAATATTTCATCGTTTGGTTCTCTAAGTCGTCTTGTCCGATCGCATCAGTAGGAGTAGTTCCACTATCAATCTTTTCCTTGCGTTGTTCTGTAACGCTGGTTCTATGGCGCTGAAACCTTATCGTCTCGGAAATTGTCTGATGGATTTGATTTGTGAATGAGGCGCATAACTTGATCTGACGTTGTTACGGCTTTTCTCTACGTTCTTCTGTAATTGTTTGTGTTACGAGGCTAAAACTCGATTCATGACTTCTTCTAAACAAGGCTATGCCCTAATAACCGGAGCCAGTAGTGGTATCGGCAAGGCGACGGCGCTTGCCTTTGGGCAAGCCGGTATCCCACTGGTTTTGGTCAGTCGATCGCCCGATCGCCTAGAATCAACCGCTGCTGAGGCTAGAAAACTGGGCGTAGCGGTGCAAACCTATGCTATCGATCTGTCGCAGGTCGAGCAGGTGAAGCCCAAGATGGAGGCGATCGCGGCTCAGCATTCCATCGATATTCTGGTGAATAATGCAGGAATGGGCTACACCGGGGAGGTGCTGACCACGCCCCTAGATGATTGGCAACGGGTAATGACCCTGAACTTGACCAGTGTGCTGCTCTGTATTCAGGCAATTTTGCCGGGGATGCGCGATCGGCAGCAAGGCACCATTATTAACATTGCCTCTATTGCGGCTCACCAAGCGTTTCCGGGTTGGGGAGCCTACAACGTCAGCAAAGCGGGTCTAGTGGCCTTATCCAAAACCCTCGCTGCCGAGGAGCGCCCCCATGGGGTTCGCGTCGTCAGCCTGAGTCCTGGAGCGGTGAACACCCCCATCTGGGATACCGACACCGTACAAGCCGACTTCGATCGCACCAAGATGCTGACCCCCGAGATTGTTGCCCAAACGATTCTTCATACTGCACTGCTACCTGGCCAAGCCGTCGTCGAAGAACTGACGCTCATGCCAACTGCCGGAGCCCTTTAACCAAAAGCTCCGGCTCTGGATGGCAGTTTTTATTGTGCATTCATTTGCTTGCCTGGCATCAAGTCGCTTGCCGCGCGCTTCAGGTGTCAGGGCAAAGTTTTGTTTCAGGTTTTCACGTTCCATTTGTTGTTTATTGAAGGCTTATCATGACTATTGCCTCTTCTACCTCTTCTAACGGTTCCAACGCAAAAGCTTCTACCACTAGCTCTGACTCGGCAAACGATGCTCAGCAATCGGCTGGTGTCTCTGTGCGCCCCGATCGCTCCTCTAGTGGTATCAGCGCTGCTGCACCTCAGGGAAAAACTGAAGTGGGTATGGACGAGATGATGGAGTCGGTGCGTACCATGCTCCAGGCCGTGGGTGAAGACCCTGAACGGGAGGGGCTGCTCAAGACGCCTAAGCGGGTCGCCGAAGCCATGCGCTTCCTCACCAGCGGCTATGATCAATCCCTCGAAGAGTTGGTGAACAATGCCATTTTTGATGAAGGGCACAATGAAATGGTGCTCGTGCGTGACATCAATTTCTTTAGTTTGTGCGAACACCATATGTTGCCTTTCATGGGGCGCGCCCATGTTGCCTACATTCCCAACCAGAAGGTGGTGGGTCTGAGCAAACTGGCACGCATTGTAGAGATGTACTCTCGCCGTCTTCAGGTACAGGAACGTCTCACTCGCCAAGTCGCCGAAGCCATTCAGTCGATTCTTGAACCCCAGGGCGTCGCCGTGGTCATGGAAGCCAGCCACATGTGCATGGTGATGCGTGGGGTGCAAAAGCCCGGCTCCTGGACAGTAACGAGCGCAATGCTTGGTAGCTTCCAAGAAGATCAGCGCACTCGCGACGAGTTCCTCAGCCTGATTCGCCACCAGCCTGCATTCTTCTAGCTCGCTGCTCGATTGAGAGCGTTTTTGAAAAACTGGCTCCATTGTGACGACGAGGGTTGCGGAAGTCTTCCGCAACCCTCATTTGCATGGCTATACTCCAGACTTTGGGCGGGCGATTGTCAGCAGCGCAAACCACACCCGAATTTGACATCAGAACCTACAGATTGCTTCTGGTTGTACAGGACAGGTGCGATCGCCAAGCGGATTGTCCACCGACTGAAGCCGCAACAAGTCAGGTAAACTCCCCAATGGAGATACATCTGTGATCTGATTGTTATCGAGAACCAGTACATCTAAACTCGTTAAATTTGCTAACAGAGACACATCAGTAGTCTGATTGTCAGAGAGATATAGATCTCGCAGGTCGGTCATATCGGCTAACGCCGAGATATCTGCAATTTGATTGTTATCGAGGTGAAGGTATCGCAGATCCGTTAGATTCACTAATGAAGACACATCTGCAATTTGATTGTTATCGAGGTGAAGGGTCACCATATTTGACAGATTAGATAAGGGTGAGATATCTGCAATACCGTTGTTGTTGAGTCTCAGATCATGTAGATTCGTGAGATTTGCTAAGGGCGAGATATCTGTAATGCCAGTGTTATCGAGGCTAAGGCGATACAGGTGGGTCAGATTGGCCAATAGAGATATATCCGCAATACGATTGTTGCTGAGATGCAGTCCTCTTAAATTTGTCAAATTCGCTAGCGGTATTATATCTGTAATCTGATTGTTATCCAGGTTTAGACTCTCCAGGTTGGTCAGATTTGACAACAGAGCCACATCCATAATTTGGTTGTCGCTCAAGGTTAGTGTGGTTAGGTTATTGAGGTTGGCTAGAGGTGTCACATCCGTAATTTGACTCCCTTCTAGACTTAAATAAGTCAGATTGTTAAGACCTGCTAAGGGATATGGGTCTATCCCTTGACTACTGCTGATAGTCAGCTCGCTTAAGCTCATTAGATTGGCTAGTGGAGCAATGTCTTCGACTGGATTACTGTGCAAATTAAGATGACTCAGATTAGTTAGATTTGCTAAGGGGCTTACATTTGAAATCTGATTTTCTTCCAAGAAAAGGTAGACCAAGTCGGTTACGTTAGCCAACGGAGCAATGTCTGAAACTTGATTTCCTGTCAGGTCAAGCTCAGTCAAATTAGTTAGACCTGCGAGTGGGGTCAGGTCTGAAATTTGGTTTCGTCGCAGGGAGAGCTGGGTCAAGTCGGTTAGCTCTGCTAACGGAGAGATGTCGGAAAGCGAATTTCGATCGGGTGCAGGAGGAATTATTGTCAATTTAGTCAGGTTGGTTAGTCGAGCCAATGGCGTTATGTCTGAAATTGGATTTGCATAAAGGTCAAGCTTGGTCAAATTGGTCAAACTGGCTATTGGAGCCACATCTGAAATTGATTTGAGTTCTAAGGTCAGCTCTGTCAGGCTATTGAGTCTTGTTGCAGCCTGTGCACACTCTTGGGTTTCGGCTGTTTCTAGCAGCACTTCAACTGTGTGTGCGGCTTCTGGACTCAAGCTGGCTTGATTTAGGCACCACTCGGCAAAGGTTTCAAACGTTTCTGGTGCTTCAGATGGGCGATCGCCCTGAGCGACAGCAGTAATACTGCTCACACCCATCACGAGCATTGACAACAGACCAACGGTGAATGTTCTTTTCATGGTTATTGCTTTGTCGTTTTGAGGTCAGCTCACTCCAGACATCAAGCATCAGGAACAGGGATTAAACGTCGCAAGCTATCTCAGGTTGGATGGGGTAGGGGCGATCGCCAATCGGACTATCAGCAAGGCAAAACGCTCTCGTGCTAGACAAGCTGATAAGCAGAATTGCTTCCGTACTCTCGTTATGGCCTCTTGTTATTTTTGAAACTCAGCGTTGCTATTTGGTAACTGTGGTAACGAGGGTGGCTTCATCATCTTGTTGTTGCTGAGATAAAACATCGCCAGATCGGTCAGATTATTTGACGGTCAAGGGTTTGCAATCTCATGATCTCCAATGCAAGGCCGAGGTGAATTGGCCAAATCTGCCAGTATAGGCTATTGAATCGGGGTTTGCTTTACTGATTTCTGCCAGATTGCAGACCAATTTCCGTAACATCTTGGCGGAATCTTTCGCTCCTCAGGTGAAGTAGATTTCAGCCGACCGAGGAATTAAACAATTGGTTAAGACACCGTTTAGTTGCCAGTGCATTCGGTGTTGGTTCGTTTCTTTCCCCACCGTACTTTTTTGACTAGCAAGTTTTCCTCGGTTGGGTAGTTGTCTGGAAATCTTGTTCACTAGCCCCCAAAACTGGACTATGAAAATCAACGACCTGGTTAACCTTTTGCCAGATGGCGTATTGATTTTGAGCGATCGCGGAGAGGTTTTGTTCTCGAATATTTACGCGTCCAAAATTTGTCAAACCCTGTTGAAGCAAAATGAAGATGCTCAGGCTCTACCCCCAGAGCTGCAGCAGTTAGTTGAAATCTTTCAGGTAACAGAAACCTATCCGCTAACGCGAGAACGTCTAGCGCTCCTGGAAGGCGAATTCTATATCGGTGACACCAACGATATTCGGGTGCGGGTACAACTCGTTCAACCCGATGATCGCGAAACGCCATGTTTCTTGGTGGTGCTGGAAGATCGTCAAGAAACTGTGCGCCGTGCGGCGGCAGCTGAGATTCGCAAGTTTAACCTCACACCCCGCGAAGCAGAGGTATGGCTGTGGCGGCGTACAGGGCTGACTTACAATGAAATCGCTAACAAGCTGTTTGTGACCATCGACACGGTGAAAAAGCACTTAAAAAGCATCTATGCAAAGCAGGAAGCTGCTCAGTGGGCAAATTAGAGCTGTGTTTCGATAAAGGCTTGCACTGCTGCTTTATGGGTCTAGAAGCTTGCTTGCATTGCCTCGGGCACAAGCCCTACGACTCAAATCAATGCGTGGGTGATGAACGGGCACATGCCCGTTTTTCATAGGGAAAAAGCTTACGCAATTTGTTGATTTTGTAGTTGCATGGCGGCCACAAGATCAACAAATTCCCACGGAACTGACGCAAACCTTGAGGCGCGCACAATCCAAGGAGGATTTTTTCCGACAAAGGGCTGGGTAAAATCCTTCTTGGAAAAAATCATCTTTGCAATCAGCAGTGGTAAACCTTGGGCTGGACTTATGCATTTTGTTGATGGTGTGGCCGCCATGCGCCCACACCATCAACGAATTTGCTTAGGATTACGCAAGCTTTGCGTAAATCCTCTTGGGGTGTTCTGAAGAGTATGCTGTGGAGACGGGTCTTTTGGGAACGGATTTGGCTCATTATTTTGGTTAGATTCCTGGCACGAAGCTCCAGAAGGTCTGAAAATGTGGGAGATTTGTAAAGTTGTTTGGATGCGATCGCCCCTTCAGTGTGAGATAACTGCGGGATGCGAGCCGCGTATTGCAGAGCCGCATGAATGAAGTTCTCTATCTTGAAGTTCCAACGCCAGACCTGGATGCCGTGCGGCAATGGCTTCAGCACGACTTTGAAATGCCCCAGGGAAAGCGTGAACTAACCCCTGATGGCATTCGCTTGCATCTCGATGCAAATCAGGGTGGCATGTCTGCCGAACTCGTTGCGTTCCTATGGCCACTCAATCGCACGACCTATCTCAAGGTTTTTCGCTGGAGCGGTACAGCATCTTCCGCAGAACGCCAAGTGCTGAAAGCGCTGACTCAGCAGGCGCAACGACGGTTTCCAAATACCTATCCAACACCACCTGAGGTAGATCTGTCTCAGACTTCCATCTTTGAAGCTCTGGCTCCCTACTATCCCAAAACGGCACATTATTTTCAGCGCTTTCCCAATGGCGAATATGACCTGAAGCGGGTCTATTGGTGGGAGCAGCGCTGGCGCAGCGAAGCCCGCAAGCGAACTCAACCCCGCTCAGTCGTGCAGTTGCAGCCTGCTCGCTCGCTCGCAGATTTGCTGGCAGAGCAACCCGCTTCATCAGATGCTGGTTCTACTGTGGCTACGGCAACCCCTGCCTATGACCTGATTTATGTTGGCGGAGCATTGGGTTCGATTCATGCGGCTCTGATGGCACAGCTAGGCTACAAAGTGTTGCTGCTAGAGCGCCTTCCGTTTGGGCGGATGAACCGAGAGTGGAACATCTCGCGTCAAGAGTTTCAGGGGCTCATTGACCTGGGACTCTTCACGCCTGAAGAATTCGAGGCAATGATTGCGCGGGAATATGTGGATGGCTTCAACAAGTTTTTTGATGCCAATAATCCGGCGATCGCCAAAGCCCCGATTCTTCACACTCCTAACGTTCTCAACATTGCGATCGACTCGGAAGAACTCCTACGGCAATGCGGCGAGAAGCTACGGGCAGCCGGTGGCGAGATCTGGGACGAAACAGAATTCCAACAGGCCACCATTGCTAGCGACGGGTTTTTGCTGTCGGCTACCCACTTGCCCAGCCAAGCGCCACGCCAGGTGACGGGACGGTTGTTAGTGGATGCCATGGGGACGGCTTCTCCCATTGCCTGGCAGCTCAATGGTGGGCGGGCGTTCGATAGCGTTTGTCCGACGGTGGGTGCCGTCATTGATGGCGGCTTCGAGCCGGGGGTTTGGGACTCTCAGTATGGGGATGTGCTCAACAGCCATGGAGATGTTTCACGAGGTCGGCAACTGATCTGGGAACTGTTTCCCGGTCGCGATCAGGATCTGACGTTTTACCTCTTCCACTATCATCAAGTGCATCCCGACAATCCCGGTTCGTTGCTGGAAATGTATGAAGACTTTTTCACCATCCTGCCGGAGTACCGTCGCTGCGACTTGGATCAGTTGACCTGGAAAAAGGCAACGTTTGGTTATATTCCAGGCTTTTTCAGTATTGGGTCGGACGACCGCCGAGTCGCGTGCGATCGCCTGGTCGCCATGGGAGATGCGGCTTCTCTCCAATCCCCGCTAGTGTTCACGGGCTTTGGTTCCCTGGTGCGCAACCTGCCTCGGCTCACGGTGCTACTCGATTTTGCCCTCCACCACGATTTGCTCCAAGCCAAGCACCTCAACCAGATCCGTGCCTTCCAGAGCAACATCGCCGTTACCTGGCTTTTCTCGAAGGGCATGATGGTTCCCACGGGCAAGCAGATATCCCCAGAGCGGGTGAATGCGATGCTCAATACCTTCTTTGGGATTTTGGCAGAAGAATCTCCCGATGTTGCCGATCGCTTCATTAAGGATCGGGCAGGGTGGGGCATGTTTAACCGCATGGCGCTGCGGGCGGCTTGGAAAAACCCCGCATTGTTGTTGTGGATTTGGGAGTTGGCAGGGAGCCGCGACATGATGCGATGGGTGGGTAGCTATCTCAATTTCACTGTCATGGCGCTCATCAGTTGGTTGTTGAGCTGGCTTCCGGCGTTTACCCGAAGCCTGCGCCCCTGGCTGGCACCGCGCTATCCAGCCCTATGGTTCTGGCTCCTGGCTCGCAGCTATGCTGTGACCTATGGCATGGGTGCACCACCGCCTGTAGATTTCACTGAATTCGGGCGATCGCCCTCTGGTCTGGATTCCTCGCCTGTTTCGGATCCGGACAGTACATGTAAAGAGTCGGTGTCATCTTCCAATGCCCCGTCACATTGATTTTCAAAAAAGTGCGAAGTGAAAGATCCTTATAGAGCGGGCGATCGCACCAGTTCTCAAAACGAATCCAATGTTCTTGCTGTAGACGTTCCGGGGAAGCACTGATATAATCTTAAACAAGTTTTAAGTTTCCATGATTTGTTGTTTGAGTTGGCGGCGGATTGCTGGAAGCGAACTTAATCTCCTTGATACTGAATAGTGTTGGTCTGCCATGTCATGCTCTCCGGGGCATGACATTTTGTTTTGAGTGCAATTTTTATGGATCGTTTTGCACGGCAGCTTTGGATATTCGCTTGAGCCCACTCCGCCTGTGGCTTTCTCTGCACAGCGCGAACTGACCCCGTCCCCAGTCATCGTCAATGCCAGCTCAAGATATTCCGCAATCTAAATTGGTGTTACAGATTGCTGACGATGAACACCCCAGGGGCAAAGGGGTCGGTAGACTATGGAACGATAAGGGAGATGGGCGATCGTCTATCCCCAAAGCAATCTCATCCCAACGTTCCAAACGGTTTTCAAAAAGTTGAGAGACTTTTTATGCTCTATCGTCTACTGACTTCAGTTTTCGTCGGCCTAATCGGGGTATTGACCCTGATTCTTCCCACACCGCCGGCCTACGCAGCGGATTGTACCCTCACTGCGATCGTCTGGGAAGGTTACACCGATCCTTCCTTTACCCGACCCTTTGAAGAGGCAACAGGTTGTACAGTCAAAGCTACCTACGCGGGCTCTAGTGACGAAATGTTCGCTAAGTTCCGTGCTGGGGGCGGACGAACCTATGATCTGGTTTCTGCCTCAGGAGATATTACTGAGCGTCTCTACCAAGCTCGTCTCGTGCGCCCTATCGATACCAACAAGCTTGAGAACTACGATGCTGTATTCGCATCTTTTCAGGGGGGGGAATGGAATACCTTTAATGGCAAGCCCTATGGCGTGACCTTTGCCTGGGGACCTAATGTCATGCTCTACAACACAGAGGCGGTAAAAACGACACCTGACTCCTGGGATGTTTTGTTTGAACCCGAATACGAGGGCAAAATTGCCCTACCCGACAACCCAATGACCATTGCCGATGTGGCCCTATGGCTCGGCAAGCCCGATCCCTATGATCTCAGTGATGCCGATCTGCAAGAGGTGAAAGAAACCCTGCTGGCACTCCGTCCAAATGTCCGTAAGTTTTGGACAACCGCTGGCGAACTAGCCAATCTCTTTCAGTCCGGAGAAATTGTCCTGGCACATGCTTGGCCCATCACCTATATGCAACTGATCAGCGAGGATTTTCCGATCGGCTCAGCCAGACTTGCGGGTAAGCAGACAGGCTGGACAGACTCTTGGATGATCTCAAAGAATTCTCGAAACGTTGATGCTGCCTACGAATGGATTGACTACATCCTTAGCGGTCAAGGACAGAAGGGGGTAATAGAGGTCACGGGCTACTCGGGTGCCACAGAATTGGGCGTTGAAGCGGTTGGTTCTGAAAAGGCCCATGAGTTGTTTATGGATGACTTGTCATTGCATGCGCAGATTGAAATGTGGCAAAGCGTCAAAAACTACGACCAGTGGGTACAACTGTGGAATGAAATCCGCAGTTAAATCGACCTTTATCTCGGGCATTTAGACCCTTCAATGGCTCAGTCAATGTATTATTTGTAGCAGCGGGATGATCCGTGACGCCAGCAGTCCCGCTGCTTCCACGTGTTTGCCCTTCTCACTACAATCAAAATTTGGAGATCTGAATTCTTTAAATTTAAGAGCTTTGGATCAAAGAACAACAAATGTCTCGGCAACTCCGTAGCCCATAATGATTTATCTCAGTCCAGAAGCGGCTCAAGAAGTGCAGCGCTTGATTAACACAGGTAGCAACCCCAAAAATCGTGTGTTTCGGCTCGGCGTTCAATCTGGTGGATGCTCGGGGTTGGTCTACACACTGACGCCCTCTGCCGATCTTCTACCGACCGATTTGGTCTGGGATTGGGATGACCTGAAGATTGCGATCGCCCCCGACTTCCTCCCACAAATTGATGGGATGACTCTGGATTTTGCCCAAGACTTGATGGGGGGTGGGTTTCGCTTTCACAATCCCAATGCTGTAGAAACCTGTGGATGTGGTGCTTCGTTTTCCGTTGCTGCAACCACGCCCCCACCGCCAATGCAATGACAACGCCGCTAGAATAGTGTTGAGTCGGCTCGCCGCAAACTACGAGTCTCATAAAAGCGTGGATGTGGCGCATCCGTCCTGTCACAAAAGCAGGGAAAACCGTCGTTTGCTATGCGATTCCTGCGGCTCAGGCCATGATCCGAGCAAAGAGCAGTCGAATTCGGCCAATGTTGATAGATGATTGACAGAATTTCACAGAAATTGTTATTGTTATAGACTGTGAAAACTTTTCAAACTCTGAAGAACAAGTACAAAACGAACCATCCATGCCCACCATTCAGCAGCTCATTCGTAGTGAGCGCCAGCAAATTAAGCAGAAGACGAAGTCGCCTGCACTGAAAAGTTGTCCGCAACGTCGGGGCGTCTGCACTCGCGTCTACACTACAACACCCAAAAAGCCTAACTCTGCGCTACGTAAGGTTGCGCGGGTTCGCCTAACATCCGGTTTTGAGGTCACTGCATACATCCCCGGTATCGGACATAATCTGCAGGAGCACTCGGTGGTCATGATTCGTGGAGGTCGGGTCAAGGATCTACCTGGCGTGCGTTATCACATTGTGCGAGGAACGTTAGACACTGCTGGTGTTAAAGACCGGAGACAAGGACGTTCCAAATATGGTGCAAAGCGTCCCAAGTAGGTTTGACTCGAAATCGGTATGGCTTGTTGATCGTCGGCAACGCTTCATTGGGAACTGGTCAAATCTAACCGATGGTTTCACTCCGCATTTGTAAGGTCAGGTTGAAAGAGCTCACTGTCGCTACCCTTCTTCCTTGTTAGAAGTGCTTTGAGAAAGTCTTAAATCTCTTCCTCGGCAATTGATTCGGAACAGGTTTATGTGTTTCCTTTTGTGTGAAACGTAGCGACTTAGGCGTTAAGGTGCTTTAGGGGCAACCCTTCCAGAGAGACTGGTTGTTGGCTGATACAAGTTTGTCTAGGTATTGCCTTCAAGCCTTTCCTAAAGTCCATCCTATTCTGTTAGTATCACGACCCGATTATTCTGTTCATCATCTATCCTATTCTTCACTCATCATGTCTCGTCGTACTGTTGTTCAAAAACGTCCTGTTCCGCCTGATCCGACTTACAATAGCCGATTGGTCAGCATGTTGGTTAGACGCCTGATGCGTTCTGGCAAGCAATCGCTTTCTTACCGCATTGTTTATGATGCATTCAAAATTATTGAAGAACGGACGGGGAGTGATCCGCTAGAAATGTTTGAGCGTGCGGTGAAGAACACCACACCGTTGGTCGAGGTTAAGGCTCGGCGTGTAGGTGGAGCAACCTATCAGGTGCCCATGGAAGTACGCTCTGATCGCGGAATTGCGTTGGCTCTACGCTGGCTGATTCAGTTTTCTAGAAGCCGAGCTGGTAAGACTATGGCTATGCGTTTAGCTAACGAGCTGATGGATGCTGCAAACGAAACGGGAAGCTCCATCCGTAAGCGTGAGGAAACGCACAAAATGGCCGAAGCTAACAAAGCATTTGCTCACTATCGCTTTTAGGTATTAATTCCTGATTATTTGCTTTGCAGCTAATCAGTTTTGAGGCCATTCTCCATGACTATGGCCTTGCCTAATTGCACCAGTAAAGGATAGCGATAATTAGCGTTTGCAACGGGTTCTCTTTTCCGAATGTTTAGCAGTCTAGCTGCTAAGCGAGTCGGTAGCAAAAAGTATAGAATTTTAACAGGCGCATTTTGCTTAGTTGCGGTAGTCATCAGGGAGGAGGCTGTGGCACGTAGCATCCCATTAGAAAGAGTCCGAAATATTGGCATCGCTGCTCACATCGATGCTGGAAAAACTACAACGACTGAGCGCATCCTTTTCTACTCTGGTGTCGTTCACAAGATTGGTGAGGTGCATGACGGTAATACTGTGACCGACTGGATGGCGCAGGAGCGGGAGCGAGGAATTACCATCACGGCGGCGGCGATCAGTACTTCTTGGACGTTGCGCGATCGCAAGGATCCAACGCGTCCTCAAGAGGGCGAACCCGAGTACAAAATCAATATTATCGACACCCCAGGGCATGTAGACTTCACCATTGAGGTGGAGCGATCGATGCGCGTGCTCGATGGCGTGATCACGGTGCTTTGTTCGGTCGGTGGTGTGCAGCCTCAGACGGAAACGGTTTGGCGGCAAGCCGATCGGTACTCTGTACCCCGTCTCATCTTTATCAACAAAATGGATCGTACGGGGGCTGACTTCTATCGCGTTTACGAGCAAGTTAGAAGTCGGCTACGAACGAATGCTGTGCCTGTTCAAATCCCCATTGGTAGTGAGGATAACTTCGAGGGGATCGTCGACTTGGTTCGTATGCGAGCCTACCTTTATCGTAACGATCTGGGCACCGATATTGTTGAGGCAGACATTCCAGATGATGTTCGGGAACGGGCTGATGAGTTCCGAACTCAGTTGGTTGAATCTGCGGCTGAGACGAGCGATCGCCTCATGGAGAAATATCTTGAAGGAGAGGATCTAAGCGAGACCGATATTATCCAGGCACTCCGTCAAGGAACGCTTGAGGGAAATATTGTTCCCATGCTGTGCGGATCAGCATTTAAGAACAAAGGCGTACAGATCCTGCTAGATGCTGTGGTCAACTATCTCCCCTCGCCTCAAGAGGTACCGGCAATTCAAGGTCTGCTCCCCGACGGCTCGACAGGTGAGCGTCCTGCCGATGATGAGGCACCTCTGGCTGCGCTTGCCTTCAAGCTGATGTCCGATCCCTATGGGCGACTGACTTTTGTTCGTGTCTACTCAGGGATCATGAAAAAGGGGAGCTATATCTACAATGCTTCTAAGGACAAGAAGGAACGAATTTCTCGTTTGATTGTTCTGAAAGCAGATGATCGCCTCGAAGTTGATGAACTCCGGGCTGGTGATCTAGGGGCAATCTTAGGGCTGAAGGATACCTTCACTGGGGATACGATTTGTGATGATGCCAAACCGATTGTTTTGGAATCGTTGTATGTTCCGGAACCCGTGATATCTGTTGCTGTAGAGCCGAAGACCAAGCAAGACATGGATAAGCTCTCCAAGGCATTGCAATCACTTTCAGAAGAAGATCCGACATTCCGCGTTAGTATCGATCCGGAAACAAACCAGACGGTTATTGCTGGGATGGGAGAATTACATCTCGATATCCTGGTCGATCGCATGAAGCGGGAGTTTAAGGTTGAAGCGAACGTGGGTGCTCCACAAGTTGCTTACCGTGAAACGATTCGCAAGTCGGTTGTACAAGAATGCAAGTATGCTCGACAAAGCGGCGGTAAGGGCCAGTATGGACATGTCGTCATCGAAGTTGATCCCAGTGAGACGGGGTCAGGCTTCGAGTTTGTTTCAAAAATCGTGGGTGGTGTCATCCCGAGGGAGTATATCCCTTCAGTGGAGCAAGGCATTAAGGAGGCTTGTGAAACAGGCATCTATGCCGGATATCCTACGATTGACCTCAAGGTAACGCTGACCGATGGGTCTTACCACGAGGTGGACTCCTCTGAGATGGCATTTAAGATTGCTGCTTCAATGGCAATCAAAGATGCCGTACTCAAAGCATCTCCTGTTCTTCTAGAGCCTATGATGAAGGTTGAAGTAGAAGTTCCCGAAGAATTTATTGGGACGGTTATCGGCGACCTTAATTCCCGTCGTGGGCAGATAGAAGGACAAGACACGGATCAGGACATTGCAAAAGTGATGTCAAAGGTTCCGTTGGCTGAGATGTTTGGTTATGCTACTGACATTCGGTCAAAGACCCAAGGTCGTGGCATTTTCTCAATGGAATTCAGTGAGTACAGCGAGGTACCTCGTAACGTAGCTGAATCGATTGTTGCGAAGAACAAAGGGAACGCTTAGTAATTTAGGGACAAGTAGACTCATGGCACGCGCAAAATTCGAACGGAATAAACCCCACGTTAACATTGGCACAATTGGTCACGTTGACCACGGTAAAACCACACTCACAGCCGCGATTACTATGACGCTGGCTTCGGGCGGTGGTGCTCTGGCTCGGAAATACGAAGATATTGATGCGGCTCCCGAAGAGAAAGCACGGGGCATTACGATTAATACAGCTCACGTAGAGTACGAAACAGATACCCGTCACTATGCTCATGTGGATTGTCCCGGTCACGCTGACTATGTGAAAAACATGATCACAGGTGCAGCTCAGATGGATGGTGCAATCCTCGTGGTTGCGGCAACCGACGGTGCAATGCCTCAAACTAAAGAGCACATCCTGCTGGCGCGTCAGGTTGGTGTTCCCAATATCGTTGTTTTCCTCAATAAGGTTGACCAAGTTGATGACGAAGAACTCCTCGAACTGGTCGAGCTGGAACTCCGTGAGCTTCTGAGCGAATACGAGTTTGATGGCGACGGCATTCCTTTCATCGCGGGTTCGGGTTTGATGGCACTCGAAGCGATGATTGCAAACCCTGAAACTAAGCGGGGTGATAACGATTGGGTCGACAAGATCTATGAGCTGATGGATGCTGTTGACGAGCATATTCCGACTCCAGAGCGGGCTGTTGATAAGCCCTTCCTGATGGCGGTAGAAGATGTCTTCTCCATCACAGGTCGTGGAACCGTCGCAACGGGGCGGATTGAGCGGGGCAAGATTAAAGTGGGCGATACGGTTGAGATCGTCGGTATCCGCGAAACCCGCAATACCACCGTAACCGGGATTGAAATGTTCAAGAAGACCCTGGATGAAGGGATGGCTGGAGATAACGCTGGTCTCCTACTGCGGGGTGTTCAGAAAGAGCAAATCGAGCGGGGTATGGTATTGGCAAAGCCCGGTTCTATTACACCTCATACGCTGTTCGAGGGTGAGGTCTACATCCTGACCGATAAGGAAGGTGGCCGGAAGACTCCGTTCTTTAAGGGGTATAAGCCTCAGTTCTATGTACGGACAACTGACGTGACTGGAACTATCGATTCCTTTACTGCAGATGATGGAAGTGCGGCCGAAATGGTGATGCCGGGCGACCGGATCAAGATGACCGTTCAGTTGATCAACCCGATCGCCATCGAACAGGGAATGCGCTTTGCTATCCGCGAGGGTGGCCGCACCATCGGTGCAGGTGTTGTTTCCAAAATCGTAAAATAGACGATCTTTGTGGGGTCTATCAGGGCAGTCCAAGTTATCTGACTGCCCTGAACCCATGGAATGAGCCTATTTTTCGGCTCAGAACGCTTGAAAATCCGTTCTTTTTGGCGCTGTCGTCTGAGAGGCACTCGTATGTTTAGTGACTAACTCTCACGACTTGAACAGAACCTTGACAGTTAGATAGTTTGAAACGCTTCGGCAACCTTGGACATTCTGGACATTTCTTTTTATGGCAACTATTCAGCAGCAAAAAATTCGTATTCGCCTCAAAGCCTTTGATCGGCGTCTCCTCGATACATCCTGTGAGAAGATCGTAGACACCGCAAATCGTACAAATGCGACCGCAATTGGCCCGATTCCCCTGCCTACAAAGCGTCGGATTTATTGTGTTTTGCGATCGCCCCACGTCGATAAAGATTCCCGGGAGCATTTTGAAACGCGTACCCATCGCCGCATTATTGACATTTATCAGCCTTCGTCTAAGACGATCGACGCTCTGATGAAGCTCGACTTGCCTGCGGGAGTTGATATTGAAGTGAAGCTCTAGGGCATATTGTCCTAGACATGGCTCCTTTTGTTGGGGAGCTGGGGGTGATGCGATAGACTAGGAGGGAGAATCTGTTGCATGCTTGTGGTCAAACTGCATGCTATGCAACGGTTTTGTTCTGGTTCAGACCGATTCCTAACCCCTAGACGACTGCAATGACTTTTCCCTCCTCAGTGACAGTTCGTGAGCTTCCTCTATTTCCTTTACCCAATGTTGTCCTATTTCCGGGACAACCTCTGCCGCTACACATCTTTGAATTTCGATACCGCATGATGATCAACACTGTGCTCGAAAGTGATGGTCGTTTTGGGGTTTTGATGTTCGATCCAACGGACAATAGCATTGCAAGCGTTGGGTGTTGTGCAGAAATTACTAACCACCATCGCCTTCCCGATGATCGGATGAAGGTGATGACTTTTGGACAGCAACGCTTTCGCGTATTGAACTATGTGCGCGAACGTCCTTTTCGTGTTGGGCTAGTTGAATGGATTGAAGACCAGCCCGGTGAGAAGGAGTTGCAGCCCTTGACCCAGCAAGTTGATTTACTGCTGCGAGACGTCATTCACCTGACCGCAAAATTGATGGGGCAAGAACCAAAGGTTCCTGAGAGTATTCCCGATACGCCTCTAGAGTTGTCTTACTGGATCGCCCATAATCTGCATAATGCTGCTGATGAGCAGCAAAATTTGCTCGAAATGCTGACTACGGCTGAACGATTAGAGCGAGAGGCAGAAATTCTGTCTTCAACACGGAGCAGTTTTGCGGCCCGAGTCGCTCTTAAAGATGCCTTTCCAAGGGATGCATTGCAAGAGTGATAGTTCGATTTAGATTTCACTTGTGATTGTGAGAATGTCGTAGCTGCCAAAGATTTTCAGGGTCTCGGTGATGCTCTGCATTTCTTCCAACGCTTCTTGGAGCTTCGGGTCGCTGACGTTGCCTTCCAAATCTAAGAAGAAGAGGTAATCTCCAAGGGATCGCTTGGTTGGCCGTGACTCAATTCGGCTGAGGTTAATGCCTCGCTGTGCGCAAGTCTGAAGCGGACGAACCAGTGCACCAGGGACATTGGCCGGAACACTAAACGCTAGAGAGGTATAACTGCCGCCTGGAGATACATCGCGGCTCAGTATCCAGAATCTCGTGCAGTTGTCGGGATGGTCGTTGATCGGATGTGCCAGAGTCGGCATGTTGTATAGAGTCGCAGCACGGCGAGAGGCGATCGCTCCGACAGGTGCATTGGCTGATAGATGTTGGAGTGCTTCAGTGGTGGATCGGGTCGGAATTAACGTGACGTTGGGGAGCCGTTTCTCTATCCAAATCTGGCATTGGGCGATCGCTTGGGGGTGGGAGTAAATAATTTGGATATCCTCTATCGACTCAGCTTGGGAGATGAGTGCATGGGAAATAGGCAGAACCAAGGCGTAATGAATTTGTAGTTCTGCCATGTTCCATAGAGTATCAAGAGTGGTAGTAACGCTACCTTCAATCGAATTTTCTACAGGTACAACGGAAAAGCAAGCTGCCTGTTGAGCCGTTGCTTGCAAGACTTGGGTAATGCTGGGATAAGGACATAGATCTGCTGTTTGCCCAGTGAACTCACGCAGCAGCCTGGCCCAATGTATTGCAGCGGTTTCGGCATAGGTTCCTACAGGCCCGAGATAAGCAATGGAGCGCATCATAGATACTAACGGTTGCAAAAGATATAAGTAGCATAATCATTTCGTTAGAACAATGGTGCCTTCTGACGATGGTTTAGTTGGCTCTAAGCGATCTACTTCTAGCTGCATCGTTGAAAGCAGAAGGGTTGAAAGCAAATCATTCCAATTGGTCATCCCATAGCTCTCTTGCTTGACTATCTTTAAAGGAAGGTCAGAGAACTGCTCGGCATTCAACCTCGTCAACGGTTGCCATTGAGTTAGCCGAAGCTAACTTTTGATCTGAGGGAGTTATTTATCTTCAGGATACCGATCGCGGCTAATGGCAGCGCAGAAAACATACATCCGCGCTGATTGGAATATTGGTTGCTTCAGGCAACTTTGATCCCCAACATTTGTAAGACATCCATGTACCTATGAAAAACGAATCGAAATTACAACATTCGATGAAAAGGTTCATATTTCGTATCCAACCAAGACCTATAATCCCTTGATGGTCGGTTATGCCCCATCGATCACTGGCGGATTCAAGTCGGGATCAGAGTACACTAAGGAATCGAGAGTGCGACACTCTCCGTAGGAGTTGCGAGAGTCGGGTAAGTTTGGCATCAGGTTTGATGCACTGAACAGGTTAGCAGACAAACGTTTAGTTAAAAATTTTTATGACGATGAATGCTCAGTTTCATGCAACGCAATCTATTGATTTAGCTGTACCAGAATTATCAATTCCGGTACAACATTATCTTCGGCAACCCCGTCGTCTGGTTAATGCTCTAATGGATTCGAGCCGAGTAGAGATGCTGGGTCAAAACGAGTTTCGTTTTAAGATGCGTCCGCTACGTTTTCTGAGCCTCAGTTTGCAACCCATTGTTGACCTGCGTGTGGAGGCTGATGCCCAGGGCACTATCTACTTAAAATCCATCAATTGCGATGTTTTAGGAATTGATGCATTAAAAAAACACTTCCACCTTGATTTAGAAGGCTACCTTTCGCCTGTATTGGTGGCCGGGCAGACGCGCCTTGATGGCAATGCAGATTTACAGGTTAGTGTGAATATCCCACCTATGCTTTGGCTGACTCCAAAAGCATTAGTGGAAAGTACTGGGAATACGCTACTAAAAAGTATTTTAATGACAATCAAGCAGCGGCTAACCCACCAGCTCTTGGCTGACTATCGTGAATGGGTCTCTGACCAATTGTCAGAGAATGAAAGAATCGCTCAAACCTCTACCAACACGCAACAGCTTGCCCCTAAAGGTTCGTTGTCTTAGGGTGAGTGCAAAGAGAACGTTAACGCTCCTCCTGTAGCGAGGCTCCTTTGCGTGACGACAGTTCTTGCTGAGAAAATAAATCCATTTGCTCGATCGCCGTGTTGATATTGAACGTGCGGCGGTGCTGGGATGAAAAACCGAGCGTAGCGATCGCCCGACGATGCTTCACCGTCCCATAGCCCTTATTTGACGCTAAATCATATCCTGGAAATCGTTTGTCTAGGCGAATGATCAGGCGATCGCGCCATACTTTGGCAATCACACTAGCCGCCGCAATTTCGACATGGAGAAGGTCACCTTTGATGACGGTTTCCTGTGACAGTGGAAGGTCTTTGATGGGGCGATTGCCGTCAATGCGACAGAGGGTAGGAGCTGGATTGAGCCGATCGATCGCCCGCCTCATTGCCAGCAACGAGGCATTGAGAATATTAATGCGCTCAATTTCACGCGCAGATGCTAGGCCAATTTTGCAATCAATGGCATGGGCTAAAATTTGCGGAAAAAGCTCGTCTCGCTTTTCAGGAGAGAGCTTTTTACTATCAGTGACCCCCAGTTGTGCCAGATGCTTAGCACTCGCTTCGGAAAGAATGACCGCCGCCGCAACAACGGGACCAAAAATTGCACCTCGTCCGACCTCATCTACCCCTGCAATGATGTTACCCACTGGCCTGCTGTTGGTTTGAGGTTGAGTCTCGTTAGTATTCCTGTTGAAGGAAGGGATTCCTGTGAAGGAAGGGTTGTCTCGTCACACAGATGTTCTGTAATGTCTAACTGCACGAGAATGCACAACCGCCATATGGCATTGCGCCTAGCTAGAACGAGCCGAGGAACGACGGCGGCGACGGCGATTCACCGTCGAGTTGTCAGAGGATGAACTGTCTTCCTCCTTGGTCGCATCGGTTGCTTCGGCGATCGCATCTGATGCATCGTCTTGGCTACTGTCGATCGCGCTGCTGGCCACGGTATCATCCTTAGCGGTCTCTTCACTGCCAGTGGAGACATCGGCAGATGGGGTGGCGGCTTGACCATTTTTGCCATTCGGAAGCTCAGGTGGCGGAGCCATACCGGGTAAGTACACAGATATGACAGCATTTTTGGGATCTTTAACCGCTTCCCTTGCCAGCACCAGTGGGGAGATGCCCATCATGGCATAGAGTTCTTGCTCATCCGGTGTCATCTCAATGCTGATGGTTTCGGGCGGTTCAGCCGGTGCCTTTTCTCGGCGCGATCGCCCGCCGCGCTCAGAGCGACTTTCCTTGGTAGGCTTGCCGTTGGTCGGTTTCTCACTGATGACCTCCGGTGTGGCTTCGAGGTTGGGAAGCGCTTCCGCTGGTAAAGGTGCGGTTTCGGAGGGCGCACTACGGGTGGACTTGCGGCTGGAAGAATCTCCATTGCGCGATCGCCCGCCTCGTTTGCTGCGGCGGCGATCGGGTTTACTCCGCTCCTGATAGCTGGGATGGCTTGTCAAGTTGGCACTCAACGGGTCTTCCCCGTTGGTATCGGCAAACCCACCTCCGTTGTTGTCACTAGGCGCAACCCGAACAGTCGGTCGAACATTCGTAACGGTGCGCCCGTCTTCGAGAGCATGAACAGCTTCCTCTGGCTCATTAGGTAAATGCACCAAATGCCCCAATCCACTGCAAGTGGGGCAGGGGCGTCCAAACAATTCATAAATGTTTTGCCCTTGCCGCTTCCGGGTTAGCTCCACCAACCCCAGCTCTGTTAGTTGGGCAATCTGAGGGCGGGCTTTGTCGGTACGTAAGGCTTTGTTGAACTGCTCCAACACCTGCAATTTATCTCGGTGGGAGTCCATGTCAATGAAGTCCACCACGATGACGCCAGCAATGTTGCGTAGGCGAAGCTGGCGAGCAATTTCGTCGGCCGCTTCACAGTTTGTCCATAAAACGGTTTCCCGTGCCGTTGCAGAGCGAGTGAACGAGCCTGAGTTCACATCGATGACCGTCAGGGCTTCAGTACGCTCGATAATGATGTAGCCGCCCGATGGCAGATCTACCCGTGGCTTGAGGGCTTCCCGAATGGCTGCATTGACTCGGAAGTATTCCAGAATGTCAGGTTTTTCGCGATGCTGGTCAATCACAACTGACGGTGTTTGCCCACCGCCCCAATTGGTCAAGTGCTGTTTGACCCGCTTCATGCCCGATTGAGAATCGGCCACAATCCGGTTGACTTCAGAGCTGTAAACATCGCGCAGCACCTTTTGGATGAAGTCATCATCTCGATTCAGCAAACAAGGCGGACGGCTGCCGAGTGCTTCTTGCTGCACCGTTTCCCATTGCTTTTGGAGCAGCTCTAAATCTTCGATGATGGCCTCTTCACTCACCCCTTCGGCCTCTGTTCGCACTAACAGCCCCATACCTGCGGGTTTGACAAGAATGGCGAGTGCCCGCAAGCGGTTGCGCTCGCTTTCATTGCGAATGCGTCGGGAAAGATTTACCCCCCGCCCAAACGGCATCAGCACTAAATAGCGACCGGGGAGGGTAATGTTACCTGTCAGCCGGGGACCTTTGTTCCCGGTGGGTTCTTTCATAATCTGAACCAGCACCTTTTGTTGCGGCAGGAGCAGTTCAGTGATGGGAGCCATCGATTTTTTGAGGCGCAGGGGGCCTAGGTCTGAAACGTGAATGAACCCGTTGCGCTCGCTGTCTCCAATATTGACGAAGGCGGCATCAATACCAGGAAGAACGTTTTCAACAATGCCGAGGTAGATATCTCCAACCTGGTGGCTACCCGTGGCGACGATGAGTTCCTGAATCTGATCCTCTGAAAAAACGGCGGCAATCCGATGTTGCTCGGCGATAACAATTTGCTTTGGCATGAATGTCCTCAATGCATAAAAGGGATGTGTAGGTAGCGCATCGGGCTTGTATTAATTGCCTGGCCTCGGAACTTACACAGTCCTGACATAACCGCTTTGGGCAAACGCTGCCCAAGGGAAAAAATCTTGCAACAGAAGTTAGGGTCGGTGGCGATCGCCCCTTCCCATTTACCTATCTGTTAGCTCCTTAGCGTTATCGAATGCGCGACTGTCAACCATCGCACAAAAAAATCCTCTTCTGTCTAAACCAGGCACCCAAGCTGCCCATGAGGTTGTAAAAATTCCTGCGGAGGCGGTGGATGAATGACCCCAAAGTTCTCAACTCGTGTGCCGCTGGCACTTCAAGGGTATCCAATTCGCTTCAGCGTACTTTGTGAGGAATTATAGCGCGTGACTGGGTATGTGCTGCAACAAATCGACATCCTCTGGAATATTTTGTGAATTGAATATTCTGAGAGATGTGGATTTCTGAAACTGCAGGGTGCAACCTCACAGCACAACCTCGCAATCAGCATAGCCTGAACGTCCTTCACCTGTCAGCCCTTTTGCTGAGCAAGTGAAGTAATCCTCTTACCATTTTAGCTTTTTTCAAGATTTGCTGAAGGGGTGAATGAAGTTCTCAGGCTAATGCTTTCAGGTCTCAGCAGGAAAAAGGGTTCTTCAGCTTCAACAGGTAACTACCTAACATCTTATGAGAATTTGTTACCCGTGGGTGTACGAGCCCTGTTTCTGCCATTGGTTTGTCACACGCAAGTCATATCCGAAACTTGTTTCGAAATTTGTCGATGGATGCAACGCTCATCTGACGAGAGCGTAGTGCGTTGCTGGTTGAAGGTATGAATTTTCCTGAGAAGGGGTGCAGCGCACCCCTTCTCAGGAAAATTCATACTTGGATCCTGCATCACCGAGGGTAGCGTTATTGGGCGAGGCGAAGCTGATGGCGATGGATATGCAGGAGCTGGGTCGTTTGCCCAGATACCTGTTCCAGCATTTGGACGACATGCTCTGGGCGCAGGAGCGTACCATCGTTGCGGCAAGCACCCACGTAGCGGAGCTGAAGGGCCTGACCCGCGTTCGTTTGCATAAAGGCCAGGGCTTCGGGTAACGCCTCAACCAGCTCTAGCTGCTGGAGGCGATCGCGCCCGTTGATGTGATAGGTTTTGCCTGATTTTGAGGTCTGTTCTAGCAAAATCTCGTCTGACGTGAGAATCTGATCGATCCACTGTTGCCAGGGGAGGGCGGAATCCATCGGCTCCGCTTCAGCGATCGTTGTGGGTTGCAGCGTGAGGTAATATTCAGCCTGTTCGATTTGGCGAGCGGCAGGGGGGCTGTCGGGGGCGATCGCTTCTACCCGATACAGGGGCATCTCGGTTGGTAACTGGGCGGCTAATTTTTCGAGGAACTGGGCGGGTTCCATCTCCTCTGTCAGGTCGAAGTCAGCAATCTCTCCGGAGCTAGTAACCCCCAGAGAGAGGGCAAATGCGGGCATGATGCGAGGGCCAGGATGGTAGCCACCGCTGAAGGAGATGGGGAGGCTAGCGCGTCGCACGGCTCGATCCAGCAGCCGTATTAAGTCGAGATGTCCAATGAAGCGCATTTCTCCCAGCTTGCCGAACCAGAGCCGGAGGCGTTGAGCGCGATCGGTATTGGGAACAAAATGTCCGGCAAAGGCGGGAATTTCGGGCGGAGGAATGACGATGTTATGCCCAAAGTCGGTGCCACAGACGCCGCAATGGGAGCAGCCGTCGAAGGCGCAATCGGGAACGGTGGCCGCTTCCAGGGCGCGCAGCAGGTCGTCTTTCAACCAGCTTTTGGCGATGCCCGTATCGATGTGGTCCCAGGGAAGGGGGGCATCGTAGCGATCGCCATCTCGCAGTTCACCTGCTTCTGTCGTGCCATCGGTGGTTTCGCGAAAGACATTCCACTCCCCCTGGTCAACTTGGCGATACTTCCAGTCCAATCCTGCTTCGGCGATCGCCTGGGTCCAGGCGGCAAAGGCTTTGTCTTGGCTTTCCCACCATGCATCCATACCCGCCCCAAGCTCCCAGGCCCGACGGATGACCGGAGCCAGGCGGCGATCGCCTCGACCCACAAAATCTTCCATGGCGGAAATCCGCACATCGGTAAAATTGGCTTTGATGCCACGCATGGTGCGGAATTCTGCCTTTAGCATGGCTCGCTTGCGTTCGAACTCGGCAGCGGATACTGAATGCCACTGGAACGGCGTATGGGGTTTGGGGGTGAAGTTCGAAATAGTGACGTTGAACCCCAAGGGTTTTCGTCCCTTGGTGCGACATTCCCGCTGCAACCAGCGCATGGTTTCTGCAATGCCCAGCACATCGGCATCGGTTTCTCCGGGCAACCCAATCATGAAGTAGAGCTTCACCCGGTCCCACCCTTCTTCATAGGCGGTTTTGACGCCCCGTAAGAGTTCTTCGTTGGTCAGCCCTTTGTTCACAATGTCGCGCATCCGCTGCGTGCCTGCTTCGGGAGCAAAGGTGAGGCTGCCCTGGCGTGTACCGCCGATGATGGTGGCAATGTTTTCGTCGAAGCGATCGACCCGCTGGCTGGGGAGGCTGAGAGAAATGTTTTCCCCCTGGAGTCGATTTTTGACCTCTACGCCCACCGCCGGGAGGGAAAGGTAGTCGGAGCAACTGAGGGAAAGCAAGGAAAACTCGTTGTAGCCCGTTGCCCGCATCCCCTCTTCGATCGCCTCAACCACGGCAGAGGGTTCGACATCCCGTGCGGGACGGGTGAGCATTCCGGGTTGGCAAAAGCGACAACCTCGGGTACATCCGCGACGGATTTCGATGACCAGGCGATCATGCACCGTTTCCACAAAGGGAACGAGGCCAATGGAGTAGGCGGGGATGGGCGTCGCTACGCGACGGAGCACCCGTGCAGGCACATCGGGATGGTTGGGCCGCACGGAGCCATCGGGTTGCAGATCGTAAAACTGCGGAACATAGACCCCAGGTACCTGGGCTAGATCCAGTAGCGTTGCCTCGCGGCTTAACCCCTGGGCTTTAGCTTCATCTAGCACCAGGCCAATTTCGGGCAACAATTCTTCTCCATCTCCCAGGGCGATGAAGTCAAAGAAATCAGCATAGGGCTCTGGGTTTGAGGTGGCTGTTTGCCCTCCGGCGAAAATCAGCGGCATGTTGTCCCCACTGTCTGACCAAGGGGATTGATGCGATCGCTCCTGCCAGGTTAGGGGAATACCGGCCAGGGTCAGCATTTCCAGAATGTTGGTTGCGCCCAATTCGTAGCTGAGGCTGAAGCCCAAAATATCGAAATCAGTCAAAACCCGCCGAGATTCGACCGCAAACAGGGGGGTTTGGGTTTTCTGGAGTTTGGCCGTCAGATCGGGGGCTGGGAGATAGGCGCGATCGCACAACTGTCGAGGCTGGGCATTCAAAATGCTGTAGAGGATGATGTGACCCAGGTTGGATGCGCCCACCTCATACACTTCAGGGTAGGTTAGCGCCCACCGTACCGTTGCCTCGTTCCACGGCTTATGTACGGCTCCCAACTCATTACCCAGATACCGCGCCGGACGAGAAACATCGGATGTGAGCAGTTGTTCGAGTGCGATCGCCACAAAAAAACCTCAGAGCACCTACCAGTCAATATGTTCTCCCAGTATAGGGAAAGGTTGGTGGGTCTGAGGTTGAATGTCGGTTGGATATTGAAGATTCTTGGGGCTGTGAACGCAAGACCCTACTCATCCAAAACGTGAAACGGCACGATGTGTATGAAGACCAAAGACAATCTTGCTCGTATCTTCGAACCTTGAATGGGAATGCCCCGATACTTTGTGGTAAAGCCTTCCCCTGTGAGCTAGCACCGTTGAGTGCTTTTAAAAAAGATTCTTCAAAAACACACCGGTGCTAGCTTCCAAAAACGCTGACAGGTTTTTGGATGGAGGTTAGTTAGCTCAATGTGGCTTCACAGGCCGCGCAATCGGCAAAAACCTGGAAGACCTGATCGAGTTGCGTAACTTCCAAAACAATGCGAATGGATGGAGGCAGGGAGCACAGCCCAAATCCTAAATCCTTCTCCTGTGCCAGATTCATGGCTGTCACTAGCGCCATCAACCCAGCACTGTCTAGCGAGGTTACATGGCTCATATCCACTAAAACAAACGAGTTTGGCTGCGAATTTACAGCCTGTTCCAACTGCTGTTGGAGGGCATTAGCATTCGAGGCATTGATATCTCCAGTGGGCTGGACAACCATCACCGAAGGCTTCACGAGTAGCTTCTGCATCTTTGTAATCCTGTACCTGTAGAAAATAAAAAGGAGTCATTTGGACAATTTCGAACAATCGATCTAGACCAAATCGCTTTGTTATCGAAGTTACGACTCATCAGGACGGTTCAGATTCTTCAGTTGTAACCTGTTTATATTACGAGCTAACTATCGCAACAAGCATCTTTAGACGTATGTACAGTCTGATACAAACTGTCACCTCGAAAGATAAGTCTTTATAATGTCAGCCCGAATTAGAACAAGGGTTACACCTGTTTCACCCTAGGGATCGCCCACCCCAGATGGGGGGACAGATATCGGGATGGCGACGAGCAGCGATGTGGAAAATGGGACAATTCCTTGGGCAGAAGAAGCGATTAGGGGGCGATCGCGGTGATCTAAATCACGCTTTTATTCGGGGGCAAATCACTTTCCTGGGGCTAAAACCCCCGCAGAATAAGCATTGACCGCACATTTCAGGACTCAAACCCCATGAACTCCACACATGCAATTCGCCAACTGGTTGCAAGGGCGCTATACCTCAAACAACTGACCCCTGATATCGAAAACGCTATCAATTCTGAATTAACTCGCCTGGGTTTTATTTCCGAAGTAGATTATGAGGCATTGGAATTGCTCATGGCAGAGATGGACGCTGGGCGCATCAAACTTGTTCCCGCCTCTTAGTGAGATTGTCTTCCTAGGTGAAATTCTTATTGATAATTGCCGTAGAACGGCGACCTACCTTAAGATATTTAGAAAGTTTAAGAGAATGTATGGGTGTCTGGCAGGATGTAGGGCGATCGCGGCTGCTTCGTCTGGCATCTGATCCGAGCGATGACTGAGCATTGTGCGTCGACCACTCCACCGCATTCTTCTTCTGTCTTTTTTCTATCTACAGATATCAGAATTTGACCTTTAGCAACCAACCAGGAGGCACTTGAGTCGTGGTTCAAACGATTGAACAACGTTCAACTACCGTCCGTCATGCGCCCCGTTACAAGGTGTTGTTGCACAACGACGACTTGAATTCCATGGAGCATGTCGTACAGACGCTGCTGAAAACCGTTACGAGTCTGACCGTGCCTCAAGCCGTCAGCATCATGATGGAAGCCCACACCAATGGCATTGCGCTTGTTATCGTCTGCGCTCAGGAGCATGCCGAGTTCTATAGCGAAAATTTGAAGACACATGGGCTGACCAGCACGATTGAGCCGGACGAATAAATCCGGATGAATAAATCCGGACGAATAAAACAGATGAGGTAGTTGGCCTATTTGCAGTGAAGCTCTTTCCTATCTTTTACAGAAGGTATGCTGCCCAGCCACGGCTTTCGGGTTCGCATGCTAGGCTCAGGAAGCTCCCTGCTACCTTGCTAATAGGTGAGAATAGGGGAAGGGGGGCAATGTATCCAGTCAGCTCGTCGAGTGAGCTGTAGCAGGACGGGCAATTTCTATGGACGGTAGCAAAGCGCGATGTTAGGACAATTTCAGCAAGCCAGCCTGCGCATTGAGGTGGAAGCGACCGAAGCCGCCATCCGGCACAGTCTTCTGCGAACCGACCAGTGGCAGAAGTGGAGTTTGCTCCAGCGATTTTCTGAAGGCGTGCCTCTAGAGTTGACTCCCGGTACGGTTTTCACAACTTGGACGGGGCCGATCGCCGTGCGGCATCAAGTGGAGTTTGTTAGTGACAATGCATTAGGCTTGCTCTTGAGCCAAGGCATTGATGGGTTTCACCACTGGCACTGGGGAGAAGGATGGATTCAATCGTCTCTAGAGGGAGTATCGTTATTGCCGCTGAGCCTAGGACACACGCTGGCTCTGGTGCGACTGCGGCAGTTTCTCGAACGAGACAATGCAGTGCGATCGTCCGCTGCCTAGGACGCATTCGCTCAACACTCATGACAGAACAATCTTTTGAAGCCCTTGCATCGCGAGGGCTTTCGTTTTTGTAGCATCGGGTAAGCTGCAATGCGGCAGGTTTGGCGCGGTCGAGAACTAGTGGTTTCACCTATAGCGGTGTGCAACCGCATTAAGCACAGCAACGGTTGTGTGGGGCGCGCCGCGCCCCACACAACCGTTGCTGTGCTTAATGCGGTTGCAC
>JADEXA010000058.1 GCA_015207365.1 Vacuolonema iberomarrocanum LEGE 07170
CGGTTGTGTGGGGCGCGCCGCGCCCCACACAACCGTACTTAATGAACGCGCACAGCGCTATAAGTTGTGCCAGCCTACCCATTTTCAAAAGCGGAAGAAGGCATCTTCTAACCAAAAACCTGTGGCAACGGCATTACCCTGCGCTCCCACCCGTACTTCGACTACAAAGGGGACATCTTCCTCTGTGGCAGTCTGTTGCTGAACGTTGGCAATACGATCATTAATGTCGTGGCGTTGTTCTTCGGGCATGTAGTAGCGCTCTAGGTCATAGATGATGCGGTTATAGCGGTAGACGCCATGCAGTGCTACCTGGTTGGCGGGCAGGTTGGTGGGGCGATCGCGATGTACCGCCACAGGTACCCATGGCGTTGGGGGATTGTTTGTGGCATTGTCCGGAGCCTCTAGCACCACATAGAGGTCGACGGCTTGGTCGAAGGGCGAAGTTTGCTCTTGGGAATTTTGCTGAATTTCGGCGATCGCCTCTTCTGCTCCAGGAACTGTTTCTAACTCCGTCATATTGGAAATGTCGTAGGTCAGGGTGACATAGTAGCCCCGGAAAAAATCGGAGGGATCGACGGGCATGGTTTGCAGCACTACGGGTTTGCCGACCGCCATTGTGTAAAGGGCTTGGGCTGGAATCAGGCCAATCAGCAGCGTTTGCATGGCTAGGGGAACCCAAAATCCCCAGCGAGAATGGGGGAGACGTCGCTGGGTTGCCGTTGGAGATGCTGGGTTGGGAGCGATCGCAGGTGGATGGGGATGGCGATCGCTCAACGGCTGAGAATTTGCAGCGGAGTTCGATTCGTTCGGCATTACAAGGTTTCCTCCACAGATTTTGGAGCTAGCACAGAGGGTTGATTCAGGTGGCGGACATAGCGCTCGAACCAAAGACCAATGACGATGATGCCCGCGCCACAGAGGACAAACGCGAGAGATTTCAGCAGCAAGCCCGTTTCATATTCCAACATGCGGCTGAGGATTTGTAGGGTCAGTAGCAGCAATCCACACCAGAAAAGGCTGCGGTTGGTTTGAGCTAGGCCCTGCCGGATGAATCCGGCGGCAAAGATAGCCAGCACCACATTGGCCAGGAAGGTGATGAATGCCCCGATGGGTGCGATGCTCAAGTGCCAAAGCGGCATAATTGCCAACCCCAGCAACAGCAGCAACATTGTCAGGTCGCTTTGTACCAATCGCCAACGGGGTGTACGAGGGGTTGGGCGGGCGAGAAAGATCCAGTTTCCCAAGGTGACGAGGGCTAGGAGGAACACCACTGGGTTGAGCCAGAGCCATCGATGGTCGCCTAGTAAATGCGTGATCTGCGTTGTTAGCGGCATCATTTCTATCGTTTGAACCCAGGGCCAGTGAAAGGAGGCGAAATAGACGAGGCTCACCAAATAGGCGATCGCTAATCCCTGGGCAACGGGGCGAAACCAGCGTTTGAACGAAGTCGGTTGCTGTCGCAGCCTGTCCCAGAGGGCATCGTCGTAGCTCCAGAGCAAGGCGGGGGGGAGTAGGGTCGTCAGGATGCCAAACAAGGGCAAGCTGTCAATGGTAATCTGCTCGCTCAAATCAACGAGGTTGACGAAAAAGGAGGATACGAGGGCGATCGCGCCTATGCCAAAAATGACGCGAGATCGACAGCGGTAGGCTAGCCAAGTGAAGATTGCGCCCGCAAACAAAGGCATCCCTCGCATGAGCCAGGGTAAACCCGGTAGACCACTCCAGCGGTCGGGTTCGACCAAACCCGCCCAATAGCCCATTCCTAGGAGGAGCATGGACAAGACCGCCAGAGGAGCCATCCGTAGCCCGAAGGCCATGAGCAAAACGCCCAAGCCCCATACCCAATAAAGCTCGTAGGCATCGCCGCCGATGTGAAAGAGTTGGCTACCCAGGGCTAGGTTCGCCCCGATTGTCAGGCCACCCAAAAGTAGCAATCCGGTTCCCAGGCGATGGTGCCAGCGCTGGCGGTTGTCGGCTTGCAGGGGTTTCTGCCAAAACCAGTAGCCAGAAATATTAACGCCCAAAAAGATGGACAGCAGGAGAATCAGCTTGAGGCTGCGCGGAATGGCTTGCCAGTTGGCGGCAACAAAGGTGATGAGCCCTATCCCCAGCAGCACGCTGCCGACGCCGATGAGGATAATAACGAAGCGATCGCGCGCCGATGAATCTATACGGTCAAATTCATACCGTTCCTGCAATTGCTGGAACTGATCGGGGCTAATCACCCCGTCTACTTGCCACTGTCGTGCTTCGTGGCGGAGTTGTCGCCGAAACTTGTCGGATGTCATACAAACCTCCTATCGGTTCAGCTTATACCCATGGGTTCCAGGGGGATCGGCGACCCTAGAAGCAGTGGGTTATATCCATATGCTTCACGACAACTCAGGATGGTTCCATCATTCGGGACAGATTTCCAATTGCCCTCAATGGCTCTCCGTCCAAACCAACAATTCCCCTGCAAACGGTGGAGAGGCAGAGGACACTTTGGGTATTGACTGGGAACGATCGCTCGCCCGAATGATATCAAATCCGGTTAAATAGGCATAAAACCCAAATATTGTTTGTGGCCACTGCAAAGCAGCGGCCACAAACAATATTTGGGTTTTTGAACCGGATTTGATAGGAGGTTCTTTTTAGAACGATTGAGGGCGATCGCGCTGGTCGTAACAATCGCCTTTGTTGCATGGGTGGCTATAGCGTTGATTCGGGGCTGTCTTCCGATCGCCCCTGTACCCCACGCATAATCCGTGCCAGGCGGTCTTTTTCGTCGGAGGTGATGCGTCGGGGCGAACCGCTAATGATGCTCTCGAAGTTGCGGAATGAATCTTTGATGTCGGGGCCCTTTTCTGTAATCACATATTCGCGGATGCCCTTGTCATGCCATGAACCGCGCATCTTGAAGACGTTGATAGCGCGTGCCATTTCGCCGCCAATTTCCACGTACTGCAGCAGCAAGATGGTATCGGTTATGGTGGAAATGTGGGAATCGGTAATGGAGTTGGACCCCATGAATTGATCCGTCGTGTTGGTGAAGAAGCCAGTGATCTCTTCCTGTTTGGCAAACCCCGTCACCCCAATGACGAACTGCCGGAAGGCATTGTTGCTCACGCCCCGTGCCAGAGCCGAGAGGGAGTCGATCGCAATCCGCGAGGGTTTGAACTCCGAGATTTCGGACTTAATGATTTGCAGATGGTCTTCTAGACCGGCGGATTCTGGGTAGGCACAGATAATCTTCAGCAACCCCTGCTGCTCCAGCTCCTCGAAGTTGATGCCCCAGGACGAGGCATTTCGGGCGAGCTGGGCACGGGACTCTTCGTAGGCAAACAGCAAGGCTCGTTCTCCAATGCGGCAGCCGTCCTTCAGAAATTTGCTGACCAGCAGCGTTTTCCCGGTACCCGTTGCCCCTGTTGCCAGGATGATGGAATCACGGAAGAAACCCCCGCCGCACATTTCATCCAGGATAGGCACTCCCGACGATACTCGGGCATTGGACGAGCGCTGGGTGAGGCGCATCGCTCCCAGGGGAAAGATGTTGATGCCCTGGTTCATGATGGTGAAGGGATACTCGCCCTTCATGTGGGTGGTGCCGCGCAGCTTGAGGATTTCCATTGTGCGGCGACGGCGTTCGCCCTCTAGCACGTTGCGGACAATGACCACGTTATCGGAGACAAATTCTTCGACGCCAAATCGGGCGATCGGGCCATATTCCTCAACACGCTCCGTGGTCATGATAGTGGTTGCGCCCACCTGCTTCAGCCGTGCCACCAGGCGAAAAATTTCGCGCCGGACGACAGAGGCCGCGTCATATTGCTGAAAAACAGCGGTGACGGAATCAATGGACACCCGCGTGGCCTTGTACTTGCGAATGGCGTATTGAATCCGCTCGATGAGGGCAGACAGGTCAAAGCTGCCAATGACTTCTTGCCCTTCAGGATCGGGGGAAGCATCGAGGATAAAGAGCTTGCCCTCATCAATAAATTTCTGCAAATCCCACCCGAAACTGTAGGCGTTGCGGATGATATCGGCAGGGGATTCTTCAAAGGTGACAAATACGCCGGGTTCGTTGAAATGAACAATGCCGTTGTAGAGAAATTGCACGGCGAAGAGGGTTTTTCCAGTACCCGATGTCCCACTCACAAGGGTTGTGCGGCCCACGGGCAACCCACTGTGGCTGATGTCATCGAACCCCTCGATCATCGTGCGGATTTTTTGAATCCCTCTGACGGTGGTTTCGTTCACTTGTCCGGAATGCTCCAGGTCTGTCATAGATGATTATGATTCTGCGTCTAGGGTTAGGGAAATTGAAAAGGAGTTGAAAAAGAAATTAAGCAAAAAATGAAAGCAAACAATGACGGGTTCAATCCGAGAGAGAGGCGTGTTTGGTGCCCAAGCGGCGATCGCCCTGATCAGGTGTCGGTGTCCGCATCCTCCAAGTCATCATACAGAAGGTAGGGATCCAATATATCTAGACCAATCAACACTTTCTCGCGATCGGACAAATCTCCAATAATTTTACGCACTGGCGGCGGCAAGACTTTGGCCAGGGTTGGGGTGGCCAAAATGCGATCTTCTTCAGCGAGTTGAGGGTTTTTGAGCACGTCAATCACTTTGAGTGCATACACGCCTTGAAACTCTTTCTCTAGAATTTGGCTGAGCATTTTTAGTGCCCGCACAGAGTTGGGTGTGTTTCCCGCTACATACAACTTGAGAATATAGGTCTTCTTGGCAGGACTCATGAGGTTTTTGGCTGGCTGGGGTGGCAAATGAGACAGGCACGCAAAAATTGATCGAACAGAAGGCTCAGGAGCACCGAAGGTCTGAGGCTAGGCGTCAGGGTCAGTAAGGGAAGGATGCGTTATCTTTCGCGAGGAATGGATCGCCGATACATTTCGCAGAGATGAGCAATGATGTCAATCAGGGTTAGGCGATAGTCTTGCAGGATATCGGCATTGCGCCCTTCGAGTTTCAGTTGTTTGGCAAATTCATCCATCAATTCCATGTGAATCTCGACAATCTGGGCAACGGAGATATCGGCGAGAAATGCCGAGTCTACAAAGGTGTCGATGGCCGCATTCACTGACTCGACTTGGCTAGATGACTCGGAGGAGAAGTAGCTCAACACAATCTTCCGATAGTCTTGCTTGAGTTGCTGGGTAAATTCTTGTCGTTCGGGGTGTGCCATGCGCCGAAGGAAATTTTCGGGGTTGCGTTTGTAATAAATACCCAGATACTCGAGGCGCGCTTTGAGTTTTTCGGCTAGGCGATTCTGCTGCTGCGAAAGATGGTTCAGGGCATTGAGATTGAGGCCGGGGTTAGGGGGATGCCCTTGAGAGGCATCGATACTCGATAGGCGAAGAAAGCGAGCGATCGCCTCTTCGACATAGCGATCGAGTTGAGCTAACTCTGCGATCGCCATTTGAGTGATGGCATCGTGATAGGGTCGGGCGGGTTCGAGTAGCCAATCGTTTGGGGAGTCATCTGACTCCGAGATGGCTGCATCTACTTTCAGGATAACGGTCGGTAGTAGAATCGTAAGCTTTTCGAGTTGTGCGAGCAGATCCGAGAGCCCCTCGACCGCTTCGAGTAATAAGCAATCAATTTGATCATGCTCCTCCTCGATGGCCTGTAAAAAATCTGGCAGATTTTTAAATTGCTTCAGGCTGTAGCGGGGTGGATGATGCGCATCCGCATTTTTTTCCTGAATTTGCCTCAGGATCTGCTCGGATAAGTCTGTGGATGGCGCAAAGGAGCAAAGAAACAGCAAGGGAAACCTGAAAAGAGATTATTAGAAGACAAAATAGCCAGATATGGGGCGATCGCAATCCATCGAAGCATTGAGAACAGCAGGCTGAGACAAGGCCGTTCTGTGCCGCAAGTTTAGAGATAAACCCTCAAAATGAAAAGCAATTCGATACGTTAAGTCTGGTTAACGTATCTTTCAAAAAGTTGCGACCTCAAACAGCATCTGAAGACAGCCAGAAATCCTAAAGGGACGTAAAACAGAATTTAATTTTTACGGTAAATAAAAGTGTTTGCAGAAAGGTACAGATGGCGCTAGCGACAAGTTTTGCAAATTGTTGCAACGTCGTCAAAATACTTAATGAACATTGTAAGCGGAAACGTCCAGGGTGTTGTAGAGAGGTGTGCATAATTAAGGTGTCGCCTGGAGCCTAGCGTAATATGAGGAGGCGCTGCAGAGATGGCACTGCATGAAGTCTCGATAATTCAGCGCACGGGTTTTGTCTCTGCTTGGAAAATGACTGAAGCTGTTGCAGCACCTTGGCTTCAGGGTATATAGCTGGATTCTACAGGGATAAGACAAGGTCATCGAAGGGGGCAGATGTCAGGTCATCTGTCGCCCAACAAGCTCCCAATATAAGGTGAGTCGGGATGAGAGGCTTGAAGACGGTCAAGGATTTTACGCGATCGCTTCCCCTGGTGGCGGTTCACGCCAGAACGACTGCGGTTTTGACTGCCCTCGAAAAGAGCCAGTGCGATCGCGCTGTCGTGCTCAATGCCCAAAACAGACCTTTGGGCGTGGTGCGATTGCAGGATGTGCTCTGGCCGACACAGGTAAACGCGACTCTGCCTCCGGTTGTGGGAGAGCTTTCCGTCTTCCAACCGATCCGGCTGGTGGCAGAGTCGATCAGCCTGGACGACCTGTATCACGAGATGGTAGCCGCCGAGCCGACCGAGCATTGGTTGGTCATGGCTGCGGATGGTGCCTGTCTGGGCATGGTGGAACAGGCTCAGTGGTGGGAATTTTGGGCAACCCAGGAACCGACGGGCGATCAGTCAGCGGTCTCGGGGAGGATGGCAGCGGCGATCGCCCCCAATGCTCCTGACACCCTGACGTTACGAACCTTATCGACGCTGCTAGAAGAATTACCCTTACCCCTGATGGTGCAAACGAGTGGGGGGCATATTCTCGCGCAAAATGCCGCTTGGCGGCACCAGTTGGAGGTGCTGCAAAATCCAGAGACGATCTGGCAGGAAATCAGCACATTTCTAGCGGAGCCTGTTCTCGAAACCGGTGCGGTGGCTACTCCGGTAGCCTTGGAGCGACCCGACGCGACCCTACCGCCACTGTCCGATGGTGAGTTAGGGGCCGATGGCGAGTTAGGAGCCGATGGCGAGTTGGGGGGTTCCTTGGACCCATCGCTCTCGGCAGCTCATGAGAGTGACGGATTTCTGCACTCTGACAATATGTGGGAAGCGTTATTGCAGTCGGCAAGCCAATTGCATCAGCGGGGGAGTTGCCAGCGGTTGCCCCAGTCGGGCAACTGTGTGTGCCTATGTGAAACGAAGGCAGATGGCGATCGCATTTGGCAATTTTCGGGAACTCGGCTGGGCGATCAACTGCCGCTCATTTCCTCGGACGATCTGCCCGATTCGGTTCCCCCCGAGCAGGTATGGCTGGTGTTGGCGCAGGATGTCACTGAGCAGCATCAGGTAGCGAAGGAATTGGCCGCCAAAAACGCCGATTTGGTCCAGCTCAATCGCCTCAAAGACGAGTTTCTTTCCTGCGTCAGCCATGAGCTGCGGACCCCATTGACGGCAGTGTTGGGACTCTCTAACTTGCTGAAAGATCAGATGATCGGCGAGCTGAACGAGCGCCAAGCCCGCTATGCTCACCTGATCTATCAAAGTGGTCGCCATCTGATGACCATCGTGAATGACATGCTGGATCTGACGCGGATTGAAACGGGCCAATTGGAGCTGACGATGGTTCCGGTGGCGGTCGAAGCCATGTGCCGCCGCGCCTTTACTCAGGCCAAGCAAATGCACAAGTTCGACGATTCCCTGGAATTGCAAGACCCGGAGGGTACCGCACCGATTCCGCCGTTTAAGCTTGAAGTGCATGCCAGAACCCGAACGATCGTGGCGGACGAGTTGCGGTTGCGGCAAATGCTCGCCAATTTGCTATCCAATGCAATGAAGTTTACCGATGGAACGGGACAGATCGGCCTGAAGGTCGAACGATGGGATGGTTGGGTCGCTTTCACAGTATGGGATACAGGCATTGGCATTCCCAAGAGCCAGCAACATCTCATTTTTCAAAAATTTCAACAGTTAGAGCATCCGCTCACCCGGCGCTTTGAAGGAACAGGCTTAGGGTTGGTACTAACTCAGCGACTGGCACGACTCCATGGTGGCGATGTTACGTTCACCTCTACCGAGGGAGAGGGGAGCCGGTTTACGCTGTTGCTACCGCCCGATCCATCCCTGCGGGGCGTCAAGCCTCGTATGCCCCAACCCAAGGCGACGAACTGGCCCGGCCATAGCCTGGTGTTGGTGGTTGAAGCCGTACCCCATTTTTTGGATGACCTGTACAGGGCATTGCGGCAGTTGGGCTATCGGGTGGCGATCGCCCGCTCGGGCACCGAAGCGCTAGAAAAAGCCCGCCAACTGCAACCGCTGATGATTTTTCTAAACCCCTTTCTACCCTTGCTGTCGGGGTGGGATGTACTGACACTGTTGCGATCGCATCCCGAAACCTGTGACATCCCTGTGCTCGTTACCGCTGGGCGCAGCGAGCGCAGCCAGGCGTTTCGCCACGGAGCCAGCGATTTCCTCAACCTCCCGGTACAGCCTGAAGCTCTGAAGGAGGCAATTGCCACCCTCCAACGACAAGCCACCGCTCCCGAACGCTCCACGGCTAAGCTCCTAACGATTTTGCACTTGGCTCCAGCGATCGCCATGCGACCCGATTTGTCCTTGGTCGCGGCTCCATCTGCATCGGCGATGCCGGGGCGATCGGCCTCCTCGCCCCTGGCTGAGGCATTGCAGTCTTACCCTTGTCGCGTGCTAGAAGTCGACGATCTAGAACAAGCAAATTTGCTGGCGCGGGTTTGGAATCCAGATCTGCTGCTATTGGATGGAATCTTGCCAGAACCATTATCTTATCTGCGCCAACTGAGCCGATGCAGCGCCCTGGCAACCCTGCCCATCATTACCCTCAGTCCCGAAAACACCCAGGCGGCTCACCAAATCCCGGAGCTTTCGGTGTTTCCATATCTAATGTCTGAGAATGTAGACAGCAAAACCAGCTATCCCGATCTATCGCCATTGGTTCAAATGATGCACCAAGCAGTGGGGCCTCACTCGGCTTCGGTTTCGGGTGTCGGCAAAGAAGGCTGAGCGCCACCGCCAGCGGCTGGATTCCGCTGTTGGGCGATGGCCAAGGGCAGTCGGATGCGCACGAGGTTATATTTTCTGATTCGCTTGAGCTCACGATAATCGCGCGGGCGCAAATCTGACTCCACAATGCGATAGCGCAAACTGAGGGATAGCAAGGTGCGCCGCCGCCGCTCCTGGGGCAAGGACAAGAAATAGTCCACCGCTTCTCTGGAATTAGACAGAAATTTGACGGGTTGCTGCGTGTAAAATACCAGGCTGGGTTTGGCAAAGCCAATCATGACAATGGGTTCATTGCGGCGCTGCTGCGCCAAGATTTCTGCGGCCATCTGCCGAATGGGAAGCTGCCGTTGGGCATCCATTACGAACAGCGCTGGGGTGAGGGCGAAAACAAGGAATAGCGCAAAGGTCGCGATTTGTACGCTCCAGAGCCAGTGCCCCTGCCGGCGCCAGAGCAAGATCAGCGTGGCGATCGCCCCCGAGCCCCAAATCACGGCTCCGATGACCGGAACTCCCGATTGTTGCATGGCCGCAGGAAAATCGGGTGTGGCCAGATCGGTTCCCAAGAAATTGGGGGAATAAAGCATGATGCCCGCTAGACCCGCCATCAACAGGACCTCTGTCCCGTGGGTGAGCCATCGCCCCCAACCGGCTCGGGTCGGGATTGTCATCCATGCACTCCATTGCAGCGCCACCAGCAAGGCCGCTGCCGGAATCAGGGGCACCACGTAGCTGGGCAACTTCGTCACCGCAATGGTGAAGAACAGAAAAATCGCTGAGAACCACATCAGGGCAAAGAGGCCGAGATGGGTGGATCGGGGCTGCGATCGCCAGTCTTGCCAGCGCCAAACCCGCAACCGACCCATGGCCAGGGGCAGGTAGGCCGAGTAGGGTGCAAAGCCTGCCAATACGATGAGGAAGTAGAAGTACCAGGGGGCCGAGTGCTGATTGACGACACTCGTGAAGCGCTCGAAATTGTGATAGCCGAAAAAAGAATCGATATAGTCTTGCCCATTGGCCTGGAAGACCAGGATGTACCAGGGGACGGCGATCGCGAGAAGTAACACAATGCCTCGAATCGGCATCGCTTCCCGCCAAACTTCACGGAACTTGCCCAGGTAAAACAAAAACGTCAGCACGATCAGTCCCGGCAGCACGATACCTACCGGGCCCTTGGCGAGAATGGCCAATCCACAAAAGGTGTAGAACCCCACATACCCCAGTCGCTTGACCCACCGCTCGGGTTCGGCATAGGCCGCGAAAAAACAAAAGAGCGCTGTCCCAATGCAGCCACTCAGGAGCATGTCGGAAACGCCAGTGCGTGCCCAGACCAGGGTTTGCAGGTTAAAGGCCAGGAAGCCCGATCCAATCCATGCTGCCAACCAGCGTTGGGTTTCGGAGGTCTGCATCGATGTTGAATCTGCCGCACCACCCAACGCGGGGATAGGCACCCCAAACCGTTGCAAAATCAGGAAGCCACCCACGGTCAATGCGGTTGCGCCCAGGGCTGAGGGAAAACGGACGGCCCATTCATTCACCCCAATGGTTTGGTAAGCGATCGCCATCAGCCAGTAGACCAACGGGGGTTTGTCAAACCGGGTTTCACCGTTGAAGTAAGGAGTAATCCAATCTCCGGTTTCCACCATCTGGCGAGCGGCTTCGGCGAATAGCGGTTCCGTTTCATCGATCAACCCAACGCTGCCCAGATGCCACCAAAACCCTAGAAAGCAAATGACCACCAGCCAAAGCGCAGACAGCCCCCACGCCAGTGCTGGATTTTTCGACCAATGGTTTAAGAAGCCTTGAGAAGGGGAGTGCAAGGGATGCGCCATGAACCTGTGTGACGAATTCCGTAAAGATAAAAGTTAAAGAAAGAGCCGGGATAGCGAATCGATGGATGCGTGCCGGATGAACCCAAACCCACTCTGATGGAAAGACTTGGCTATGTAGGTGAATGTCTACTGTACCTGGAAATTTACTGTACCTGGAAATGCGATCGCCGCCTTGCCCAATGTGCCACCCCAACAAGCGGATGAGCGGGTAACTGGTGGCATAAAACACAATTCAGCCGCTCCCTAGAAAAATCATGAAAATCTGATGATACAGACAGTAAAATTCAGCCTAAACTGATGAGAGTTCATCTGTTCTAAAAGCACTGTTGATTTGTCCTGAAATCCCTTGCCAGTCTTAGAGTCCCTCACCACTCAACGTAGCCTACGTTAGACAACACCGTACTGTATTGGCAAATGGTTGGCTTGTTTCAAGGGTTGATGCGTTACACCTTCGTTAACGCAGCCTACGGGGGCGGTAGGCCGGTTCACTGGTTGCGTCTCCGAGGGATTGGATGTGCCCTGCGTGCGCGAATGCATCCGGCGGGAACTACGGAAGGGCGATGGGTGGATGAACAGATGATTGGTGCCAATGTTTCTGTGTCTGTCTAGCAGTATGGAGAGGTTTGCCGATGCGGTTGCCTTTGTCTTATTCCCCATCCCAAAACCGCCCTGCCGACTATCTGGCAGAAGTGATTGAGACGGCAACCACCGAGTTTTTGGCGCAATGCCTGGAGCCAGATGACCTGAAATTTGCTACCATGCCGCCCTTTGGCAGTTGGGTCAAGTCCTGGGATGAGGAATCGGGAAACCAGATTTATGCTGTGGTCTACCATGTCACCACCAGCCCGATCGACTCGGTGCATCGTGCCCGTGCTTTGGGCATGTCTCTGGAGGATTTGCGCGAACAGCAGCCGCAAATTTTTGCCATGCTCAAAACGGAGTTTCGGGCGGCAATTGTAGGATTTGAGCGATCGCCCCAAAGCAGCGACAGCCGTGCACTGCCCGCGACCCTCCATCAACACTTGCCGCCCCGCCCACCCCAAATTCACCAAGCCGTCCATGCCTGCTCTGCCAATGAAGTGCTGCGGTTTAGCGAGCAGTTGGAATTTCTGCGAACGTTACTCCAGGTCACAGCTGCCCCGGTAGATGCGCTGCTTGCGGCTACGTTGCGCGATATTTACCAGTTGCGCCAGGGCGATCGCTCCTGGCTTGTACAGGCAGGACGAATGCTCAGCCTGATTCTGAAAGACGACTACGATCGCCTCCAGATCATCCTCAGCCAGGTCTATTTGTAGGAAGCGCCTGGCGCGTGCTAGGTTTTGAGTTTATCTCTCTGCCCAAAGATTGATTTTTGGGGCAATTGGTCTTTTTCAGAGATGATTTTGCCCCCAGCTAGCGACTTTCTTTAATCTACCAAAACCCTTACCCAGTGGTCAGTGTGACGGTTGGACTAGCCTTGCTTGCAAAGTTTTGTAAGGAGATGCTGCTGTAAATTTAAGTTTGCTAACATTCCCACATATTTCAATAACAGTAAAATAGAATACAGAAAGAGGGGAATACTCTGGATAAGCGCTCCTATTCACAAAAGTGAGGCGGGGATCAAGTTTTATAGTATTCGATGCAATCCAGGTATTTACGTTTCAGACGAGGAGATACGACCATGCGGCTGCACTATCGGGGTAATGGCTACGAGTACGAACCAGTTGAACTCAACACGGTGGAGTCTGAAATGAACGGTCGCTATCGCTGGCAGGGGTTTAATTTCTCGTATCCTCGCCACATTCCTGTGCCCCAAACAGACTACAACTTGAAATATCGGGGCGTCGATTATCCCGCTGAAGAAGCGCGAGAACTTGCTCCAGACTGCTTTCGACCCGCTCCTGCTGCGACCGCGAGCATACCCAGACACAACAACCTCAACGCGCGTCGTGCTCTGATGCGGGAAATTGAGCAGATTCACCTGAAAAATATCCAAGATCGCTTGGTTCGCCGTATTGAAGCCGCTGAGGCACGGGGGGATCAGGCACTGATCCAACAATTGGAAGCAGAAATGAGCCACATGGCCTGCCCGATCTAGGCGGCATAAACCTGAGCAGGTGCGGCCTAACTGCTTCACATCGAGTTTGGCTCTTGCCAAAACAAAAGCTTACTTTGGGGGAACAACTGGGGAGAGGTTCCCCCTTTTCTTGGAAACTTTTTTGGACTGTGGGTTTGTCGAGTGAAGACGATTGCCCCTCCCCAAATTGCTCTCATCCCAATGCGCTAAAAAACCAATGCGCTAAAAAACGACGCCCGATCATTTCTTGAAACCTCCGTGTTGCGAGGCTTAAAGACTGAGCGGGCGTCATTGCTTATGGAAGTCGGTAGCAAAACCTCGGAGCCAGGGACTATATGAGCTTCGGCACCTCTACAGGCGATCGCCTTTCTGGGACGTTTGGAATGGACGGCTCAGGCTGTTCAACCTCTGACGAGTCTTCGAGGGGAGCGATCGCCGGATTTTCCTCTGGCTCTTCTATCACAGCAGGTGGGATGTTGGGCTGCTTGTCATCCGTTGTGTCACCCTCTTCTAAGTCCGGGGGAGAGAGTTCCACGTCACTGTCCCGATTCTCTTGCACTTCAGAATCTGTCTCAGCTCCAACAGACTCGTCCAGCCGTTCCACGGATTCAGCGCCAGCAGAAGGAACATCCAGCTCGTCGGGTACATCCCTATCCGACTCGGCTGGAGAACTATCGGCGGATGGCTCTAAGGTTGAGGGAGTCAGGCGATCGCCCTCTATTTTTCGCTGTTCCTTGCGCTTCTCAGACGGCATCTCTGTTTCATCCGTTAGTTCATCGCCCGCAGGCACCTGCTCTAGCTCAGCTTCCTCTGTCGTTGCGTCTGCCTTCGTGGGTTCGACTGCCGATGGTTTTTCCTGTGACTCAGCAGGTTGAGAAACCTCATCTGGGGCGGTTTCAGATTCCTCTTGTGTATCCTCAACGGCACTATCTGGCGAAGCGGTCTCTATATCTTCTTCTTCAGTCGCCTCTTCTATGGGTTCCGATTCGGGTGGAATGGGGCTAGGTGCTTCGAAGATTGGGGGTGGCTCGTAATTCGGATCCACAATGCCGCCTAGATCCGCTGCCGTGAGCTCTCCTCGGGTTAACTGCGCAAGGGTGTCGGTTCCCCCTGGCTCGTAGTTAATCAGGCGAACAGTATTGTTGAAAACGTTGTCGGTTGGCCGTCCATCTTCATCGAGCAGCTCTAGTTGCACCCAGTTTTTGCCGGGACGCAGTCCTTTTAGATAGATGGGTTGCCAATCTTCGAAGACAAAGCTTTCCCCATTGACCGTGCAGCGAATCCGCCAGTCTTTGATGGCATCGTCGCTCCGTTCCTGCGCAATGAAATGGAGGGGTACATTGGTCAGGTAAAAGTCGAGCATGATGGGTTCGGCCCCAAAGTTGCCCTGCGGGAAGCTGTAGGTGATCAGCGGTTGATTGGGGTCGGGGTTGTTTTTCGGTGTTTTGGTATAGCTATGGAAGGTTGTGAGCGCAAAGGCTCCTTCGTTTTTAAAGGTTTCATGCCAGGGGCGGGCGGCGATCGCTCGAATGGTGTGGGTTCCTGGGGCCAGTCCTTGAAAGATCAGGACGGCATCCGCGTCATAAACCGCCTGGTAGGGCTGATCATCGAGAAAAACCTGGAGATAAGGCCCCAAGCCCAACTCTTCGTCTTTGAATAGCGGCAAATCGCGCACCCGCACCCGCACTGTTGCTTGATCATCCTCGAACACCTCACCGTTGCGGGGGCTGAGAATGCTCACTTGGGGTTGGTAGCTATCGATATCGCGCCGCAGGTCTTGAATGACCTCGGGTGGTGAGACTTCCATGATGCGTGGGCGTGGAACCACTGGTGGTCGTTCGGCTCCCGGTGGCGCAGAGAGCGATCGCCCGTTACACCCCATTAACCCCATCCCAAGGCTGAGGATCAGCATCACCCCAACCACTACACGCCGCCATGTCCATTGCCTAAGCCTGGTCACACCACCAACTCCCTACGTTGCTCCCAACTCTATCAACGGTGGATGCGGCCACGCCCGGTCGTCACTCAACCCCAGCTAAGGGGCAAAGTGATAAATCGCAAGACGGGACACGCTCCAATGGGAACTATATCGGAAAAGGTGGGAAGGAACGTGCAAAGTCGCAAGGTTAACTTTCTGCTTGGAGAGAAAGCCTATCTATAATGATCTGTTGATAATTTGTGGAAAAGGAGAGTGAGAGTTGGAAAATAGCTGTGGAAAACGAAGCGATCGCCACTCTATAAGCATTCGTTTTTCTGATGATCCCCCAATATCCTCTTAGGGGCATAACGTTAGGCTTAAAAGGGATTGAACAACATCTGGATAGCGTTTGTTACATACGCTACCAATTCCTGCTCAGCCCATAGAAAAAGCTAGAGAGGAAGCTGCGTACAATCCTTATTATTCCATTGCAAACGTGCGAATTATTAACTTTTCTTAATCATCCCTCTTGCGTAATTAATAGCTGACCCCTAGAACATTGATCAGTCCTTGATTTCCACAATTTGAATTATTGTTAATCCTCAGACGGTTCGTGCAAGTAACCCCCTTATAATTTCAGGGAACCCTCCCCAGGTTCGGATGGCACTGCGACTTCGGGGCGATATGTTGAAAAGCTTTAGTTTTTGATTAAAGGTTTTCACCGTCAAGCCGAGCAGCATGTCTTCTTCTGAAAGGTTCCATCTGTTTTCTCTCACCTGTCCGCTGTCCCGAGATAGTGTGCGCAGGTAAACGCTCCCCCTGGGTCTTATGCACCTTTGATACATCTGCTATTTATGGCACGAGAGAGAATGATTGTGGCGACTACTACACGCTTGGGGAAGGGATGTAGTCCTTCGTTCCTTGTCTATAGAGAGGAGAGTCTCTGATGACAACTACCCCACGGGAGCCGGAGGCGAAAGTCAAGGTAACCGTTGATCGTGATCCGGTGCCAACTTCTTTCGAGAAGTGGGCCAAGCCAGGACACTTTGAACGAACTTTGGCGAAGGGACCAAAGACCACAACATGGATTTGGAACCTGCACGCTGACGCTCACGACTTTGATAGCCATACCAGCGACCTGGAAGATATCTCTCGAAAGATTTTCAGCGCTCACTTTGGTCACCTGGCGGTGATCTTTATTTGGTTGAGCGGGATGTACTTCCACGGTGCGCGCTTTTCAAACTTTGAAGCTTGGCTAAGCGACCCAATTGGCATTAAGCCGAGTGCCCAGGTCGTTTGGCCCATTGTTGGTCAAGACATTTTGAATGCAGATGTCGGTGGCGGATTCCAGGGGATTCAAATTACCTCTGGTCTTTTCCAGCTCTGGAGAGCCTCCGGCTTTACAAATAGTTTTCAGCTCTACTGCACAGCCATTGGCGCTTTGGTCATGGCTGGCTTAATGCTGTTTGCTGGCTGGTTCCACTACCACAAGGCTGCGCCTAAGTTGGAGTGGTTCCAAAACGTGGAATCGATGATGAATCACCACCTGGCAGGCTTGCTGGGTCTCGGCTCTTTGGGCTGGGCGGGTCACCAAATCCACGTTTCCCTGCCAATAAACAAGCTGCTGGATGCCGGGGTTGCCCCCGCAGATATTCCATTGCCCCATGAGTTCATCCTGAACAAAGGGTTGATGGCCGATCTATATCCCAGCTTTGCAAAAGGTTTAACACCCTTCTTTACCCTCAACTGGGCAGAATATTCTGACTTCCTGACCTTCAAGGGCGGTCTGAACCCAGTCACTGGGGGGTTGTGGTTGTCTGATACGGCACACCACCACCTGGCGATCGCTGTCCTGTTCATCATTGCGGGCCACATGTACCGCACGAACTGGGGCATCGGTCACAGTATGAAAGAAATCCTCGAAGCGCACAAAGATCCGCTGCTCATCGGCGGTGAAGGGCACAAGGGGCTTTATGAAGCGTTGACCACCTCCTGGCATGCACAGCTCGCCCTCAACCTGGCGATGCTCGGTTCGCTCACCATCATCGTGGCGCACCACATGTATGCGATGCCTCCCTATCCGTACCTTGCGACGGATTACCCCACGCAGTTGTCGCTGTTTACCCACCATATGTGGATTGGCGGCTTCTTGATTGTGGGTGCGGGTGCCCATGGTGCTATTTTCATGGTTCGCGACTACGACCCGGCACAGCATGTCAATAACGTGTTGGATCGTGTGCTTCGTCATCGCGACGCCATCATTTCTCACCTGAACTGGGTGTGCATTTTCCTAGGCTTCCATAGCTTTGGTCTGTACATTCACAACGACACCATGCGGGCTTTGGGTCGTCCCCAAGACATGTTCTCGGATACGGCGATTCAGCTCCAGCCTGTCTTTGCGCAGTGGGTGCAAAACCTGCACACAATGGCTCCTGGCAATACGGCTCCGAATGCGTTGGCTACGGCCAGCGTTGCCTTTGGCGGCGAAGTTGTAGCCGTTGGCGGCAAGGTTGCAATGATGCCTATTGCCCTTGGCACAGCTGATTTCATGGTTCACCATATTCACGCCTTCACGATCCACGTCACCGCGTTGATTCTCCTGAAAGGTGTGCTTTATGCCCGTAGCTCTCGGTTGATTCCCGACAAGGGCAACCTGGGCTTCCGGTTCCCCTGCGACGGCCCCGGACGGGGTGGTACTTGCCAGGTTTCTGGTTGGGACCATGTATTCCTCGGTCTGTTCTGGATGTACAACTCCCTATCCATCGTGATTTTCCACTTCAGTTGGAAGATGCAATCGGATGTTTGGGGGACTGTTTCACCCGATGGAACTGTTTCACACATTACCAATGGCAACTTCGCTCAGAGCGCAATCACCATCAATGGATGGCTGCGTGACTTCTTGTGGGCACAAGCTACCCAGGTTATCGGCTCCTATGGTTCGGCCCTGTCCGCCTATGGTTTGCTGTTCCTCGGCGCTCACTTTATCTGGGCATTCAGCCTGATGTTCTTGTTCAGCGGTCGCGGTTATTGGCAAGAGCTAATCGAGTCGATCGTTTGGGCGCATAATAAGTTGAAGGTTGCCCCCGCAATTCAGCCTCGCGCTCTGAGCATTATTCAGGGTCGAGCAGTTGGGGTAGCTCACTACCTCCTGGGAGGAATCGCCACTACTTGGGCGTTCTTCCTGGCTCGGATTATCGCTGTAGGATGAGCACGAGGAGATTTCGTTTAAGTCATGGCAACTAAATTCCCAAAATTTAGCCAAGGCTTGGCACAGGATCCGACCACTCGTCGGATCTGGTACGGGATTGCTACCGCTCACGATTTTGAAAGCCACGATGGCATGACTGAGGAGAAGCTCTATCAAAAGATCTTCGCCTCCCACTTCGGTCATCTGGCAATCATCTTCCTGTGGACGTCTGGCAACCTGTTCCATGTCGCCTGGCAAGGAAACTTCGAGCAGTGGATCAAAGATCCGCTCACCGTTCGTCCCATTGCTCACGCAATCTGGGATCCTCACTTCGGCACCGCTGCCGTTGATGCTTTCTCTCAAGCGGGTGCTTCAAGCCCCGTCAACATCGCCTTCTCTGGGGTCTATCACTGGTGGTACACCATCGGGATGCGCACCAATGGCGATCTCTACATGGGTTCGGTCTTCCTGCTTCTGCTGGCAGCGGTGATGCTGTTTGCTGGCTGGTTGCACCTGCAGCCCAAGTTCAGCCCTTCTCTCTCCTGGTTCAAGAATGCTGAGTCTCGCCTCAACCACCACCTGGCTGGTTTGTTTGGTGTCAGCTCTTTGGCCTGGACGGGTCACTTGGTTCACGTTGCCATCCCCGAATCCCGTGGGGTGCATGTGGGTTGGGACAACTTCTTGTCCATGAAGCCTCATCCTGCCGGTCTGAAGCCTTTCTTCACTGGCAACTGGGGTGTCTATGCACAGGATCCCGACACCGTGAATCATATGTTTGGCACGGGTGATGGCGCAGGCTCTGCGATTCTCACCTTCCTGGGTGGCTTCCATCCGCAAACCGAGTCCTTGTGGCTCACAGACATGGCGCACCACCATCTGGCGATCGCCGTTCTGTTCATCATTGCGGGTCACATGTACCGCACCAACTTCGGCATCGGGCACACCATCAAGGACATGCTCGATTCTAAGAAGGGTCTGGTTGGCAAATCCAGCGAAGGTCAGTTCAACCTGCCTCACCAGGGTTTGTATGAGACGCTCAATAACTCGCTGCACTTCCAGTTGGCGCTGGCGCTGGCCGCTCTAGGGGTGATCACCTCGCTGGTTGCCCAGCATATGTATGCCCTGCCTCCGTATGCCTTCATGGCGAAGGACTACACCACCATGGCAGCGCTCTATACTCACCACCAGTACATTGCTGGCTTCATCATGGTGGGTGCGTTTGCTCACGGTGCTATCTTCCTGGTGCGGGATTATGACCCTGCTCAGAACAAGGGCAACGTGTTGGATCGGGTACTGCAACACAAAGAGGCCATCATCTCTCACCTGAGCTGGGTGTCTCTCTTCCTGGGCTTCCACACTCTGGGCATCTACGTCCATAACGACGTAATGCAAGCCTTTGCTACCCCCGAGAAGCAAATCTTGATCGAGCCTGTGTTCGCACAATTCGTGCAAGCGGCTTCTGGTAAAGCACTGTATGGCTTCGATTCGCTGCTGTCGAACCCCGATAGCATTGCAGCTACGGCATGGCCCAACTATGGCAATGTTTGGTTGCCCAACTGGTTGGAAGCCATCAACAGTGGCACTAACTCTCTGTTCCTGACCATTGGCCCTGGCGACTTCTTGGTTCACCATGCGATCGCCCTGGGTCTGCACACCACCACCCTGATCTTGGTCAAAGGTGCGTTGGATGCTCGCGGTTCCAAGCTGATGCCCGACAAGAAAGACTTCGGCTACAGCTTCCCTTGCGATGGCCCTGGTCGGGGCGGTACTTGCGACATCTCTGCTTGGGACTCTTTCTACCTCGCTATGTTCTGGATGCTCAACACTATTGGTTGGGTGACCTTCTACTGGCACTGGAAACACCTGGCAGTGTGGAGCGGTAACGTGGCTCAGTTTAACGACGCATCCCCCACCATCATGGGCTGGCTGCGCGACTACCTGTGGCTTAACTCTGCTCAGCTGATCAACGGGTACAACCCCTATGGCATGAACAACCTGGCCGTTTGGTCCTGGATGTTCCTGTTCGCTCACTTGGTATGGGCGACGGGCTTCATGTTCCTGATTAGCTGGCGTGGTTACTGGCAAGAGCTGATCGAAACGATTGTATGGGCGCACGAGCGCACACCTCTGGCGAACCTGGTTCGTTGGAAGGACAAGCCTGTTGCTCTCTCCATCGTTCAAGCTCGTTTGGTCGGTCTGGCACACTTCACGGTGGGCTATATCCTGACCTATGCCGCATTCTTGATCGCCTCAACCTCCAGTCGATTTGGCTGAGGGTAGGCGGCCTTACCTAAAACTCGCTTAAAGGAATAAACCCCTGCCGCATGGTAGGGGTTTTTTTGAGCCACACATTTCTGCATCTAGGCTGATGGCTGTTGTCTTGCATCCTGCGTTATTGGCTTTACGCTAGTCAGGTCAGGACAGATCATTGTTTGAAAGCCCCACAGCGTTATATTGCGCAGTCCTGGACATGTGGAAATCCAAAAATGCTCAACACGATATTTGGGACCTTTGGCCCCGGGGTTTGTGTGACTAGTCAAGGGCTCAACCGCCTGTGCCCAAACTGAGGTTGACCGAAGAACTGCTCCTTGCACCTGCAAGACGCTCTCGTTGCACCTGATCAATCATGATGTGGCGCACAGATAGGGAGATGATGAAGGTCGTTCCTTGGCCCACTGTGGAGATGCAGCGGATGATACCGTTGTGCTTTTTCTCAATAATTTCACGGGTGATCGATAACCCCAAACCCGTTCCAACTCCAACCGGTTTCGAGGTATAAAACTCTTCAAAAATGCGAGAGAGCTTTTCTTCCGCAATGCCACAGCCGTTGTCAGCTACGGTGACGGTGACTTGATCCAGCTCATGACATTGGATGGAAATGGTGATGGTCGGCTCCCATGCCTCTGCTTTGGCCTTGGATAAGGATGCTTTTTTCTCATCCAATGTATCTAGGGCATTACTGATCAGGTTCATAAATACCTGATAGAGCAAGCCTCCATAGCCTTCCACCAGTGGCACATCGTCATAGTCTCGAATGATGCGCACCCCATGTTTAATCCGATTGTTCAGAATCAGTAGAGTGCTGTCGATACAAGCCGTCAAATTAACGGCTTGGGGCAGGTCGTCATCCATGCGTGCGAAATTCTTTAGCCCTAGCACGATTTGGCGAGTGCGATCGGCTCCCACCTGCATGGATTGCAGAACCTTCGGGAGGTCATCTTCTATAAATACCAGGTCAATTTCTTTGGATATTTGTGCAACCCCATCGGGTGTATCTTTGACCTCAGCTTCATAGGCATGAATCAGACGAAACAAGTCCGACACATATCGATCGGTATGGCTCAAATTTCCATACATGAAGTTGACGGGGTTATTAATCTCATGGGCGATTCCTGCCAACATTCGCCCTAAGCTAGACATTTTCTCCGCTTGTACCAGCTGTTCTTTTTGCAGCTGGTTTTGGCGCTCAAGGGACTCTCGCTGTGCCAGCAGCAAGTCTTTCATCCGACCAACGAGCTGATTGAGAGAATAGGCCAGCACCCCTGTTTCATCGCTGGTTGTGACAGGCAGTTGTTGGTCAAAATTGACATCTTCGGTGACTCGGTGGGCAAATTCAGTCACAGCATGAATGGGACGAGCGATCGCCCGACTCGTATAAGTTCCAAAGAAAATGGCCAGTGCTCCCGAAACCAGCATGCTGCTCAGCAAAATCTGAAAGCGCAGGGCTTCGGCCTGTTCTAACTGTCGATAAGACCTATCTTCTAGACGCTGGGTAATGATCAGCAGCTCATTCAACTGCGAAGCAAATTCATCCAGTCGACGGGTCGTATCGCTCACAACCATTTTCTGCAGGGCTTGCTCGACCTCCTGAGGATTGCGCTGTGAACTCAGAGCAAAGTCGTCGTCGCCAATCAGGACTTCGAGCTGCCCCAGATAATCCTTAACAAAATGGGTTTGGTCGTTTAGGTAAGCCGCTACCCCGGCTCCGCGCCCCCACAACTCCTCATCGGCTTCGATATCCTGGATAGCGTTTTCAAAATTGCTGAGCCTAACCTGCGCCTGATTGAGCCGCAGCCGAGATAGGGAGTATTGAAAGGGAATATCGGGCCGCATGAGCTGAGTCATGAGCCGCTGTTCGTTGGAACGGACATCGAGCACGGCTAGTTGGAGGTCGATAGCTAAGTCTTCCACTCGCCGTAGACTGTCGAGTTCAGCTTCTGCCCGCTGCTGAACCTGCGCACCTACCATGAGGCCAATCACGGTGCCCAGGGTTGAGATGCCGAGGGCGATCGCATAACCCAAGCCAATTTTGCTACCAATGCGAAAGCCTTGGAGCAGCGATTGAGATGGGGAGAAAGGAAAACCTGAGGGAAGAGTTGGGAGAACCGGGGAGTCGTGCCGGGGTTTCAAGGCAGGTTGCCTGGACATGGGGAACAAAGAGTGACGGTGTTCACGAATCTCGAACCAAACAAATGGATAACGGCGCTAACGCATCACTTCAGTCAGATCGGTCAATATTGAGCTCAACCCAGCCTAGGCGATCGCTCAACATCCAATGCTGATTAATAGTATGGATAATACGCTGCACTTCGCTAACGGCACCCTAAAGAAGGTCGCTACTTTTTTAGAAATTGCCTTGGTAGACAAAAAATACCGATAAAAGACTTCTTGTTTGATGTATTGTCCAACACATAAAGCGGTGCCTTATGTGTCTTTTCACCCTGTTTCTGTCACTATATCTCTAACTATAATCGCTGCTATTAATTTTATAATTTTACAAGGCTTGAGGCTATAACCAATAGCTATAGCACTTTCTAGGATTTCATTAAATTCACGAATAGCCAAATGAAACAATCCAAATTCGCAACCCGAATGAGGAGATGTGATGATTCTGACAGCACCCTTACTACGTTTTCCGTGTGGCCCAACACAACGCCAGAAAAGTTTATGAATCGCAAGGGTTCTATCCGCTGGGCTAAAGATTAACGCAAGATATGAACAGCTCTCTGGCGCAGTTGGTTAGGGATGGGTGTACCGCATTCTGGTACACTCTAAAGCAATAAAGCTGTCTTTGAAACGACGCAAAATCAGCGTTTTGGGAGGGTAATTGCAGTGGAATCGACACTCGGACTGGAAATTATTGAGGTAGTAGAAAAGGCAGCGATGGCTTCTGCCCGCTGGATGGGGAAAGGGGACAAGAACACAGCTGACCATGTTGCAGTAGAAGCCATGCGAGAACGCATGAACGATATTCACATGCGCGGTCGGATTGTGATTGGAGAAGGGGAGCGGGACGAAGCGCCCATGCTCTACATTGGCGAGGAAGTGGGAATTTGCACCCGCCCCGATGCGAAAGAATTCTGCAACCCCGAAGAATTGCTTGAAATCGACATCGCGGTTGACCCCTGTGAGGGTACAAATCTGTGTGCCTACGGACAGCCTGGTTCGATGGCGGTTCTAGCCATTTCGGAAAAAGGCGGATTGTTCCACGCGCCCGACTTTTATATGAATAAGTTGGCGGCTCCCGCTGTCGCAAAAGGAAAGGTTGACATTCGTAAGAGTCCGACCGAAAACTTGAAGATTTTGGCAGAGTGCCTCAATCGCTCGATCGACGAGCTAGTTGTCGTTGTGATGAAGCGCGAACGTCATGATGAGCTGATCAAAGAAATTCGGGAAGCGGGGGCACGGGTGCGCCTGATTACCGATGGTGATGTGTCTGCGGCCATCTCCTGTGCCTTTTCGGGTACCAACACCCATGCGTTGATGGGCATTGGTGCAGCGCCGGAAGGGGTGATTTCTGCGGCGGCTATGCGCTGCCTGGGGGGACACTTCCAGGGACAATTGGTGACCGATCCGGCGATCGTGAAAACGAAGGAATGGGCAAATGTGACGCTGGAAGAAAATGTCGCCCGTCTCAAGGAAATGAACATTACCGACCCGGATAAAGTCTACGACGCAGAAGAATTAGCGGGTGGCGAGACGGTTCTGTTTGCCGCTTGCGGCATCACCGCTGGAACCTTGATGGAAGGGGTGCGCTTCTTCCATGGTGGTGCACGGACCCAGAGCCTCGTTATTTCCAGCCAGTCTAAGACGGCGCGCTTTGTCGACACGATCCATATGCACGATGCCCCCAGAGCGTTGCAACTGCGCTAGGGTTACGGGATGTGGGACGGCTATTTCAAGCCCTTCCACGTCTACTAAAAAGTGTGTGTAGCAAAATCAAAAGAACCAGGGGCACGACTCGTTCGTGTCCCTTTTGTTTATTCAACTCAAATTCAAGATTAAGCTTCTCTTCCAGACTTATATCAAATCCGGTTAAACAACCGTAAAACCCAAATATCGTTTGCACCCGCTGCGCTGCAGCGGGTGCAAACGATATTTGGGGTCTTCAACCGGATTTGATATGACGTAAGACTTGGGTAATCCTGAGTAAATTCGTTAATTTTGTGGCCGCGTCGCGACCACAAAATTAACAAAATGCGTAAGTCTAGTCTTCCAACAATTCGTGAAGAACCGACGATCGATAATGGGTTGAACTCCTTGCGCTGCGCCAAGGGTTCAAACCATCATCGAGTTTTGATTGTTTTGGACTTGGTGGGGTTGCAGAATCCAGGGATGATTTTTTGAGAAGGAGCGCGTATTACGCGCTCCTTCTCAAAAAATCATCCCCCAAATCACCAATGCCGACTTGGTATAGTCATTGAGTGGCTCAGGGGGCCAAGACTTTCATGACCTCTCCTATTCCTACCGATTCTCCCATGTCACCCCCATCTGCTGGAGGAGCGCCATCCGGTCGCCAGAGCGATCGCCAGGAAACCCTGGAAGCCTGGCTGTTTTTGCTGCCAGCGCTAATTTTCCTTGGCGTCTTTGTACTTTATCCCATCGCTTATCTATGCATTCTCAGCTTTACCCAGGGCAGTTTTACCCGAGAGGGAACCTACTGGGTTGGCTTGCGAAACTACTGGCGATTGGCCTTGAGTTCAGATTTTTGGCAGGTGTTGGGGAATACGATCTACTTTACGGTGGCGACGGTGATTCCCAGCCTAGTGCTGCCGCTGGGGTTGGCGGTGTTGCTGGATCGGGCGATCGCCCTCCGCGACCTGTTGCGAACCGCCTACTTCATTCCCTCCATTACCTCGCTGGTCGCCGTAGGATTAGGCTTTCGCTGGCTATTTCAAAACAATGGCCCGGTCAATGGTCTGTTAGGGGCGATCGGGGTAGATGCTATTCCCTGGCTTAGTAGCGTCACCTGGGCCATGCCCGTCATTATCCTGCTCAGCGTCTGGAAGCAAATCGGCTTCAACTTGGTCGTTTTCCTCGCGGGGCTACAAACGATTCCCCAAGCCCGCTACGAGGCCGCAGAACTGGATGGAGCCGGGGCTTGGCAAAAGTTCTGGCACATTACCTTGCCGGGTCTGCGTCCTACCCTCATCTTTGCCGCTGTCACCACCGCTATCTTTACCCTGCGTAGCTTCGAGCAACCCTATGTGATGACGGGTGGGGGGCCGCTCAATTCCACCAATCTGTTGGTGTTCTACATTTACCAGGAGGCCTTTGGGCAGTTTGACTTTGGTTATGCGGCGGCGGCGGCGACGGTGCTGTTGCTTTTTACCCTAGTGTTGGTGTATGTGCAACTACGCCTATCGCAAGACAATCGGTAAGTACAGCCCTGTTCCCCAACGTTCCATGCGCGTATGCCTGAGGCGACAGAGCGTTCCTCGGATTTCGTCATCATGGTAGTTTGCGATGTGCGAAGGATTTGCGATACTTGATGGGTTGTTGATAGTGTTTGTGCTACCCCTGCGCAAGTTGTCTGCTGCTTTCACCCTTGTTCAGAGGTCTATCGCTGCATGAAACCCCTCGAAGGCAACTTAACACTGCCCTTGAATCGTACGAATCCCTGGATCGATCCCTTAAGTTTGCTGGGTCTAAGCCTGGCAGCGCTATTTTTGTTTAGCGTCGATCTGGGGGGAGTGCCTCTGCGGGATTGGGATGAAGGCACGGTAGCGCAGGTTGCCCGCGAGATTTTTCGTGCCCCAGAGGGGTCTTTGCGTTGGCTCTTTCCGACCCTATGGGAGCAACCCTATTTCAACAAACCGCCCCTGGTTCATAATTTGATGGCGATCGCCTTTCACATTGGCGGCGTGAATGAATGGACGGCTCGGCTCCCCGGTGCTCTGCTCACGGCTTTTTCGGTGCCGCTGCTTTATGGCATTGGCCGCGAGATTTTCTGCAATCGGCTAGCGGCATTGCTAGCGGCATCGGTCTACCTCACCACCCTACCTGTGGTGCGTTTGGGGCGGTTGGCGATGTTGGATGGAGCCGTGCTGTTCTTTTTGATGGTCATGATATGGAGCGTGCTGCGATCGCGCCGCAATGCTCGCTATGCCTTGGTTATTGGCCTGAGTCTGGGTTTGCTCTGCCTCGCCAAAGGGGTGATGCTGGGGCTGCTGTTGGGGGCGATCGCCCTGATCTTCATCGCATGGGATACGCCTCGTCTGCTGCACCAACCCTATATGTGGCTAGGAATTTTTCTTGGAACTCTACCAGTAGTGGGTTGGTATGGAGCCCAGGTGCTGCACTATGGCGCAGCCTTCTGGAGCCACAACCTGGTCAGCCAGTCTGCTACCCGCATCTGGGACTCCGTCGAGAACAACGCGGGGCCGCCCTGGTACTACCTGGGAGAGTTGCTAAAGTATGGCTTGCCATGGCTGATTTTTTTGCCTGCTACCCTGCGCTACACGTGGCAAACCCGTGAGCTGGGCTGGGCAAAGCTGGTTCTGGTCTGGGCAACCCTCTATTTTCTCGCCATTTCGGTGATGGCGACAAAGCTGCCCTGGTACATCCTACCGCTCTATCCCGCTTTGGCCTTGGCGATTGGTGCCTACCTGGCGGATCTATGGGAGCGGGGCTGGCATCCGGGTCGGCGGCAATATCGCCCCAGCCTCTATAGCCGAGGCTGGGTGATAACGCTACTGGGGTTGAGCTTGTTGGTCTTTGGCGCGGCCATTTATGTTGGCGTCTTGCAAGAGCCTCGAGAACGGGATGTCGCGCTCATTTGTAGCTTCCTAGGCCTTTCATTGCTCTCTACGGCGGGCTTGGTGGCGCGCCACAATCCCCGATTCATTGCGGTGCTGGCCTGGGGCATGTTTTTGTCCCTGGTCTTGCTGATGCTGTCGCCCCACTGGGTGTGGGAGTTGGCGGAGGATTTTCCTGTTAGCCCTGTAGCCAGACTTGTCCGGCAAAATACACCCGAAAAGATAACGGTTTACATGGTGGCCGCCCATCGCCGCCCATCGCTGGAGTTTTATAGCGATCGCCCCATCCTTCCTATTTCGCCACCAGAAATCCAAAAGTTTTGGCAGCAAGACAATCAGGTATATCTGTTGATGCCCCGCCAGGATTTTCGAAAATGGCGATCGCAGGTGTCCAGAATTCAAGTTCTCGATAATGCACGGGGCTGGACGTTGGTACGTAAAGCTAGGGCGTAGCGGCTGTTTAGCTCTCAACTGAGAGTTTTACGCATTTGGATTAGAACCAATTCTTTTTTGAAAGCCGCGCACTGCACGGCTTTCAAAAAAGAATTGGTTCTTGCTCAAGGACGTAACGCCATATCGACTCCCATCCTGATGTAGTAGATAAACTGTGCAATAGGTAAACATAGATAAACTAGGGCTAGCCGTTGTTTCCTATCGCTATGGCACATCCCACGTCTTGTCGTCCTGCTGGCAATGGCCTACCCCAATTTCGTTCTGCTTCCCGGCGCTGGAGTCGTCAGGGCATTGGCTGGATGACAAAGCATGCTCTGGGAGTGGTGTTTGGCTGGTTAGGGGTTTGCCTGCCAGTGATTGCCCAGGACTTGCCGAAAGCCGAGAAAGAGTTTGCACCAGATGAGCTGGTTCGAACCGTCACACGAGGGGATTGGGCATGGGTGGCCATGGTTACGCTACTTGGAGTGGCACTGGTCGTACATTTCCTGATGAGGAAGGTGGGAAGACGCCTCGTGATGCCCATCCTCAAGCGATGGCTAGCACCGCCGCCGTCTGCCACAGGTGAAACCCCGACGGTCTTCTATCGTCGCACTCCCGATGCAGTTTTTCAGCTTGTGCTCTCGGGGGCACGAATTATACTGTGGCTCGGCACGATCTTTTTGATTACCCAATTCTTTCCGGTCGCACGGGTCTGGAGAAACCGCATCATCCTGGCGGTGATAGAAAGCTTCACAGCTAAGGTGATCCCGCTAGGGAATACGCGCTATTCCCTGGAAGACATGATTGCGTTGGTGTTGATGGTTTTGGGGATGATAATTGCCTCCAAAATCATCGCGGACCTTTTCAAAGCCCGTATTCTTTCCCTGGCGCGCATTAATCGGGGAGCGCGGGAGGCGATCGCCGTCATCTTCCGCTATGTCCTGTTACTCATCGGTCTGTTTGTGCTGCTGCCGATTTGGGGAGTGGATCTCAGTTCCTTTGCGATTCTTGCCAGTGCCCTGGGTGTGGGGATTGGTTTTGGCTTCCAGGACATCGCCAAGAATTTTGGCAGTGGCATTGTGCTGGTTTTTGAGCGCCCGATTCAGGTTGGAGATTTTGTGGAAGTGGGGGAATTTCTGGGCATCATCGAACGCATTGGTGCCCGGAGTACGCTGATTCGTACGCTCGATCAGGTCTCTATCATTATCCCGAACTCCCGCTTCTTAGAAGATGAAGTCATCAACTGGAGCCACGACAATCCGGTTTCGCGCTTGCATTTGCCCATTGGGGTTGCGTACTCCTCAGATGTCGATAAAGTCCGTGATGTATTGATGGAAGCAGCGGAAAATCATCCCTTTATCCTTAGCCATCCCAAGCCGCATGTGCTGTTTCAGGGATTTGGCGATAGCAGCCTGGATTTTGAGCTACTGGTCTGGACGCGGGAGCCCAGCAAGCAGTTGTATATCAAAAGTGATCTCAACTTCCGCATTGAACGTTTGTTCCGGGAAAACCAGGTCGAAATTCCCTTTCCTCAACGCGATCTGCATGTGCGGAGTGGGACGTTGCCCATCTCCGTTCCCGATGATCTCTCGGTCTGGTTACAGCAACAAGGCAATGGCGATCGCCCCACTCGACCCGCAAATGGCGATCATCCGACCCCACCCTCTCCCGAAAACTCTACCACCGACTCTAAATGAACCTGAGTATAGGGCAAAAACCAGAAAGCCCTTGATTTTGCGTAGCGCGGGCACCGCCCGCGCTACGCAAAATCAAGAGCTTTAGCTGGGGTTGATTTTAGAAATTGTTGTGGTCGCGTCGCGACCACAACATCAACGAATTCATGCAAGATCACACAAGTTTTGCGTGATCCTGCTGGGTTGGATTTTCATCAAACCGGGATCAACGATCAGGGAGCGTACGGAATGTGTGACTTATGTCACGCCCAGGCTTGATGGAAAACACAAGAACCGCACTGTGAAATCACGGAGATACTTTGCGTCTAGGAGCATAATCGAACGTGTAAACAACAGGCTAATCAATGTCCTTTTGACACAGACCCATACGTACTCGCCAGAGTACTGAAGTCAGTGTTCTCCAGAAAGCCAAAGGGTATCTACGATGAAGGTGTTTGTCTCTTTGTTGCAAACGATTAGGATGACCGGCTCGATTGTCCGCCTCCGCCCCAGAGCAGCGATCGCCCAGGCAGATGCCCCTCTGCCTGAGGAACGTGCTTCATCTGAAGCCAGTTTGGTTCGTTCGACCGATGGTACATCGGATCGTTTATCCGCGCTCTTGCCGAAAAAAAGCTACCCTCATCTCAAACGGGAAAACTACTTCTTGCCTCCCGATCAAAGATGACTCAAACGTACCTATCAGGGTTCCCGTCGTGACTCAAGCGGTGCGGAAATAAGCTTGAGCGTCGTGAGACCTTTCATCTCAGCGCTAATATCTATGCCTGACAGCGACGCCTAGAAATGGGCGTCGCTTTCCTATGGCAGAACTTACGTATAGCGCTATGCGCGTTAGTTAAGTACGGTTGTGTGTGGCGCGCCGCGCCACACACAACCGTTGCTGTGCTTAATGCGGTTGCACACCGCTATATTTTGTTGATGGTGTGGCCGCATTGCGGCCACACCATCAACCGGATTTGATATTACTCAGGATTACGCAAAACTTGCGTAATCCTGTAGGGCTGTTTCTATCGAGCATGCTCCAGGGATTACTAGGAAAACGAGGGTGACCAGCGAGTATCGTTGGCGCTGTGCTCAAGGCAGCATGGCTCCAGCTATCCTCGCAGGAGCGATCGCGCGATCCAATCCTCATCGTTTTGAGATGACGCATTGTCTTAGCAATACCGGGCTGATTGCCACTGTTAAGGCAACGCCGTCATAGAAATTTCAGCAGAGGTGCATCGATGACATACTGCCTGAGGGTGGCCGATCTACCGACCACAGAGCGACCACGGGAACGCTTGCAAGAGATGGGCGCACAGTACCTTGCCACCGCGGAACTCTTGGCCATTTTGCTGGGCACCGGACAGGGGCCAGGAAAGCTGTCGGCGGTGGGGCTAGGCGGCTATATCTTGCAAGTGCTAGGAGCCCATCAGCGGGAACCGCTAGCAGTGATGCGATCGGTAAGCTTGCATGAGCTGATGCAGATTTCGGGTGTGGGGGTTGCCAAAGCCTGTACGATTTTGGCAGCAGTGGAACTGGGAAAGCGGGTGTTTCAGGCACGCCCGAACGATCGCCAACTTGTGGATGATCCGGCGATCGCGGCAGCGATTCTCAGCAACGATCTGATGTGGCAAGTGCAGGAGCACTTCGCCATCTTGCTCCTCGATGTTAAACACCGCCACCTGGGAACGCAAATCATCACCATTGGCACTGCAACAGAAACTCTAGCCCATCCCCGCGACATCTTCCGTGAAGTGATTCGCCAGGGGGCCACCCGCGTGATCGTCGCTCACAACCACCCATCTGGCAGCACCGAACCCAGTACGGCTGATGTTGCGCTGACTCGCCAGCTATTGCAGGGGGCGCGGCTCCTCGACATTCCACTGCTGGATCACCTGATCTTGGGTGGCGGCACGTTTTGCAGCCTGCGGCAGACAACAGATTTATGGGAAGAGTTTCCCCAAGGCGACTAGCGTGAGTTCGCGCTCAACTGGTTCATCAACAAAAAAGCTGGGGCAGTTGTGCCGCCAGCTTTTTCGCCAATAGAAGATAGGCGAACTTGGAGAGAGCGATCGCCCATTATCTAGATTTTTCAGACTCTTGATCTCAGCTCGAAGGCGATCGAATATTCGACGCTGTAGCAATTATTTGCTGCTGAGAAAAACACGGGCTTGCTTAATTGCCAACTGACCAATGTTGTAAAGTGCCCAACCACCCGCTAAGAGCAACGGTGACAAAACAATCAGAATTCTCCAATCCATTACGAATTCCCCCCAATAAATCTGCGCAATAAGAATGTCGTTCTTTCTTTATATTGTGCGATTAAGGCGGATGATTGACAACATGGCAAACTTGTAAAGTTTATGAATTGTTTCAATTTTTAAGATTAGAGCTGATCGGAGACGCCTGATATAGCCTTACGCATTGAGATTAGCACCAATCACATTTTTGAAAGCCCCGCATTGCGGGGCTTTCAAAAATGTGATTGGTTTTTAGCTTAGCGCGGAGTGCTATACATCTGAGCCCAACGAGCCAGACGACAAACGTACAGTGCTACCTTGGCAGTCCTACCGGAACATGGGTTGTCGTCAGTTTTCTGGCTTCCTTAGAGCCAGAAAATCAACAAAATGTGTAAGTCCTAAGAGATTTGGGTGATTGGGCGATGATATGATTAGGCCTCTTTCTCTGTATTCGGAGGGTAAAACCCCAAGTCTGTACCTGTTCCGGCATGAACCTGAGCCAGTTTTTCATAGCGTTTGGCATGGTCAATCAGCTCTAGAGCTTCAGCGTCATCGATCGTGCGCAAAACTTTGCCGGGAACCCCAACGACGAGCGATCGCGGCGGCACATCTTTGGTTACGACACAGCCTGCACCGATGATGCTCCCCGCCCCTACTCGCACGCCGTCCAGCACGATCGCCCCAATGCCAATCAAGCATCCCTGTTCGATATGGGCACTGTGGATAACAGCCCGATGTCCCACCGTGACATAGTCTTCCAACACGGTAGGTTCCCCCGGATCGCCATGTAGCACGGCTCCATCTTGTACATTGCTGTGGGCGCCAATGGCGATGCGCTCTACATCCCCCCGCACGACAGCCCCATACCAGATGCTAGCGCCTGCCCCGATCTCGACATGCCCCATCACCGAGGCGTCGGATGCAACGAAGGTAGAAGCAGATAAGTCGGGAATTGGAACGTTAGACATACCCATGAATAATCGATGCGTTGGACAACGACGAACAGACGAAAACGGGGCGATCGCCTAGGATAACCAGTAGGTTGTTACCTGGCCTACCCCCAGCTCTTACAATAGGTCAGGACTTACGCAAGACGTGCGAAATTCTGAGTGAATTCGTTGATTTTATGGCCACAACGCGGCCATAAAATCAACAAAATGCGTCAGTCCTGTAGGTGAGAAATGGGATGGCAATTTGACGAACACCGCCCACTCCCGCATACGCAGTATAATAAGGCAGCCAACGATGGCTATGCTGTAGTCGAATGGTCGCCAGTCGCAAGCGCATGGTAAATCCAGCTCTGCAATATCCAATTTTTGGGCCCGAAATTCAGTGCCCCCACTGCCGACAGACGATTCCGGCATTGACGCTGACGGATACTTATCTCTGTCCGCGTCACGGTGCGTTTGAGGCCGATCCAAAAACCAGTGAACTGATCCATCTCCAATCGGGGCGGCACTGGCGTCAGTGGAATCAGGAATGGTATCGGCAGCATACCCATCCCGACGGTATTCGCTTTGAAATTCATGAAGCCCTCGATCGCCTCTACACCCAAGGCTATCGAGCGACACGGGTAATTATTGCTCAACGGTATCGCGATCTCATTAGCACGTACCTGGAGCGCAGCACGCCCTGGCGCGGACAGTCTGATGCTGCACGCCCTCGGCTGTACGGCTTACCTGTAGAGTTCAGCCCTGCACCTGAAGACGAACCCTGTTGGGATGTGATCAATTTTGATCTGGAAAAGGAGCCAGGGGCACCTGTGCGCTATCCCTATTTCCGGCTGTTTGAGTAATGGCCTTGAGTCCTACGGCGTTGGCTGTGTGGTGGTAATGCCGACTCGGCTAAAACATCAGGCTTTGATGGGTGTCTTGCTTGGGGCAGTGGCGGTGCTGTGAATGACTTGACCCTTTATTATTGAAGTTATTGAAATAGGTTGGCGTAGGCTGATGCATCACGCTTCAATCCGCACAGCTGATATTTTTCGGGCGATCGCCTTCTACGAGCTGTTAGGCTTTTCGGTCTGCGAACGCTTTACCACGGGGTCTACCCTCGCCTGCTGGATGGAGGGCTTGGGTGGACGTATTGAGTTGCTGCAAGTGCCTCAACCTCAACCTGCCGCCGATGCCTTTGCCGATGAGCATTACACCGGGTACTACCACTTGTCCTTCGACTTGAGCCAGGTGATTGATGATTTGCCGCGTTGGTTGAAAGCCTTGCAGGTAAAGTTTAGTGATGCCAGTGCAGAGAACCCATCGGTCTTGCCTCTCAAGGTTTTGCTAGAACCCCAACAGCAAATAATTGGCGATCGCGTCTATGAGGTGGTCTTTATTGCCGATGCCGATGGCTTGCCACTGGAATTTCTGCGGCAGATGGTGCCGCCTGCGTAGCATTATTTGTCCTGTTTAGGGGCACATCAAAAAATGCAACGGAATAGAAGGGGCGTTTCATTTTCCTGTTCTAATAGAAGCAATCATGACGAATGGGCTGATTGGGCGTTTTCTGAGCTGAGCGTCACGATTGGTTGCAAATGTCTTGAGCCTTTGCCAGCAGCTATTGATTCTAGTTTGTATCGGTTGCAGTGGGTGTGCGTACCTTTCAACAAAAGGGATAGCCCATGACTGACAACCTTACCGTTTTACTTATTTAGGAAGAAGGCGTGTGCTTTATCCAGTTCTTCAGGCACTCCGTCCATTACTAGTTCCCCTCTGCTTTCTCGTAGCATGGGGATTGGTCGTTTTAATGATGCTGAACATTTGGGCATTTGTGCGCGATAGTGTTGCCCGCGCGAAGCAAATGCACCGCATCCCCTGTGCCGACTGCCGTTTCTTCACGGGAGATTATCATTTAAAGTGTACGGTGCATCCCGGTCGAGCCTTGTCGGAAGAGGCGATCGGCTGTCAGGACTTTGAGCCTGCACGGGGAGCCTTTTCCTGGACGCCGCTTTTGCGGTCTCAGAAGTCGCGGAGTTAGTGATGAAGTTTCTCTTGATTGGGTTGATTCGGCTGTATCGCCTGTTGATTTCACCGCTGTTTCCGCCAACCTGTCGGTTTCGGCCTACCTGCTCGCAGTATGCAATGGAAGCGATCGCCCGCTTCGGGCCTTTCAAAGGAAGCTGGCTCGCCGTTCGTCGCGTGCTGCGCTGTCATCCGTTTCACCCTGGTGGCTACGATCCCGTGCCACCCAAAGCGCAACCCGCAAATGCCCATCATGCTTGCGGAGACTGTGCCGACGATCTACCCCCCTCCGAGTAATATCAAATCCGGTGGAAGAACCCAAATATCGTTTACGCCCGCTGCTTAGCAGCGGGCGTAAACGATATTTGGGGTTTGCGGTTGTTTAATTTCTGTGGTTGCCTATTCCGGGTGTCTAAGCCTCACCCGTAAAGGCCAGCTCAGCGGGACCAGTCATGAATAGGTGCTGATCCGCTTCGTTCCAGGTGATGTGGAGATTGCCGCCAGGGAGTTCTAGGGTGGCGCTGCGATCGCACTTGCCATTCAGGACACCAGCCACTAGGGCGGCACAAGCACCCGTGCCACAGGCGAGGGTAATGCCCGCACCCCGTTCCCATACCCGCATCTTCAGGTAGTCGGGACGCACCACCTGGATGAACTCGGTATTAATTCGCTTGGGAAACGCTGGGTGGTGCTCGAACTGCGGTCCCAGCGTTTCCAACGGGATGGCGGCTACGTCGTTCACAAAGGTAATGCAATGGGGGTTGCCCATGCTAACGCAGGTAACCTGCCAGGATTTTTCGGCGACTTCAAGAGGCACATCAATCACTTTGCTATCGGAGGCAGCTAGGGTGGTGGGAATCTCTTCAGCCAGCAACCAGGGTATCCCCATATCCACCGTGACTTCACCGTTCGGTTCCATCCGAGGAACCATCAACCCAGCCAATGTATGAATTCGGTAGTGGGGGCGGGCGCTTCCCGTTTCGACGGTCTCCAAGTCTGCCAAGAACTTTGCCATGCAGCGGATGCCGTTGCCACACATCTCGGGTTCAGAGCCGTCGGAGTTGAAGATGCGCATGGTGTAGTCGGTTTCACCCTGGGCTGGGAGGGCAAAAATGACGCCATCCGCACCAATGCCAAAATGGCGATCGCACCACTGGATAGCGTCTTCCGGAGTGATTAACGGTTCTGGCTGGTGCCGATTGTCCAGCAAAATGAAGTCGTTTCCCAACCCGTGGTATTTCCGAAAGGCAATACCCATGCCTGCAACCCTCCTGCCTATTGTGATGTGCTTTGCCTATTATCCTCTTTTCTCCGCAATCCCTGGCAAGTCGGCAGCATCTTCAGCATCTTTGGGTGGAATCGATTGCCCATCAACGAGCGTGAACCCTACTTTCATTCATGTTGGCATTGCTGATTGAAAAAATTCATCCTTGGATTCTGCAACCTCTCAACTTTTTTAGGAGATCGTGAGCGATCTATCCTGCATCGGCTTGGATCTCCTCGGCGGCGTTGATACATATCTTTATGGAGTCTATAGTTGGTTTTTGTCGTTACATTAAGTTGCTAAAACCGCAATTCACTCAGCCCCCACACTATATATTTTTTGAAATCCTTGTCCCACAAGGATTTCAAAAAATGATCGGGTTTTGATCGTCGTCTTGACATTAAAATGCTTGGAAGATTATGGGACGAACGAGGAAACCACGTTAGCTTTGAGAGGGAAATGGCCTGACAAAGGCGCTACAGAATTTTGGGATAATCTCTAGAATCGGTCGGATGGGCGATCGCCCATGACATCATTCTGTGTATTCTGAACCCATCCCCTTTGGCAACTGTTCAGCCCTTACCAGAGCGACCGAAAACCTATTCAGAGCGAACGGAAAACCATCATGAGCACCGAATTAGAAACTGGACTACCGAGTGTCCGTCAAATTCAAACCCTGACGCGCGACGAACAGGAAGTCGAACTGAAGCTCATTACGAATGACCTGATTACCGGCAAGATTCGCTGGCAAGACAACCAGTGCATTTGCGTTGTCGATCACTACGATCAGCCAACGATTGTGTGGCGGACGGCGATTGTCTACCTCAAGCCTAAAAGCATTTAATATCAAATCCGGTTGAAGAACCCAAATATCATTTGCGCTCGCTGCGCTGCAGCGGGCGCAAATGATATTTGGGTTTTACGGTTGTTTAACCGGATTTGAGATAATTCACTTCAACCTGAACTCTCGTTCAGCCTGAACCCAAATTACACTAATTCAACGAAAACCAAAACCAGATAATTTTTTGAAAGCCGCGCACTGCGCGGCTTTCAAAAAATTATCTGTAGTGGATTCTTAGCGAATTGGTATTATAGCGGTGTGCAACCGTATTAAGCACAGCAACGGTTGTGTGGGGCGCGCCGCGCCCCACACAACCGTACTTAACTAACGCGCATAGCGCTATAAGTCTGAAGCCTGGATGGTTCCCATAAGAACCATCCAGGCTTCAGGTTATTTGCTGATAAGAAGGTTAGAAGTAACCTCCCTTAAGCAATCGTTACGGTTCCTTTCTCAACGAGTTCTGGAGCCGCAACCTGGAGATATTCGAAGAAGGTATTGGCCACAACCGACAGCTGCTTGCCTGCCAGATGCACGGCATACCACTGCCGCTGAATGGGGAAGCCCTGCACATCCAACATCGTCAGCTCGCTGTTTGACCCTTCTGGGGTGAGAGTGTGGCGCGACAGAACCGATATCCCCAGACCTCCGGCGATCGCCTGCTTAATCGCTTCGTTGCTACCCAGCTCTAGGCGCACCTTCACATCCAGATCATGCTCATCCAACAACTTCTGGAAGGCTCGCCGCGTCCCTGAGCCAGGTTCCCGCATGATGAAGGTTTCTTCGCATAGTCGGGTCAGGGGAATATCCTTTTGTCCGGCCAGGGGATGGTCGCGATGGGCAATCACAACCAAGGGATTGTCGAGAAACGGATGGGCTTTGATGTCCAGATTGCTGGGTAACTGGCTCATCACATACAGGTCGTCCTGATTGTTAGCGAGGCGATCGATAACCCGCTCGTGGTTGGTAACAATGAGCGAAATATCGACGCCAGGGTATTTCTGGCAAAACGGCCCTAGCAAACGGGGCAAAAAGTATTTGGCTGTGGTGATAACGGCGAGGCGCAACTTGCCTTGTTTCATGCCTTTGAGATCTGCAACGGTCATCTCAAGTTGCTCAAGCTGGTGAAAGATTTCTTTACAGGTGGTAAAGAGCTCCCGTCCTGCATCGGTAAGATAGAGGCGCTTTCCAACCTGCTCAAACAATGGCAATCCGATTGACTTGGTCAACTGTTTGACCTGCATCGATACAGTCGGCTGCGTTAAATACAACTCTTCAGCGGCACGAGTGAAGCTACCGTGGCGTGCTGTAGCCTCAAATACTTTGAATTGATGAAGCGTCGCGTGTATCAAGGGAATTCTCCTAACGACATAAAGATATCTGCGGACATAGAAGAAATTCTATCACGCGCATACGAACAAGTGATTTTTTTCTATGGATTTTGCCGTTACGATGAAATCCATGGCAACTATGTACGTTCCCTTCCAGTGTGGCGTCATACCCGTTATCGATAGGCGGAGTTTTCTAGCTTATTCAGGCGGGTGTGGCGCTTTTTCATGCTGTAGCTTTCATGACATAGATATATCGCAAGAAGGCAGAACGAAAATTCCATTGTTTTCTATCGTTTCCATTAAGATAATTCGCATTAAAGAAGGCATAACCATCATGAGATGGCTATGCCTTCAGAAATTTGATTTAGTTTTTGCGGTGAAAAAGTGAAGTACTACTCTCCTCCAGCACCTGGCGCAGAACAGGTTTGCCTCTCAATGAGATGATGTGGAGCGATAACGCTGTAGCTTAGTTTCCCACAAATGCAGCATGGATCTCGTATCACTAAACGACGGTTGGAAACTTTGCGCGGAGGTTATTCAGACTCCCAACTGATTCAAGCTCTACAAGTTCTGACGTTTATGCATGCATGCAAGGTATACGTGCAGGAATGCATATGTGCAAGAGATTCATCAAGCCTGTGAATCTATTTAGATTCGGCGGCATTTTCCTTCCAGCAATCTGTCTCCTGAAGTGAGGGTGACAAACTGCTTCGAATTAAACCGTTTCCTCCAAAACTAACGATGATTGATTTTGAAGTGGCTTAGTAGTACTCAAACTTGTCGACCAAGGAACTTCCTTTTCTTTGGGGTATGCAATCTGGAGTCTGATGGAAGACGAAAATGAAGTGACTCGCCTCACAATCGATTAACTCCCGCTTAACCAGCTTAGAAAGTATTCGCCGAACTTGTTGAGTACCACAAATCAACAAGACAGATGTAACGTGACAGTGCGTTTACCTCTTTGTAGTGAGCGTTTAGTTAGATGCTCAAGCTGTTAGAGAAGCTGTTTGCTTCAATCCTTCTCAGGCACTAGCTGAAGAACAAATCTTTGATGTGTTTCGAGATTCTCTGGAGTGATAACGCTATAGCTAAGGTTCTTACAAATTGAACGGCGTATCTTTTAACAACTCTTGGGAACCTTGCGCGGAGGTTAATTCAAACTCCCTATCGATTCAAGACTTTGTTCATACGGTGCAAGAGATTTCATCAAGCCTACGAATCTGCTTAGACTCGACGGCATGTCCGTGCTAGCAATTCGTCGCATCAATGAATAACGAGTGTTAAATCAGTGAATGGCTCGAATTGCTCCGAATTAAACCGTTTCCTCCAAACTAAACTGTGGTTTGTCTTGAGTGGTGTGGCAGCACTCAGAACTTGTCAACCAAGGAACTTTCTTTTCTTTGAAGTTTCAATCTGGAGTTTAGTGAAAGGCGAAAGGAATGAAGTGACTCACCTAACAAATTGGACTCCCAGTTAACCAGTTTAGAAAGTATTCGCTGAACTTGTTGAGTGCTGTAGTTTTACGAGACAGATGTAATACGACAGCGCTTTTACCTCTTTGTAGTGAACATGTGACTTGGCTGTTTTATCTGCCAGGGAAGCTGTTCGCTTCAATTACTAATATAGGGCATTTCAAGAAATGAACAAGTGCTTGAAAACAAAGTTAATCATTAGATGAGTGCTGGCTCAAGTCATTGTCAAAATGCTGATATTGCAGATGGTTTGAGAGCCTGTAGAGAGGGTTTCTGTTTCCTTGTACTCTTTAGGAAGAAAAGATGATAAAACCTTGAGGAGTATTATCTGCAAAGGCTTGAGGGGCTTTTGTGAATTATTTTGAGGCCTTCTGAGTTTGTCAAGTTAGTTTGCGATCGCCCTAAAACCTTGCAAGGCATCACCCCTTGATCAAGAAAATCCTGCCTATTTATATAGGCAGGATTTTTGCACAAAAAACTGTTACGTATCACACTTGTCTACGTAAAAGCATGGGAAAATTTTTGAATTCTTTCATACATAGTTATCTCGTTTCCTATTATTAGAAAACAAGCCTGTTGTTTGTAGTTTGATTATAGCGTAAGCCAAAATAACAAGGAAACGTTGAGAGATACGTTATCTCGGAGAGATACGTTATCTTACCGTGCTCCAATATCTGGGTTTAGAAAAAGTCTGGTTTTAGAAAAATTAGGGTTTGGAAAAATAAGAACAACCAGAAAAGCTGAGAGATATGCTCTCTCGAGTGACTGGCTAGCGTTTAAAGCATGTTTTAAAAAAAGAAGATTAAAATTGTCCAGACTTAACCTCATTGAAGAGTGGTGAGGTTATTCATCATCCTAATACTCCAGAGTCGGGTGTTAGTGACGAACGACACTAAAGTTTACTTCGCCTTAACCTAAATGAATGGCCTTGGTTTCTCGTAGGATGCGTTAGCGATAGCGTAACGCATCAAAGCCTATTAGATGGTGCGTTACGGCTTTGCCTAACAGCATCCTACTTATGTCCACCTACTTAGATGTGTGGATGTTGGCCGTTGGGGTTGAGGTTTAGAAGGGATTGGGTGCTGCCGCAGGCATCCGGCAGAAAATAGGATGTCACAATAGTGAGCATGAATATGCAGTGCGGGTGGGTAAGGAACTTTGGCAAAGGTTGCTCTAGAACGAGTCTCTCGGCGGTTTGGTGCCGCGGTCGCGATCGCCGACATTACGTTTGAAGTGCCCGATGGAGCGTTTTGGGTGCTGGTCGGGCCATCGGGCTGTGGCAAGTCCACCATTTTGCGCACGATTGCTGGTTTGGAGCAAGCGACGGAAGGGGCGATTTACATTGGCGATCGCCAGGTCAATGGCGTTCCGGCTCGCCAGCGAGATGTGGCGATGGTGTTCCAAAACTATGCCCTCTACCCCCACATGACGGTGGCCGAAAATCTGGCCTTTGGGCTGAAGATGCGGCAGGCAGAGCCGGGCATGGTTCGCGATCGCATCGAAACCGTTGCCCAGTCGCTCAACATTGCGCATTTGTTGGATCGTAAACCCCGCCAGCTTTCTGGAGGGCAACAGCAGCGGGTTGCATTGGGACGCGCGATCGCCCGCGAACCCCAGGTATTTTTGCTAGATGAGCCCCTATCGAATTTGGATGCGCAACTGCGGGACGATACCCGCGCCGAGCTGAAGCAACTTCACCAGAATGTGGGCATCACGACGATCTATGTGACCCATGACCAGGTGGAAGCGATGACCCTGGCCGACAAGATTGTGGTGCTAGATCGGGGCAGCATTCAGCAGATTGGCGATCCCCAGTCGATTTATGCCAATCCTGCTAACCAGATGGTGGCGTCGTTCATGGGCAATCCGCCGATGAACCTGTTCTATAGCGCCTATGAAGCGGGAAATTTTTTCATTGAAGGGCAATCGATTCCTTGCCCCGAACGGTTGCAGGCAGTGGTGCAATCCCATGCCAGTTCACGCTATACCCTCGGTATCCGTCCGGAGCAGGTGCAGGTGGTGGCTGAAACGGAGGCGTTTCACCTCAAAAGCATTGTGACCTTGATAGAGCCTCTGGGTCGGGAAACGCTGGTGAAAGTGGAGTTGCCCAGTACGACCGGGGCAACAACGCCGATGCTCAACCTGATTGCCCCTGCCGCCTTTCCGTTGCAGCCAGGCGATCGCCTCTTCCTTCGCGTTGACTTGGAGCAGCTTTTTCTGTTCGATGCCAGCACAGGAGAACGCCTCGCTTGAGTGATGGCTATTGCCCCCACAGCGTTTGGTTCCGATCCATCGTTGCGGGGTAATCTCCGGTGTGGACTTCGGATCGGATTTCGTCGCGATCGCCCCAGGCTACCAATTCGATGTAGGTTCTGCCCGCACCCAAGAGTGAGCCGCTGGTGTCGTAAAGTTCGAGCCAGCCATCGTCTCCATCCGTGGTAGCCCGAACGGCGTACACCAGTTTGTCTTCGAGTGTGAGGGTTTCGAGTTCCACTGTGCCGCGATCGCGCTCCGCTACATTTTCCTGATAATACTGATAGGCATCCTGAACGGCGTTGGGTAGCGTGGCGGTTGTGGGAGCCGTTGCCATCATGGCGGCGAGGGGGGCCGGCGTCGCATCCATCTCTGTTTCTTTAAGATAGGCGCGATAGCGGTTCTGCCAGTAGTCTTGCATTGTTGTGGTAATGCGATCGCATACTTTATTTGCCCAGTCGCTCATGGGATGATCCCCCGCTAGTGCTTCGTTATTATTCTGGACAATTTTGCTGCGGATGTTCGCGATCGCGCCTTACAACGATGACCCTCAGCCCAATTCTATGCAGGACTTATGCAGTTTGATGTTTTTGGGGTGCACTGCGCCCCAAAAACATCAAACTGTTTTGGTTTTTTGTAGCAAATACGTAAGTCCTACTGTGAAGATCAAAACCCGATAATTTTTGGGCCATTGCTGATTGAGGAGATTATTTTCCTGAGAAGGAGCGGCTATGCTCCTTCTCAGAAAAAATAATCCTTGGATTTGCAACCCCATTGTCTGCAATCCTAGCAGCGTTAGGATTGCAGACAATGATCGGTAGTGGGTTGCTGGAGAATGGGTATGCGATAGCCGGTCACAAGCTAGACGCCAAAATTTAGAATTCAAACAGAACGAACGGGTCGATTGCAGACGAATCAGAGGTAGCGATGGTGCAGGTAGCATTTGAAGCATTGGTGGAAGCGGTGCGGGATGGCGATCGCCTCCTCAGTTTCCCGACGGATACGGTGCCTGCGTTGGCCAGTCGTCCGGATGACGCAGGCTTGATCTACGCTGCCAAGCAACGCGCCCAAACCAAACCGCTGATTTTGATGGGGAGTGATCTCGTGGATCTGCTGCCCTACGTCCAGGGCACCGACGCAGAACTCGGGGTTTGGCAGCGCGTGACCGATCAGTATTGGCCTGGAGCACTGACGCTGGTGTTGCCCGCTAGCGATCGCCTCCCTAAGGCGATGAACCCAACCGACTCCACCACGATCGGTATTCGGGTGCCCAATCGCGCGATCGCCCGCCATTTGCTCCGCCAAACGGGGCCTCTGGCGACCACCAGCATCAACCGCTCGGGCGAACCACCGCTGCAAACCATCGACGAAATTAATGCCGCATTCCCTCAAGTCTGCACCTTTACGCCGACGGAACTCGCAGCGCTTGAAGCCTCCCTGCCGAAGGATCTGGGGGCTAAGTCTGCTAACTCTGGCATTCCCTCAACGGTAGTGAAGTGGACGAAACAAGGCTGGCAGATGATCCGCATGGGTAGCATCGATCTTCCTGCTGATGCGGGCTCCCGTTGATGCAGGCTCTTGCAGCAGCCCTCTGCCTACTCGATCACCCCACAGGATTCGCTTATTGCATTTCTCATCCCTTTCCTGAATTCTCATTGCAATGGAAGTCTTCTATGATGCTGACGCGACACGCCAAACCACGAATATCTATTGCCAGGGTCATGACCCTAGAAATCGACGAACTCTTAAATTTCAAGGGCTTATTCAAGGCTTTTTTGAGAGAGTCTATGAACTTCATCAAGGCTTAAAATTCCTTTACTTTTTCTGTGGGAAGCTGGAACAGAAGTGAGTTAACCTGATACTCGCATTGATGTTCAATGTTGAATTGATTTCTGCATAATAGAGGCTTTGAAGGTATCTCATAGATCATGCTGAAATATATAGCTGGTATGTATTTGAGCTTTCAGCTCTCTCACTTTAACGACTAGGTTAAGCAGTTCTGCTTATCTTTTATGACTTTGTGTGAAGCCAAAAAATGATTTGACTACGTGCGACTACTTCCAACTCGAAAGCGGGTCATAAGCAATGATTTAGGTTGCCGTTAAGCAGAGCTTTAAGGCATCATTCAAAGAGTTGATGTATGACGCGATCGCCAACGTATCCGATGAAAAATTAGGGCTAAATAACTGAGTCGAAATCTGGTTGCATCTACAACTCCGTGAGCAATGGCTTCAGGTCTTGAGTCCATTCAAAAATTGATTGTTAATCCCTATGCTTTGCTAAGCAAGACCTAGTTTTGCTTGCCAAAGCGTTGCTCAATCTGTTGATGGAAGGATATCTGAGAGTATGGTGCGTGCTGTTGCTTCTGGCGATACGACTCAAACCTCCAGCGTTTTGTGGGGGCTGACCGAGTCATCATCAATGCGTGTGATTTATGGGACGGAGCCATCCCTGTCAGATGGGACGGAATTGTCTGTCGGCTCACTGAATGACCCGCTACTCCCAGTCAAATTTGAGATCAACAATCTTACGCCAGGAACGCAATATTACTATCGATTTATGGATGGGGATGGTGCCAGTAGAGAGGGCACCTTTCGCACCGCTGCGCCTGAGGGTACAAGATCAGGGTTACGGTTTGGTGTGTCGGGCAGTTGGCGAGGGGAGTTGGCTCCCTATCCGGCGATCGCCAATGCCGACGAGCGCAACCTAGAGTTCTTCATGCTACATGGCGACACCGTTTATGCGGGTGTCCCCTCCCCGGCGGTTCCCAAAGACCAGGCTGAAACCCTGGAAGATTATCGGTTGAAGCACCGCGAAGTCTATGCCCAAGAGCGCTATGGGCTAAATACCTTTGGGGATCTGCGGGCATCCACCTCAGTGCTCGCGACGATTGATGACCATGATGTGATCAACGACTTTTCGGGGGGTGCCCCGGCCAGTTCCGATAATCGTTTCCCCGAAACCACAGGGTTTATCAACGATACGGATCTCTACGAGAACGGTTTGCAGGCCTTTGTTGAGTACAACCCTATCCGCGGCGAGACATTTTATGGAAGTACTGGGGATGGACGCACGGCGAATGAGCGCCAGCTTTATCGTTTCAATACCTACGGTGACGATGCGGCTGTATTGGTTCTGGATAACCATTCGTTCCGCGACCGAGCCTTGCCTGAACCAAATGTGGCAGATTTAGCGGATCAGTCTCCAGAAGATGCGATCGCTGTTGCTCAATACTTAGCACAAACCTTCGACCCCACCCGTACGTTGCTCGGTGACGTGCAATTGGCCGACCTAAAGCAAGATTTGCTCCAAGCTGAGCAGGATGGCCTGACGTGGAAGTTCATCATGCTGCCAGAGCCGATTCAAAATTTGGGGCTTCAGGGGTCTGCCGATCGCTATGAAGGCTATGCTGCCGAACGGGCTGAAATCTTGGCCTTCATCGATGAAAACGACATTGATAATGTGGTGTTCGTCGCGTCCGATACCAACGGCACTCTGGTCAACAACCTGACCTATCAAACCGCTGCCGGAACGCCGCAAATTGCCACCAGTGCCTTCGAGATTACCACCGGATCCGTGGCATTTAGTGAACCGTTTGGGCCGTTTGCAGTGGATGTCGCTGTCGATGCAGGGCTCGTCGATCCGTTTCTCTTGGGAATTTACAACGCCCTACCAATTGCCCCTGATCCCACCGATAGTGCCTTCCCAGACGATAAGGATGATGCCCTGGAATCGGTAATTAATCAGCAATTGCAACCCCTTGGCTACGACCCCTTAGGCCTAGACAACAACCTGCCCATTGCCGATGGATTGATCAACGCGAGACTGCTGCGAGGGGATTACGTTGCAGTCCACACCTATGGCTGGACAGAGTTTGAGATTGACCCGGTGACGCAAGTTCTCACGGTCACCACCTACGGCATCGATCCGTATGAACCGGAGGATGTGGAAACGGAGCAAGCAGCCAACGACGCGGGTGTGCTGAGTCGTACTCCGCGCATTGTGAGTCAGTTTGAAGTTACTCCGCAAGTTGATGATGTTGGCGGTGATGGCGACGGTGATGGCGATGGCGATGGCGATGGCGATGGTGATGGCGATGGCGATGGGCCAACCCCGTTTGATGACATCCTCGTCGGTACAGCGGGGGATGACATCATCTTTGCGCTAGCCGGAAATGATCGGGTGAGCGGCTTGGGCGGTAGCGATCGCCTTGCAGGGGACGAAGATAATGACACCCTGCTGGGCGGCGAGGGGAACGATCGGCTCCTCGGTGGAGCGGGCAATGACACCGCCGTGGGTGGCGCAGGCAACGATCGCCTCCTGGGGGGCAATGGTAACGATCGCCTATCTGGCAATGCGGGTAATGAGCGCCTGGTGGGGGGCAATGGTACTGACAACTTGTTGGGTGGCGTCGGCAACGACACGATGGTCGGCGGTGCGGGCAACGATCGCCTCCTGGGGGCTGGCGGTAATGAATTGATGCGTGGCAACCTGGGCAATGATCAGCTCAATGGTGGAGCCGGGAACGATCGCCTCTTTGGCGGGCCGGGGAACGATCGCCTCAATGGTCAGGGCGGTGATGATGTGTTGCGGGGTGGCACTGGGCGGGATGTGCTACGAGGCGGTGTGGGCAACGATCGCCTCATTGGAGAAGTCGGGAATGACCTGATTGTGACGGGTGATGGGCGCGATCGCATCACCGTCCGGCGAGGCCATGGTCTGGATCGGGTGCAGGACTTTGAAGATGGCCTCGACCGGATCGTGTTGGCTGGAATTGCGTTTGGGCAACTCTCTATCCGTCAGCAAGGCAACAATGTGTTAATCGCAACGGCGAATGAACGCCTGCTCTTGCTACTGGGCACGAGGGCACAAGACATTACCCAAGCGGACTTTATCTGATCTGGACTTTGGACAAACCGGGTGAAAGAAGAGCAGGAAAGTGGTAGAGGATCTAAAACTCTACGCTCTACCACTCATGTCAGATCATCTTGAAACGCTGCGCCAATTTCGCCAAGCGATTTACGAA
>JADEXA010000059.1 GCA_015207365.1 Vacuolonema iberomarrocanum LEGE 07170
CACCTGGGAGATTTTGACCTCCTTGGCCGCCACCGCTCAGCAGCAAGGTGTTTCCTTTATTGATTGGGTGGCTGAGGCCATGACCTTACCCCCTCTCTCCCCAGACGATTCCCGCTAAACAAATACAATACGCGCTCCTTCTCAAAAAATCGTCTCCCCAATCAGCAACCCCCATCATCATAATTGGTCGTTTTACTGCAAGAGGCTCTCATAATTAATGGAGGCATATCGTCAAGCAGGGGTCAACACATCCTTTCTGCGTATCCTTGTTAATCGAGGGCTCAGATGAAACCTTCATCCGAAGCGGTGCTGCTCAGAAAAGATTGAGCGGCTGCTACTCCCAAAGGTTCTTGTTCTCCAGCATTGCTTCAGGCTTTTGAGTATCCAGCGGTAAGAAGATGGTCAGCACTTCTCCCTGATGCGGACGCTGCCGCACGATGAGTTTGCCACCCAGGGCTTGAAACAGATTCTTTGTCGCCGCTAGATTGAGACTAAGATTTCCGGTTTCGGGTTGGAACATCAGCAACTGCCCCAGAGATTTGAGGGGAGTAACAGGGCGATCGCAGCCTTTCATAAATGGATTGTTCCCCTCCACATCCTTCATATCCGACTGAAATTGGAGCTTGAGCTGTGAACCGGCCAGCATAACCGAAACTTGGATATGGCTATCTACTGGTAGCGTCTGGGTAATGCGATCGACGAGGCCAGTCAAGACCTGATCCAGCATCGTAGGGTCGGTCACAACGAGCGGCAACTTTTTCGGCAAGCGCACATCGAGGGATAGGTTCCGCTGGCTAGCCAGTTGTTGCCAGCGAGGAACATGCTGCTGAAACAGGTCGGCTAAAGAAATAGGTGCCAAGGACGTGGGAGACGGCTTGTTGTGATCCTTCTCCAACTCCACGGCTCGGAAAATTAGGTTGAACCGATCGATCTGTTCGGTGCATTCCTGGTCGATCGCACCCAACCGTTTCAGCACCGTTGGGTTCAGGTCTTTGCGCTTTAGGAGCAACCGGGTCAGGGTGCGGATCGTCGTCAGAGGCGTGCGAACTTCGTGAGCGATCGCCTGGAGCAGTTCAGCATCGAAGCTTTCGGAGTTCTGCGTCAGTGCTTCCAGGGAAGGGTGGATACCCACTGGGTCATCGTGATGACCATTGGCCATCGACATCGCGTTACTGTCCGTCGATGCGGGCATGCTTTGGGACTGTGTTAAACCCGTTGCACGCAAACCTTCGGAGCGGCGATCGCCAAATCGCCGAGATCCTTCTTCTAACTCCGTCGCCTCAGGGAGCAACGCCAACATCAACTGCCCAAACTCTGCAACCCGACGGTAATCCGGTACTTGGGGGGAATAGGGTGTGACCAAAGCTTCAATGTCTTGCAGCAGCGATGATTGGGTTGACGACCCTAAAAACATTAGCCGTGCCTGTAGTGCTTTCCACGCCCGCTCGATGGTTTCAGGGTCAAAAGAATAGAGAAATACAGGAATCCCTTCTGCGGTTTCGCCCAGCACCATTACCACTCGCAATGTCGGAGTCATGACCCAGCAAAACTGCTCTGCCCCCAGAGGGTCGTTGGGCATAATTGGCACGGTTGAAGCTTGGGGATTGATCGAAACTCGCGCCTGTTCCGACGTCGGTAGCAGGCGAAATGGCATCCAGGTGTTATTCCACAGCGGTGTTGCGGTGAAGGTCCAATTGGCGATCGCCGCTTGCAGCTCCGGTTGCCCCAACACAGGGCCTGGCCCCGACAGGATGATGTCATCTGTTGAGCGATCGCCCGCAGTTTTATTGGATCTATTGGAGGTTTCTCGCTCCGCTTCCAGCTCCCGATGCAACATGACATTGAGCGCAGCGATCGCGCCGGCCCATTCGCGCTCTGCACGCAAACGCTGCTGCGCCGCAGATCGTTGCGGCTGGAACAGTGCCTCATCTTGCATAAGGGCTTCACTAATCGTGGGGAAAAACCACTGATTCACCTCTACCAATCCTCAGCCCATACCATTTGGGGTGGGCGGTTGCGGCATTACTTCATGCAGTATAACCCCGCTCTTTCCCTTCTCCAATGCGACTTCGGGCTCCCTAAATATTAGCTCTATACACCGAGGATAACGTCGGCAGATACTCCCGCCTAATCGCAATAACCGGACTTCAACCGTCGCATCAGCGGGGGGGCAAGAGGCTTTGTGCTCGCCCAACAGATTTCGGGTTAAGCAACAGCGACGTCCCCCCAAGCATTGCTGATTGACAGAAGAAAATAACCATTCGGTTTTTACCTACGGATTGCCGTACTCCTACCAAAAAGAAATCACAGAAAATAATGTAAGACCTAAACCTTAGGGGCGTTTCCAAGGAGATTCAATGCGTCATTGCGATCGTTAGTTGTACGAGATGTCAGCCAACCCATGGGTTTGCTCCGATAGGTCATCATCGAAAGTTCAATATATTTTTGGGAAATACCTGTCTGAAGTCGGTTTTGGCATTGTTTGTTCCACAACAAGCAAACGCTTCCGCACATATCACCCCCTTGGATGATTTCAGAACCCTTTACTGAAACTTATTTTTGTATTACCATTGTAATCCGGGTAAAGTCATAACGACTTCAAGATGGTGGGGTGGATAGTGATAGAGCTGGAGGAAGTATATGAGAGAAACAGTTGGGTGATTAGCAGAGACTAAAGCCAATTTCGTCTTGTAGCTGAATTCCCCCCTTCAATCAAGCTCTTCGTCGAGGAAAGGTGTAGAAGAGTGTGCAGGATGAGAAGTTGTAGAGATAGTGAGAGTGTGTGGCGATCGCTGACTTTACTGTAGAAGCGCATCCTCATTTTGGGAAAAGTTTCATATAACATTCCTAGTCGTTCTTGCGTTTCTTGCTCGTCAGCTTATCTAAGTGCTTGTATACTTCGCTCTTTAGATTCGCTCAGTATCCTCTTAGCCGTTTCCGGTGCTTACAAAAGTGTAGCCAGTGCAGCAGGTTTTCTGTTTTTTCTCTGCTACTTTTCCCTGTTAAAAGTCCCCACTGTCCAAGTCATCTTCTCCAGAGCCTGTTTTGGAATAGTTAGAATCCCATTTCAGGGTGAGATTTGTAACTTGGATAAACCCAGAAGGCTCTACTTCTCGTTATTTCAGCCTTCTTGTTTATTAGTTGTTAAGGCTAATTGAGTTGAATGCTCAAAGGGAAGCCTTGCTCAGGTTCCATATCCAAGTGCTTCGTTGATTGGAAAGCTGGTAGCACTGTCTGATAGTGCCTCAATCCATACATAGAGATTGAATATATCCAAGTTTCCGCAATTTCACCTGTTCGACTGATTCGAGTAATGCCGTCTTTTGATTAATCTATTGGTGCTTAGATAAATCTCCTCTAGGTTTACAGCAGCGGATTTCCATTTTCCTTGGTGGACTTTACCTTTGCCCTGCCTCGATCTTCGGCTTTTATTGCACCGATAACTTTTCATGTCCTCGACACACACGAAACACAAACCAAACCTACGTTTTGCAGGTTAATGTCAAACCTTTGAGATGGCTCTGAAACATCAGGTAGACACTTGCTTGGTAGCTTATCTGAATGCTTCGATCGCTTCTCTTTTGACCGTAATGTTCCATTTAAATGGAGTTAAGTGGCAACCATGACGACCGCACATACTACAAGTCCCAATCCTAAGAAGAGTCTTTTCACGGCGGATATGGTGCGAACCTACCTGCATGAAATTGGTCGTGTGCCATTGCTGACTCATGAACAAGAGATTGTTTTCGGGAAGCAAGTGCAGCAAATGATGCATTTGCTAGAAGCCCAGGAGAAATTGGCTGAGACCCTGGAGCGCAAGCCGACGCAAGCGGAGTGGGCAGAGGCTGCTGATGTTTCTGAAGCAGATCTGAACGAAACGCTTCAGATGGGTCGGCGTGCCAAGAAGAAAATGATCGAGGCAAACTTGCGGCTAGTTGTCGCAATTGCTAAGAAGTATCAGAAGCGCAATTTGGAATTCCTCGACCTGATTCAAGAAGGAACGTTGGGCTTGGAGCGAGGAGTCGAAAAATTTGACCCAACCCGTGGTTATAAGTTCTCGACCTATGCTTATTGGTGGATTCGCCAAGCGATTACACGGGCGATCGCTCAGCAAGCTCGTACCATCCGCTTGCCTATCCACATCACCGAAAAGCTCAACAAAATCAAGCGAGCGCAGCGGGAGCTGGCGCAAAAGCTGGGACACAGTCCGACGCCCTCCGATATTGCCGACGAATTAGGGTTGAAACCCTCCGAGATTCGAGAGTTCTTGCTCATGGCGCGGCAACCTGTGTCGCTGGATCTCAAAGTTGGGGATAACCAGGACACCGAGCTGCAAGATCTGTTGGAAGACGAGGCCGCATCGCCTGAAACCTACACTGTCCAAGAATCCCTGAAGCAAGACATCCAGGACTTATTAGCGGAGCTAACTCCCCAGCAACGGGAAGTACTCACGTTGCGCTTTGGGCTGGAAGATGGCAAAGAGCTGTCTCTAGCAAAAGTCGGACAGCGTATGAATATCAGCCGCGAGCGGGTACGTCAGCTTGAGCGGCAAGCCCTCGACCACCTCCGCCGCCGCAAAGCCAATGTGCGCGGCTATTTGGCAAGCTAGCGATTTGCCCCACTCTACGCTCGCATGAGTGGGACGCTCAACACTGAACCACCCAAAAAAGAATCGAGGGGAGGGCGATCGCCTTCCCCTTTTCCCTATGCATGCTCATCGGATTACATCTAGCTACCGCATTTCTACGTATTGGTTCCAACTTGCAATGTGATTCTGAAAGCCCTACGGTGCAAGCCATTCAGAATGGTACATCCCGCTGTGTTTAGGCGAACAAGGAAAGGCTAGCGCTCTGACCCTACGGATTGGGGGCAAAACAGAGGGCTGTGGAAGTTGGGGCAGGCTCGCTCCAAAGTTACGCATTCCTACTCAACCACTCGTCAACAAGATCAGTAGGATCTTGAATGTCGGTAATTTTAGGAACTGTCCGTTGCTTTTGATACAAATCTCAAATGAATCTCAATGAGATTTCCCTGGAAGCGTATCTATAATCAACGGGGCAGATTTGATACTTGCTTATCTTCTGCGAAACCGCCGACCTGTCAGCTCAATAGCTGATGGCACTAGGGTGTTGGGATAGATTGCGCCAACGACTTCGCTCCCCCTCCTTCCTGAAATCCGGACAAGTTCTTTAAAGATTTCATGATGGTTTTTGGCCGCGAAGAGGGCAGGCTAGCTCTAATATGATTGCTTGCTCGCTGGGCATATCCAACCCAAACACAATCCAAAACTGATTGCAGACCACAAAAGCCAATCTTGGAGACCGTCATTATGGCAGATGGGAATTCGTTTGAGACCGCACGAAGAAAAAATCCCTCACGCAGCGGAAGAACTGTAAACAGTACGCTCGGGGGCTCTGATACCGATGATTTCTATGCATTTAGAATTCCCTTTAACCGAGGGACGATTGACTTCGGGTTGACGAATATCCCTAATGGTTTCAACTTCAGCCTAGAAGTCTATGACAGCGACAGACGATTGGTACGCAGATCGTCTCGTGCAGGAAATCGAGACGAAAGCGTCAATCTCAATGTCAATCGGGGCGACTACTTCGTTCGTGTTCGACAAATCGGCTCAACTTCCGGAAGTGGACGCTACAGCCTGACCCTCCAATCCAATCCCGATCGCGCCGGGAACATTCGTGAAGGCTCAAGAGATCTCAATGAAATTCTAGACAATGGCACCGTTACGGTTCGTGACTTCGTATCGCGGGGCGATCGCCGAGACTTCTACGAATTCACACTAGCTGAACGGTCGGTTGTGGAGCTTACATACCGTTCGTTTGAGCAGAACTCCAATGTATTCTTCCAGGATGGAACAAGCCCAGACGCCAATGAAACAAGCTTCCGTACCGTCCAGAGAACCTTGGATGCGGGCTTACATGCTCTGAGGGTTGTTCCTATACCTGGCAATGGTAGAGGTGTGACAACGCGATACAGCCTCCAGGTTGATATTACTCCAGATGGTGGTGATAATGGCCCTCCCCCTGATAACGGCCCCCCAACTGACCATGTCGGCAATAGTTTTGAATCAGCCAAAGCGATTGCTGTGCGGTCAACGGAAACTACCTTCTCAGACAACATTGGCGGTGAGGATACCTCTGACTTCTTCCGATTCACTACAAACAATGCGGGCGATTTAGACCTTGGTGTTTCTGGAAACAATCGAGCTATTCAGTTCAACCTGTTTAATGGTCAACGCCAATTCTTGCGTACGGGAACCGATGGACTCTCCATCTCAGATCTGCAAAGCGGTACTTACTTCCTTCAGCTCAGACCTGGAGCATCTGGTGCTCCTTCTACTCCCTACACGTTGAGCACGCTTCTATCTCCGATTGATGGGGTTGGTAATAACTTTGGCTCAGCCACGCAAATTACCGTAGACGCAACCCAACGAACTGAAGCCGAAGGTGTCGGTGGCACAGACCCAGCCGACTTCTACCGCTTCAATGCTGGGGAAGTCGGCGACCTGCAACTAAGCCTGACAGGCGCTAGCCAGCCACTCACCCTGACATTGTTCAATGCCTCTCAAAATCAGATCGGCACAAGTACGAACAATAGCCTAGACGTCTCAGGGCTGCAAACGGGCAACTATTTTATACGAGTTGCACCGTCCAACCCTGGTGCGCCTTTCTCCGCCTACAATCTCCGCACCTTGTTAGCACCCGACCGGGTGGGAGACAGCGAAGCGGATGCAACCCTCGTAACAGACCCAGGTACCGATCCCTTCCCCGTTATCGGTATCAATCCTCAGGACTACAGCGATTTTGCGAGTGGCAATGATGAAGACTTCTTTAGATTGGATCTGACGGAGGACTACAACTTCGTGTCTCTCAGTCTGGAAGGTTTGTCGGCGAACCTGAACTTGCAATTCTTTAGACAGGGCAGCGACAGCCGGGTTACATCCAACCTTGGGGGCACGACGGTAGATGCGTTGGAAGGTAGCGTCGGACCTGGAACCTATTTCGTACGAGTCTTTGCCCCAGGCAACAGCCCTGGTTCGAGCTACAACCTGAGTATGGCTGTCGATTCCGAGAATGTCCGTCCAAGCATTACACGTGATGTTTTCCCCACGGGAGACTCCAACGCTCGCCTGTTGACCGATGTCACTAATCTAAGTGAGGCCTTCTTTGTCGCCACTGACGATGTACTTGGTCTCGGTCTATTCAGAAGTCAGGGAACGCTGGATACCACCATCCGAGTGGGCTCTTTCACGAGCATCACTTCGTTAGAAGCGGTGGGTAGTTCTGTCTACATTGCAGGCTCGCGCTCAGATACGGGTCTAGAACTCTATCGCTGGACGAGTGATGGTAGCCCAACGGGACAGATTTCGTTGGTCGAAGATATCAACCCTGGAACGGGTGGCTCGAGTGTTCGAGATTTGATTGCTGTGGGCAATAACCTCTACTTCCGAGCCTCAGAGGAGGGCACCCCGCAAGACGCTGTGCTCTACCGGACAAACGGTACAACTGTGACCCAAGTTGCAAATGTAGGCGAGTCTCCAACTAACTTTACTGTTGTGGATAATTCGACGCTCTACTACACCGTTGATAGTACGGACAGGGGCGATGTCCTGCAGCGTATCAGCAATGCTGGTACCGCTAATCCAGACGCTCCTGAAACGCTTGGTACGATTTCTGGAGTTGAGCTTGCTTTCATCAATAATTTGCAGGCCATTGGGGATGACCTATTCTTTACATCTGAACAGTTCAATACTACTGAACAGCGAATAGAAAACCTCGAATGGCGACGGTTGAGCAGCACGGATCAGCTCTCTACGTTTGATGCAACCGGAGATGAAGAAGATGGGCTAACAGGATTTACGAACTCTATTGCGGTTGCTGATGGTTTTGTCTACTTCGTTGCGGATGCAGGATTGGCAGATGGGACGGAATTGTTCCGAGCGGATTTGAGTACAGCTCCAGGGGGCGATACCGTCGTAGCCGTTGAACAGTTGGATGAAATTATTGTTGGCAACTTCGGTAATCCGAACATTACCAATCTGACAAGCTACAACGGTAGCCTCTTCTTCAACGCAACCGATGGTAGTGGCAATACCCTCTTTGTTGTTGAGGATGCGGATGCTGCCAGTACACCTACTGCTGTGAAGGTAGATTTGCCTGGGGTTGCGGGAACTGGTAGCAATCCTCAAGAGTTTATCGTTGCCAACGACATCCTCTACTTCTCGGCAACGACATCGACGACTGGGCGCGAGGTCTGGAGTTATGATGGGGCTGCCTCTCCGACGGCAACCGGCAGCTACACACTGCCTCTCAACTTTGAGATTGTTGATGGAGCAGATGGCTCTGATCCTCTCGAACTAACCGCAGTTGGTGCAGATGCACAAGGCAGTGGTGGTCGGATCTACTTCACGGCAGACGACGGTGTCCGTGGTCGCGAGGTATGGGTAATTTAGTCTTGGACTAGCACGTAGGGTTGAGGTTGAAGATTCCTTTTTGCCTCAACTCTTAGGTTCGACATCTGTCATAGCGAATACAAGCCTCTCTTTGTCAGAAGGGAGGCTTTTTGGTAGGGGTAGTCCTATCAATTGAGTTTCTGTATTGACGATTCTAGAATCAATGACACAGGAGTTACGCATTTTGTTGATGGTGTGGCCGCGACGCAGCCACACCATCAACAAATTCCCTCAGGGTTACGCAAGTTTTGCGTAAGTCCTGTGGCATTCAGAAGATATTACAGTGGGAGAATAACCCGATGGGATGTCGGTTGTTACTTACGTCATTTACGACCTGGAAGCCAGAGCAAGTGACCAATTCTTCGGATGATATTTTGCTGGCGCTGGAGCAAGTGGGATTGCCCGCATCGATCGCCCTCCTCCGACAAATTCCCGTAGACTTTGAGATCGCTCCTCAGCGGGCAATCGCCCACTTTGAGGCGCTCCAACCCCAGGGCATCATCTGTTTTGGTATGGCAGAGCGTCGCGATCGCCTAGATCTGGAGCGAAAAGCAACCGACGATACCATGACCCTGGAAACGTCCCTTGACCTGGAAGCCCTGAAGCAGGATTTGCCTTTTACCACTATCAGCGACGATGCAGGACGGTTTGTGTGCAATGGGCTGTATTTGGCAATGTTGCAGTTTTTGGAGCATCGTTATCCCGATCGCTTTGCGCTATTTGTCCATGTGCCAATTCTTACCCTAGAGAATCGAGATGCTATTCTGCACGATGTTTGGGCGATAATAAATCGTCTTGGCTTAGGGACTATCCCAATTGCTAAAAGCGAGATGTTCCGCCCATTCATTCCACCTGCTGAACTTTAGACATTAACGTTACAACGCCTGTTTATGTTTTCTTTGCTCACGTCGCTGATGTTGGCACAAACAACACCGCCCCAAGAAACGCCGCCCGAGGAATATGTCCGACCGCAAGAGGTGCGATCGCTTCCCGGCTCCCTTGATGATGTCCCTGTATTCAACAGCAATAGTCCTGAGAAGATTGGTGGAGAAGGGATTTTGCTGTCGACGTTTCCTCCAGAGGGCATGGCTGATCCAGACGCCCACCTCAACTTTGGCTTTGCCGGCCGGTTTGATATGTTTGCCCACCATGTCTATGGTGCGGTCGATCCAGACGACCTGACCAGCATGTACGTGGGGGTTCTGGTTCATAATCCAGGGGATGTGCCAATTGAGATTGACGTGATTGAAGGGGCGAGCTATCTCAGCCAGCCTGATGCGCCTTTTATCTCCCTACCGCCCTTAGTGGAAACGCCGGATGGCGATGTGTTTGCGGGGCCGGGCAGTCGAGCCATGAGTGATGTGCTGCGAGGCCGACAGCGGACAGAGCTGCCGCCGACCGTGGAGATTGCCCCTGGAGAAGATGTGATGCTGCTCAATGCACCCATCCCTGTAGCAGAGCTAGATCCGCCACTGAATGGGCGATCGACTATGATGCGGCTGCGAAGTGACGACATCGTGTATGTGGCGAGCCTAGCGATGTATGCCCAAAGCGATACAGATGGCATGGAACGAGCACCAACCGTGGAAGAATGGCGATCGCTTCTGGAGAGCGGCAGCCTTTCTGAGCCCCGCGACTTGGCGCCAACTCCGCTGGATGCAACGGGAGAGTTTCGTTATGGGCGGGTATCTGGCGTGGCAATTGGCTCTCGCTGGCAAACAACCGTTGCCGATACCGCTGACTTGCAGTTCCTCAATATTCCCGCCCCGGAGGCAGCGATTTCCTATCCCATCAGCAGCCTTGTCCGGGGTCAGATGGGAACTGAGCAGGTGCAAACGGCCTCTATGGTGGTGCGCTATTCGGATACGGCCTACCAGGCCCATGGCAACTATGGCATTGAGTATGATCTGCTCCTGCCCCTCTACAATGCTACCGATACCACTCAGCAGGTGGTCATTCGACTGGAAACCCCGATCAAAGAAGACAGGCTGAGCCAGGAAGGCTTACGCTTTTTCGACCCTTTGCCGACCCAGACCTTTTTCCGAGGCGCGATCGAACTACAGTATCGAGATGATACCGGAGGCCGCCGCACCCGCTATTTTCACCTAAGTCAACGGCGAGGGCAGGAAGGCGAAGATTTGGTGCAGCTAGCGATCGCCCCCCAAACTCGCCGCCCTGTGCGGGTGCGTCTGCTCTACCCCCCGGATGCCACCCCGCCACAGGTACTGACGATTTATACCCTTGCCGAGTAAGGGGTAGATGCCTCTTGCTCATACTTCTATGGCGATCGCCCTGAACATTAGCCTGTTTGTTGTGGGTTTGTGGTCGTTGCGGATTTGTAGTCGGCTGAAACCCTTCAAAGATGGAGGGTAGGAACCGAAGCCAATTCAATGCCGTCAACCATCATGTAATGGAAATTCTAACCAGCCAGCATCCTCAAGAACGCCACAACGTCATACCCGTTATGAAAATCAAACCATCATCTGCAGGACTTACGCAAAACTTGCGTCGCCCTGATTGAATTCGTTGATGGAGTGGCCGCGCCGCAGCCACTCCATCAACGAAATACGTAAGTCCCAATCTGTAGTGGTTTCTTTGAGAATGGATCTAATCCCATTAGAGACGTTACCTAAATTTTCTTTGAATCAAGAATTGTAACGAAAACGTCGCTTTATCTGGAAGAATTAATATTGAATTTGTAAAATAGAATACAGAAAAGACAAACGTTCATCTCTCTGATTTCTCGCTTCACTCGGCCTGATCAGGAGACGGAAGTAGGGGGGGATTCTCCTGAAGGAACGCGCCTCATTTCTGTTTCCTACATATTTCTGGAGGCGAAAACGTCATGCTTTCTAACCTAATTGATGGCCTTGTTATTGTTTTAATTGTTTCCGTCATGAGCTGCTTGTTAGCGCCTGCACTCATTTTGCTACTTTCCGATCGCGTTCCCCCCACAGAGCAAGTGTAAGAACGGCTGTTAGCGGGATTTGTTGACTCGCAAAGCTCTAAATCAGATTTGAGCATAGGAAAGGCAATTTTCATTGGATGTGTCGTGGATGCGTAACATCTCTTCAAAACTGAGCCTTCACATTGATTGATTCATATTCTCTGCAAGATTGATCACTGTTTGGAGCCTTCATAGTTTTGTATGGATAGTTGCTGTCTAGACTGCGTTGTTTGACAAGCGTTTTGAATCAGCTTTTTCAGTCCATCTCCTGGCTAATGGGTCAGGAGATGGTTTTCTTTCTTGAGTTGGGTGGTTACGTGAGCAGACCGTGGCGAAGGGTATTAGCCCTGAGTAGTGCAAGTATACTCTGGTAAAACCCTACATCTAGTGGCATCATGGGTCGATACTCGCATCTATAGAGTGTTTAATCGGCTCTGATTGTTTCGGACGCATGACCTACCCTATCTCGGCTGCCAAGCTGCAAACCTACTACCGCTGCCCACTCGCGTACTACTTTCGCTACGAGCGGCGCATTCCTGGTGCAGCCTTCTACAGTTCTGCGGCGCTCGGCACATCTCTCCACCAAGCCTTGGCAAAAATTTACTACGAGTGGCATTACCACGATCCGATTCCTCAGTGGGAATGGCTGGAACATTGCTGGAACCAGTATTCGAATGACCTGACAGACAATCAGGTTGTGGAAGGGCGATCGATCCTGCAGCGCTACTACGAGCATTTCATTCGGAGTCAGAGCGCGCTGCGGCGTCCTCTGGCCGTAGAAGGGCGTATTCAGGGCAAGCTGCAAGTGGAAAATCTGGAGTTTGTGCTGTCGGGTCGTTACGATCGCCTGGATTATCTAGAGGATGGGCTGGAACTTATTGACTATAAATCCAGCAAAGAGCCCGAACCCCCATTATCGGATGAAATCGACCTGCAGGTGGGATTGTATTACCTTGCCTTAGAGCAACGCTATCGGCGAACTCTGAAGCGCTTGAGCATCATTTACCTGCGCACCTCCGACAAAGTGACGTACGAGGTGACGCCCGACCATCAACAACAGGTACGGGAGGTCATTTCTGATCTGGCTGTGCAGTTACGCTATGACCGGCAGTGGACCCCTTTTCCTGGCGAGCAGTGCGATCGCTGTGCCTATGCCCGCTACTGTCCGGCGATGCGAGCCGACCCGGATCCGCTGCCCGAAGCGGCTAAACCCGAAGCGGGATTACAACTGGTGTTGAGCTTGTAAACCGCTACTGAATGACTGTAACGGCTGATGCTTGAGGTTGTTGGCAAGGGATGGTGATGGTGAATTCGGTGCCTTTGCCTCGTTCAGAGTGACATTCCAACGCCCCATTGTGTTTCTGCACCACAATTTGATAGCTAATGGACATCCCCAAGCCTGTGCCCTTGCCCACGGGTTTGGTGGTGAAGAAGGGGTCGAATAGGCGATCGCGCGTTTCCTCATACATGCCTGGCCCGTTATCGCGGATGAAGATTTGCACCTCGCCCGATGCGCCGGGGGCCACAGCCACTCCCGTATCGATCGTCGGATCATCGGGGATAAAACGAGTTTGCACCTTGATGCGACGAGGCTCGGGATGCGCTTCTAGGGCGTCGATCGCATTCGCCAAAATGTTCATAAACACCTGATTGAGCTGCCCGGCATAGCATTCCACCAGCGGCAGGTGACCGTAATCCTTGACCAGGCGAATGCTACCGCCATCGGGACAGGTCTTCATGCGATTTTGCAAAATGAGTAGGGTGCTGTTGATGCCGTCATGAATATCGACGGGCTTTTTCTCAGACTCATCCAACCGAGAGAAATTGCGCAAAGAGAGAACGATCTGACGAATGCGATCGGCTCCAATCTTCATTGATGCCATCAGCTTGGGCAAATCATCGCTCAAAAAGTCAATGTCGATCGTCTGCAATGCTAACTGGATTTCTGGTGGCGGTTCGGGACTTACTCCTTGATATAGCTGTAGTAAATGCAGCAGATCTTTGGTGTAGTTGTTGGCATGAACCAGATTGCCATTAATGAAGTTAACGGGATTGTTGATTTCGTGAGCAATGCCTGCCACCATTTGCCCCAGGCTCGACATTTTCTCGGTTTGGATAAGCTGTGCTTGGGTTTGTTGCAAGTTTTCCAGGGCATCACTGAGTTGTTTGGCCTGGGTTTCAGCCGCAGCGGCAGCAGCACGGCTGCGGGAATAGAGTTCTGCCTGATCGATGGCGATCGCCACCTGGTCTACCACGGCTTCCAGCAATTCCACTTCGCTTTCAGACCAGAGTCGGGGTTGCCCATGGCTGCATACAATCGCCCCCAATCGCCCCGAGCGCGTTTCCAGCGGAATCATCAGTTGTGCCATCGCCTGCAACGGTAGTAGCAAGTCGCGTACCGGAGCTGGCGTATCGATCGCTTGGTTACAATCGCTAATTTGGATGCGCTCCAAATTCAGAATGCGCTTTGCTAGGACGATGGCCTGGTCTTCGGGATAATTGCCCAAAAAGCTTTGAGTCTTGGGATCGTGGGCTTCATGGGTAATGACCAAACTGGTATGTCCATCTGTAACCCAGCACCAGAGGAAGTGACAGCGATCGATTTGCAGCAGTCCGCGAATCTCGTTCACCGTTGTTTCGAGGATGACATCCAAATTCAGCGATTCGCGGATCTGGCTGGCAAGGCGGAAGAGCAGGACTTCGCGGCGGCTCATCAATTCTTCCCGTGCCCAAGCGCGATCCACGGCTACGGCAAGGGTGTTGGCGATCCACCCCAAAGTTTTGCAAATGTTTGAGGAAATGGGCTTGCGGTCAAAAATTGTCAGCACCCCAATCAATCGATCGTCCAGAATCAGGGGATGCCCAACAAACCCCTGAAACGTTTCGTGGTCAATCCATTGTTTGGCCCCAATGCATATATCGGTGGCAACAGCGTTCGTACTGTAGGTTTGCCGGGTTTGGGCAATGAAACCAACAATAGAAATACCGAGGGGAATCAGGGTTCCAAATTCTTTGGCTTGGCTATGTTGTCCAGCCGTGGCTTGTAACTCCAACATTTGGTTGTCGTTGTTAAAGGTCCACAATCGTACAAAGGGGAATTGCAAATGACGCACAATCAGGTTGGCGCAGTCCGTCAATAGCTCCTTGATGGTGCCGCCTTGGGAGAGCAAGATGCCCGTTTCTGCAACCAAGTCTGACAGAAGCGATCGCTCTTGCAGCTCCGTTTCGGTTTGCTTCCGCTCCGTGATGTCTGTGGCGATTGAGATATATTCCTGGGGCACGCCTTGCGCATCGGCTGCAGGCACAATCGTCGTCTCCTGCCAGTAGCGAAAATTTGTCTTTGTTCGATTGCAGATTTCTCCCTGCCACACATGCCCAGAAGAGATCGTTTCCCAAAGTTCTCGGAAGAACTCGGCGGAATGACACCCAGAGTTGACGCAGCAGTAGGTTTGTCCAATGAGTTCCCGTCGGGTATACCAGGAGATTTCACAGAAGCGGTCATTGACATAGGTGATGCGACCCTGAGCATCGGCAATTGAGACGATGCAATGCTCATTCTGGGCTGCAAGGAGTGGGCTCGTTACCGCAGACAAGTCTGCGCTATCTGGAGGCTTGTCTGCCGTCGATGGGGTGCAACAGGTCGCTGAGACATAAATGTGAGGTCGTCCTGGCAATATTGCCAGGTTCCATGCCATGAGTAGATCCGACCCATTCCGCTGGCTGTAGCGACTCTCAAAGGTGACATGCGGGGTTCCATCATGAATTTTCTGGATTTGCCGCAAACTATGGTCCCGATCCAGCGGATGCATGAGATCTAAAAACGACTGTGACATCAACTCTGCATTGCTATAGCCCAGGATCTTTTGCCAAGCAGGGTTCAGGGTTTTTAGGTAGCCATCGTAGCCCAACACCCCGACTAGGTCGGACGAGAGATTGAAAAAGAGTTTTTGATCAGCTTCATACTGGTGTTGACGGGCGATCGCCGCTTGCAAGGTCGCGGTTCGTCGCCGCAACTCTAGCTGTGTCATCACTTGCTTCGCAAGGCTGTCCAGGCATTCCTTTTGGGTTGGGGTGAGTTGATGGGGTACCCAATCCATCACAGCCAAGATGCCTAGCTGAATACCGCCCGGACTCAAGAGCGGCACGCCAGCGTAGAACCGCACTGGAAGATCCCGCGCAACGACGCGATCGTCTAAGAACCTGGCATCCGCGCGAGTGTCGGGCACAATTAACCCCTCGGGCAGTTGCAAGGTTGTGGAGAATAGTCTCAGCTCCTTTAGTTCCTCGGGATCATCATCCCAACCAAGAAGGGCTTTGAACCAGTAAGTTTGGCCCGAGTGTCCTGACGAAGCACCCTGCCAAAATCCAACCAATGCGATAGCAGACTGGCAGATGTGTGCTGCCATCTTCACCAGATCGTTGAAGGCAGGTTCGGCTTCGGTTTCAGTGATGTGATACTGCTGTAAAACGTCGGCCCGTACCGCATCATTTTCTGGAGACTGACCGGGCATAAGGTTGGGAGTAAACAAAGGAGGAAGAGGCACCAGCTAGCTTCTCACACTGTGTGCCGTCCATAGAACCCTGATATAGCCTCGGAAGAGAAAGGCGGAACGGCGATCGCAAACTGCTACTATCCCAAGCTTCCAATGCAAGAATGCCCAACCCCATCGTTGAAATTAGGGATAATTCTCATTTTTTCAGCAGGTTTCTAGAAGTTCCGTAGTGTCTATGTTGCAGCTGTGTCAAATGTAGCGACGTTGTCCCCGTGAGCCATTCAGAGTCTGGACTTACGCATTTTGTTGATTTTGTGGCCGCGATGCGGCCACAAAATCAACGAATTTACTCAGGCTTACGCAAGTTTTGCGCAAGCCCTGAGAGTTTTAGGAGAGACATGGGTAGAACATACGCATCTGCATCGTATTGATGGAATGAGTGCGTCACGCCCATCCCCTCACATAACATCAAAGGATTTGTGCAGGATTCCGCGAGTTGTGTGTCAGCCTCAATGTTGATAGGACGATGAATGGCGAGACCTCCTGGCTGAGTTGGATCCATAATGCTCTCTTAAAAGGGCTTTTGTATCGTAGGAAAGATGGTTGTTAAGCCTTTTCCCATTACTATTTCATGGTGCCTCTCGGGGGCTAGCGAACCCGAGCGCTGCAACAATCTGTTATGCATTTTCTTGCAAACCGCGCCAACTATCCCGACGGGGCTGTCCGGGCCTATCCAGGTTGCTACCCACTCAAGACGCCGCCGCATTGTTTTCCCTCTGTGGAAACTGATCGACTGACAAATATTTATGGAGACACCCATGGGATTGACGTTCTATTTTCTACGGCATGGAGAAACAACCCATAGCCAGACCGGGGGATATTGCGGCGCTTTGGATGTGGAACTGACCCCCTCAGGGCACCAAATGGCAGAAGCTTTTGCCGAAGCCCATGCTTCGATTCCCTGGGAAGGCATTTACGTTAGCCCGATGAAGCGAACCGTTGCAACCGCGACCCCTCTCTGCAATGCCGTTGGCATGGAGATGCAAATCCGAGATGGCCTCAAGGAAATGTTTTTTGGGGAGTGGGAAGACCACGCTCCGGAGTATGTGGAAGCGCATCACCGGAACGACTATGTTCGCTGGCTAACGGAACCGGCCTGGAATCCGCCGACGGGCGGCGAAACGGGTGTCCAGGTGGCCAGTCGCGCCAATCTCGTGATTGCAGATATTGAGGAAAAGCATACCGCTGGCAATGTCTTGGTTGTGTCGCACAAGACAACCATTCGCCTCATCCTCTGTAGCTTACTGGGCATCGACTTAGGGCGCTATCGCGATCGCATCGATATGCCCGCTGCGTCACTCAGCGTCGTCACCATTGATGTGCATGGCCCCATGCTGCAACGGCTCGGCGATCGCTCCTATATGAGCAAAGCGTTGCGCGAGCGTGCTGGAACCTGACGGGGTTATTGATGGCGAATGAATCGGTATCAATTCGCCATGCGATTCACTCAACTATAGCGGTGTGCAACCGCATTAAGCACAGCAACGGTTGTGTGGGGCGCGGCGCGCCCCACACAACCGTACTTAACTAACGCGCATAGCGCTATATTAGCCATCTAGCCGCCTGCAACGGCTGGAACAATACTGACTTCATCCCCTTCTTTGAGTTTCGTGTCTTGTCCTTCCAGGAAGCGAATGTCCTCACTATTCACATAGAAGTTGATGAAGCGTCGGAGCTTTCCTTCGTCATCACAAAGCCGTGCTTTGATCCCAGGAAACTGGGTTTCCAACCCTGTCAATAAATCATCAATCGTTGTGCCCTCGCATTCGATCACGGCCTGATCTTTGGTGAACTTTTGCAGAGGGGTTGGAACTAAAACTTTAATCGCCATAATGTCTTGATGCAGTGTCTTGTGGAATTCATCGGTTTAGATCTGCGGCATCTTTGAGATACCGCAGATCTGGAGACGGTGAGTGCGATCGCTAAACCAGAGTTTGCTGCCAGTCGAGGCGCTCTAGGGTGCGTGCCCGATCCAATGCCCGCTCGAAGCTGTCGAGCTTGGGATCGATGGTAAGAGGTTCGCCAATGACACCCTGCACAGCTTCCTGCGTCTTCAGGCCATTGCCAGTAATGTAGGCAACCGTGGTTTCATCTGGATCAATCTTGCCAGCTTCCACCAGTTTCTTCAGTACGGCGATCGTTGTACCACCAGCGGTTTCGGTAAAGATGCCCTCGGTTTCTGCCAACAACTTGATCCCTTCGACGATTTCTGTATCGTTGACCGCTTCGATGTTGCCGTTTGTCTTGCGAGCGATATCCAGGGCATACACCCCATCAGCCGGATTGCCGATGGCGATCGACTTGGCGATCGTGTTGGGCTTCACAGGCGTAACAAAATCTCGACCTTCCTCAAATGCCTGTGCGATGGGTGAGCAACCTTCGGCTTGAGCCCCGCTAAAGCGCACCGCTTTTTCTTCCACCAGACCCACTTTGACAAACTCGTTGAAGCCTTTGTAGATCTTGCCGAACAGCGATCCTGATGCTAGCGGTGCAACGATGTGGTCGGGCAGTTGCCATCCCAATTGCTCCGCTACTTCAAACCCAAGGGTCTTGGAGCCTTCAGAGTAGTAAGGACGCAGGTTGATGTTGACGAATCCCCAACCGTGGGTGTTTGCGACCTCAGAGCAGAGGCGGTTGACCTGGTCGTAATTCCCTTGCACGGCCATGACCGTTGGCGAATAGATGAGCGTGCCCAGCACCTTACCAGCTTCCAAATCCGCCGGAATAAAGACGCAGCAGTCTAGACCCGCATGGGCGGCGATCGCCGCTGTCGAGTTTGCCAAATTTCCAGTGCTGGCACAGGAAACCGTCGTGAAGCCAAGCTCCTGGGCACGAGTCAGTGCGACCGATACGACCCGATCCTTAAAGCTCAGAGTCGGCATATTCACCGCATCATTTTTGATGTAGAGATTCTTGATCCCCAGCCGACGTGCCAACCGATTGGCTTTGAGCAACGGTGTCATCCCTGTTCCCACATCAATGGGGGTGTCAGAGGTAACGGGGAGAAACGGGCGATAGCGCCAGATAGACTTTGGTCCGGCTTCAATGCGCTTGCGGGTCACGACCTGGCTGAGCGTGCTGTAGTCGTACATCACTTCCAACGGGCCAAAGCACAACTCGCACACATGCAAGGCTTTGGCTTCATACTCGGCACCACATTCTTTACACCGCAGCCCTGTAAAGGTCGCAGCGGTTTCGGGAGTGCGGGTTTGGGTTTGAGGATGGGTGAGGGATTCGAGAGCCTGAGTCATGGCAGAAGGGTTCCTGTAGCGGATTGAATAACAGCAAGTTTGGGGTGTTCAGTCAACCTCAGCGAGTTAACGGCGGCAGCGTAGCATTTGATGGCTTTTGCGATCGCCCAAAAGTACTTTACAGAGGGGAATTGAACGTATTTCTTTGCAAATTGTGAGCTGATACTAACATTGGGTCAGATCCACCGTCAAACATACCCGACCTTTTTAGTCTGGATTAATTTCTATGCTCTGAAACCACTGCTAGATAAGGGATATTGTTAATCGGCATGGCTACGAGCGAGAAAATGGTTTCAAAAATGCCATGAATTTTTTTGAACAATCTCTAGCAGGTCTGGCTTCTTCGCATGATGGATCGGAGCGCAGCAGGGGATCATTTGTATGCCCATAAAAAACGACCACATCCGCATGGACATGGACGTGTACTAATGATGTTTGGTAATCATTCAAGGTTTTTCAGGCGATCGCCCCACTCAATCCTCTGAGCTGCTATCAATCCGCTAGGCTAAGAAGAAAGCCAACAGGGATCAGTCTCAAGAAGGCTAAATTTCGTCTTTGAAGCAGGGCTTTACATAGTTCACGCCCCGATATGTCATTTTTACAACCGCATCCGGAACCCGCACAGAGTCTTCGGTTTCCGCTTGGGATGACTCCACATGAATTTCAACATCGGGATCGCTCACCTGAAAGATTCCCTTTGGAGCAGAGTAGTGATTTCCTCGGTAGGACAGAGATGAAGGGGGTTGCATCTTGGGATCAGACGGCTCGGGATCACTAATCTGGTGAAGCATTGCGGTTAATTCAGCTTCGGTCATGCTGTTGCTGCGCAGCAAGAAGCTAATAAATGCACAGAAGCCGATAAAAGCACCTGCGGCGAGGGCCTCTACGAGGCCAACTTCAAGTAACGTTTCCATAGTTCACGCCTCAAACCGGATGGCAGCTCCGGTCAATTAGAAATTTCTGCCATTTCAAAGACACGACCTTGCCAGTCCTTCATCAGGAAATTAAGAGGCTTATCGCGCCGAATTTTATACTGAGCGCCCCGAATTTGCGCCCGTCGCAGAAGTAATTCCATGCAGTCATGATCGAAGCAAACATGACGTTGCCGATCCTTCTGCCCTAGGCTGGCTCCACCAATGACATGAAGCTGTGTATTTTTGCGAAGCTGATACCACAAGCCATCGGGGACACTGGCTGGCGATTGGCTGGATGCTCCATATCCAATCGTCGAAAAAGACATAGGGTCTACCGCTGCTGCACCAAGAGTTTGCTCGTAATTGTAGTAATAGTGAAGCGGTACATCCGCTCCGGGCAACTCCAGGACTTCTTCATAAATCCGACGAGCTAAGTCTAGATCCGACACCATAACGGTATAGACCTTCGGAGCGCTCGACAAAAACATCCACATCGCCCCAGCATAGGCCACCAGGAGCATGACCATGACACCCTGAGTGGAGAGCAAACCATCGATGAGAGGGAGTGCTAACAACTGAGAACTAAAAGTAGCTGTAAGTTCGTTGAGATGTATCAAATTAGCCATCGAAGCAATGCAAAGAAGTGTGCGCCTAACACAGCGACAGTACTTATCTCTCTATATCTTCCCCCCAGTCTATCAGTATCCTCAGAGGTTGGCCAAACCCAATCAGGCTAGCCTATGGAGGGCAAATCTATGCACCATATGGACAGCAGTCGAAGAACCTCAAGTGTTTTGGAAACAAAAGCAAGGCGTGCGCGGGAACCTGCCCTGCCCTGTCCGTCGATTTAATGCTCTCTGGGCAATGCCTATCCCACAGGTGCATTCAGATTAATTTGATGGGGAGAGCAATCGCTGAAAGCCAAATTATGCCAACTATAAGGTTTGGAACCCCTCACCCTACCCACCTTTTTAATGCATAACGACTGATGATTGTTCTGCGTAAGCCTTGTAAGAGCTACCACTTAATGGGTCAGTGAAGTCAAACACCCCAAAATGCGCACCTGTTTTCTTTCAGTAGATCTTAGTCTCTAGGCGACCGATGGAACTGACCAAGAGCGCATCAGCAGACGACGCCCCAACTCCACATCCTTCGGTGCACATTGCCAATCAGGATGGCTCGTCATCAGCAAGCTATCTAGAGTTTCCTGATCAAACAAATGCCATACTGGCGCGCCGTTTTCTGCGACTTCAATGGCGTAGCAATTCTGGCTGACGCAATGAATTTGGCATGCGCTTGCCGTTCGCTGAATGGACATCCGATCGCCTGGTTCAAGCGCTCGAAACTGGCGCATCACTGCTTTGAATGTATCGATAGAGGTAGCAGCTAGTCCGGGTACAACGGCGATCGCGTCTGAACTTCCATTCACTCGAATCCAGTAATTCCGGCTGGGATCAATACCCTCTAGCCAGACCGAATCGTCATCGAGGCGATAGCGAGGAGCAAGGGGAAATAGCGATTGCATAGAAAAACCTCTAGCTCTACTGATACACAACAACACTAAGGAAAGTTAAGGAATATCCGAGCGATTGCTCCGTTGGCATATCGATGACGAATATTGACCATAGCCCTCGCTTATAAGGTCAGAGATCATCTTCTGAAGATCAATGAAACGTTACAAGACTTTATGACTGGCTTCAGAAAAGTTTATGGTTCTCTTGCTTAATGCTTCTGGTTCGGCTGAGGGCTAGAGGGGCGATCGCCCCCTTCTTCTGAGCTGTATCATTTTCCTGGTGTCTCAGAATTGCCAGCGGTTTACCCCGTAGATGAGAAAACCTCTCTCGTCTTGGCCAAGCACCTTAGAAAACTTGCTCAGCCCGAGCGGTCATGATTCGTAACCATCTACACGCTTTATTTGCGATCCACCTCAACAAAATCTTCATTCCTTTCCTGTTGTCTCGTTGCCACGATGCTTAGCCCAAGCGGGTAAAGTAGATAAGGGGATATTTCTAGGACATCCATGGATAACGAAACAATCGTATTGCTCTCCAAACGAGAAATCACCAAAATGCGCGAAGCTGGCAAACTAGCCGCGCAGCTCCTGAAGTACTTGGAACTGATGGTTCAACCAGGAGTTACAACCCTTGAATTGAACGATGCGGCTGAAGAGTGGACGCGGGCGCACGGAGCAACCAGCGCACCTCTGGGCTATATGGGGTTTCCTAAATCCATTTGCACCAGCGTCAATGAGGTTATTTGTCACGGTATCCCCAATGCCAAGCAAGTCTTGCAAGATGGCGACATTATTAATATTGATGTGACACCGATTCTGGATGGCTACCACGGTGATACATCCAAAACATTCTTCGTGGGTGAACCATCGCCCCTGGCTCGGCGGTTGGTCGAGGTGACTGAAGAATGTATGATGCGTGGAATTGCAGCGGTTAAGCCGGGTGCTCGTATTGGCGATATTGGCGCGGCCATTCAAGCCTATGCCGAACCCCAAGGGTTTTCTGTGGTGCGCGACTTTGTTGGACATGGAATCAGCCGTATCTTCCATACAGCGCCGCAAATTCCTCACTATGGGACGGCTGGAAAAGGACGCAAACTCCGTCCTGGCATGGTCTTCACGATCGAACCAATGATCAACGAAGGCACCTGGGAAGGGGAGGTCATGGATGATAAGTGGACGGCTTTAACGAAGGATCGCAAGCTATCTGCTCAGTTTGAGCACACAGTTGCTGTGACCCAGGATGGGGTCGAAATTCTCACGCTGCTTCCAGATGCCGTTCCTGCTGTTGCAGCATCCCGCTAGAGCTTTGGCTGAGGCGTGCCAGAACCTTGGTTTCTCTCGTATTGATTGAATATTGATCGATGATGTAACAGGTATGCCCGGTTTTGGACAGTGGGATGCTGTGGTTTTGACTGGATTTTGACTGGATTATCGATGTAGGTTTTCGGGCGATCGCTGGCAATCCAAATAATGCTCAACGGTGCGTTAAGCATTACTCACGGCACCCTACATCAGGGTGGATTCTTTGCCATACTGAATCCGAATCGTAAACCTCGATATGTTTTTTGTGAAATGCTGGCTGAGCCAGCATTTCACAAAAAACATATCATCAGATAGTTCTAACGCTGTCCTGTGACGACATAGGCAACCCGTTTGCCGATGTTGGTGGCATGGTCGGCCATGCGTTCTAGATATCGAATGGCAAGCACCATCAGCACAATTTGCTCGATTGCCCCCTGGACATTAGACTGTCGCGTAAGCAGGGTGTAGACCTCTTCGTAGTCTGTGTCTACATCGTCATCGCGAACTTTCACATCCAGCCCCGATTCGGCATCCAAATCCGAGAGCGCAGCAAGGCTCATGGCCAGCATGGCACGGCAGCGATCGGACATGACACGAATGCGCCCCATGCAAGGATGGACAGGATAGGGAAACAGCTTAACGGCAACCTCCCCTAAGTCTTTGGCATAGTCTCCAATGCGTTCAAGATCGCGCACGAGCTGCATGATCGCGCTGAGCAACCGCAGGTTGTGGGCAACGGAGGACTGCATTGCGATCAGATTCACACAATCTACTTCGATTTGGCGATAGAACTGATCGATCTGTTTATCCTGGACAGCAATTTGCTTTGCTGCATCTAGATCACGATCGAACAGAGCGCGTCGTGCCAGCAAAAACGAATGCTCGACTAGAGCACCCATTCTCAATACATCGCGCTGAACACGGCGAACCTGGCGATCGAGGTTGACTGCTGAATTCTCAAGTTTTGGTTCTTCGTAAGCGTCCAAGAACTTCACTCTTCCTACTGCGTGGGTAATTTGCGATCGCCATTGAGCCTCATCTGTCCAAACAGGCCAGCAATGCTCAATCAGTATAACGACCATTCCTTTAAGCCAAGGACAGGACAATTGCCGATAGGTGGGGCGGTCAAATCGGGCTTGGCCCAGGCGAACTCTAACATCAAGACGTTCCGAAGGGAATCAACACTGACAGATCCAGGGATTTTGCAATCAACCAAGCGTGATCCTACATCGTCTCCGAAGCGATCCTTCCTTTGTTATAAACGGTTGATTCTCAAAGCTCACGTTTGGTGATATACACAGTTCAGTTATACATTCCACTTTTGTGACTTCTATCCCTATTGCCATGAGTGCTTCTTCTGCTTCATCTCCAGCCAAAACCCTTCCGGAAAACGATTGGTCAGGCTTGCTCCAGCAACTGTTGGATGGGCGATCGCTCGATGCTCAACAATCCTCGGAATTGATGACGGGCTGGCTAGCAGAAGAAATTCCCCTTGTGCTTTCGGGAGCTATTCTGGCAGCAGTTCAGGCCAAAGGTGTGTCGGCCAGCGAACTGACGGGGATGGCGCGGGTGTTGCAAGCCCAGTCGATGGGGAGTGCTCTTGACCTAGATTCCTTACCTTCCCCTCGGATTGATACCTGTGGTACGGGTGGCGATGGCGCTTCAACCTTCAACATTTCTACCTGTGTGGCCTTTGTGGCCGCTGCAGCAGGTATCCCCGTCGCCAAGCATGGGAACCGTGCCGCATCAAGTCGAGTTGGATCCGCCGATGTCCTGGAAGGGTTGGGCATTGGGCTATCGGCTCCGCTAGAACAAGTTCAGGCCGCCCTGCGCGAGGTCGGGATTACCTTTCTGTTTGCCCCTGGCTGGCACCCCGCGATGAAAGCAGTTGTGCCCCTACGAAAAACACTGAAAGTACGGACGGTGTTCAATCTGATTGGGCCGTTGGTCAACCCACTACGCCCGACTGGGCAAGTGATTGGAGTGTTTCGTCCGGATGTTGTGGAGGTGATGGCAGAGGCGCTACGGCAGTTGGGAGTGCCAGAGGCGATCGTGTTGCATGGCATGGAAACGCTGGATGAAGCAGGATTAGCGGCTCCAACGCAGTTGGCAATCGTATCCCAAGGCAACCTGACAACAACTCAAATTCGCCCGGAAGACTTTGGGCTGACCCCTGCCCCCACGGTGGCGCTGAAAGGGGGAGAATTAGCCGACAACGTAAATATCTTGCGTCAAGTGCTGCAAGGCGGCGGCACCGCCGCCCAACGGGATGCCGTGATATTGAATGCAGCCCTGGCGATGAAAGTTGGGGGAGCCTCGCCAGAAGCCGCGCTGTCAGATGCGATCGCCCAGGGCATTCAAACCGCGCGCGATATCCTCAGTAGCGGCGCGGCTTGGGACAAGGTAGAAGCCTTGGCTAAATTCCTGCGATCTTGATCCTGACGTGATTCAACGCTAAGGAAGGCGTGTGCTTCATCTAGCGAGGGCGGAACTCAACTTCTTGCTCCCGAATGGTCACATCAAAATTCTGGAAAAAATCTTGCCCCAACAATCCCACCGACAACTCAGGGCCTGCGACGGCTACCAAGACGTTATCGATGGTTGTTCCAGCCACCTCGATTGAGTTCACATAGCCCAGCGGAAAGATGACATTTGTTGCACTGGCTGTGTTGACTCGGGCTTGTCCCACCGGAACCACACCTAAGACCGCGGCCATCTGTCGGGTGATGACGGTGCCGCTTGCTCCCGTGTCCACAATCATGGGAAAGGGACTGTTGCCATTGAAGCGGACATTGACCACGGGCGTTCCGCCCATACGCCTAATGATAGGTGCGCGAAAGACTTGGGGTTCAGCGGAGGTGGGGGGTGGGGCTTGTTGTTGAGGCGTTTGGACAACCGGAGCAGCGGCGACGGTTGTGGGGGCAGGTGTACGAGGTGCAGGACGAGAAGCGGTTGCAACTGGCGACGGTGAAGGATTTACTGCCGGACGGTTTGCCTGCTGTTGGGCAACCGCTAGATTCCGTTGATATTCCGCAATCTTTGTCTGAGCCGTGGCATAGTTCGTACTGCCGCTGGGCACCGTTTGCATGAGTTCAATTGCGCGCTGCCACTGAGCCGCTGCTAATCGCCAATCATCCCGCGATTGGGCAACCTGCCCTAGGTTGGCTGCTTGCGTTGCCTGCTCCAATCCACGTTGGTAGTTAGCTTCCGAGGCATCTGGACTCGGCGCTGCAGCTGGTGATGCAGGCGCAGGTGTAGCAGCGTCTGGCGCGGGAGTAGAGTCGGGGGCAGGGGCGATCGCTTCTACGACCTCCGCCTCTCCCTCTGATTCTGATACGGTTCCCAAACCACAGCCACTCCCTAAGCTCAGAAGCAGCCCAACTGCGACGAGCGAAGCGGTTTTTGCATTGATCATGCCAAGTTCTCCCAATCTGCCCTCTATCCCTCACCATACCCGAACCAACCGGGTTTCCTTAACCGTGATCCAACCGCATTATCAAAGGGTTGTCTTATCACAATTCATCCATACATTGAACCCACTCAGCTTCAGGAGCAATACGGATAGGACTGACGCATTTTGTTAATTTTGTGGCCGCGGCTACAAAATTAACGAATTCTCTCAGGCTTACGCAAGTTTTGCGTCAATCCTGACGGATAGCTTTCGCGTTAGGTTGTGCTCGCTGGTTGAAGTGACTGGAATTTCCTGGCTCATTGCGATACTATCTCTTGGCTAGACAGAAAAGTGGATGCATTCATGGCGATCGCAACTCATCAACCGGCATTGCTTGTTTTGGCAGACGGAACAACCTTTCAGGGATGGGCCTTTGGCGCAACCGGAACCATCATCGGCGAAGTTGTTTTCAACACCGGGATGACTGGATATCAAGAAGTGCTGACAGACCCCAGCTATTGTGGCCAAATCGTCACTTTCACCTACCCTGAATTGGGCAATACAGGCGTCAATCCCGAAGATGAAGAATCGGCACGGCCTCAAATCCGGGGGGCGATCGCTCGCAACATCTGCGATCGCCCTAGCAATTGGCGCTCCACCCAATCTCTCCCCGACTATTTAGCCGAACACAACATTCCGGGTATTTTTGGCATCGACACCCGCGCCCTGACCCGCAAAATTCGCTCGGTGGGTGCGATGAATGGAGGCATTTCTACCGGCATCCTGGATCCGGCGGAATTGCTTCTGGAAGTGCGATCGGCTCCCAGCATGGCCGGATTGAATTTGGTGGATGAAGTCACCACGACCCAAATTTATGAATGGGATGAACCGACCGATCGCGTTTGGGAGTTTTCTGGCTCATCACAAGAAGAATTTTCTATTTCATCACAGCAACAAGAGCGGACAACGTTTACGGTTGTTGCGATCGACTTTGGAATCAAACGCAACATTCTGCGCCGACTTGCCCGTTATGGGTGTCGCATCATTGTTGTTCCGGCCAATACCTCTCCGGAAACCATCTTGGGCTACGAACCGGATGGTATCTTCCTATCGAATGGCCCAGGAGATCCCGCAGCCGTTCAAAATGGAATTGCTACAGCAAAAGCCTTGCTCGCGTCCCAAACGCCCGTATTTGGCATCTGTATGGGACACCAAATCCTAGGACTATCCTTGGGAGCAGAGACGTTCAAGCTCAAGTTTGGGCATCGTGGCTTAAACCAACCCGCAGGCTTGCAGCAACGGGTTGAGATCACCAGCCAAAACCATGGTTTTGCGATCGCCGCTGATTCCCTTAACGATGCTCAGGTCGAAGTTACGCACCTAAACCTGAACGATCGCACCATTGCAGGGATTCGACACAAAACGCTGCCGCTGTTTTCTGTGCAATATCACCCCGAAGCCAGCCCTGGACCCCATGATGCTGACTATCTGTTTGAAGAGTTTGTCAAAGCCATGGCCGAACATCAGAAAAAAACTGCCAGTGTCTAATTCGCAGGCATTCCCTTTCGGTTGCTCAATCAAGCCTGCAAGTAAGGCTTGAGACCTTCCTTATAGCGGTGTGCAACCGCATCAAGTACAGAAATGGTTGTGTGTGGGCGCGACGCGCCCACACACAACCGTACTTACCTAACGCGCACAGCGCTATTAGAAGGACTCATATCAAATCCTTTTGAAGAATCCCAATATCGTTTTTGCCCGCTGCAATGCAGCGGGCAAAAACGATATTGGGGTTTTACGGCTGTTTAACCGGATGTGATATCAGATGTATATTCTGCTAAATCCGAGAGTTCGGGGGCAGGAATAGCGGTTTGGGGTTCTCGTGGTTGTCGCTCTGGGAGATTATTGGAGGAAATGATGCTTCTCGCTTTTTCTTTCTCCAGAATCTTTTTTGTGGCAGGGGTTTCCTTGCTCATGGTGGGATTGACCAATTTGCGTTGGTAAGATTTGATTTTCCCAACCAACCAATAGGTCTTCATCATGCCTTTGCCTTTGACGTCAATCGATCCCCTTTCTTCAAATCGATAGCGATCGCGTAACTCTTCGAAGAATGTCTGCGTCACCTGAATTTGCCCAGGTTCTCCCAAGGTTTCCATCCGGCTTGCCACGTTTACAGTGTCGCCCCACAGGTCATAGCTAAACTTGCGTGAGCCAATGATTCCAGCGGTGACAGGCCCTTGATGAATCCCAATCCGTAGCATGATTGGGTGATTACCTATGGGCGAAAAGGTTTGTGCTACCTTCTGCATCGCGAGGGCCATATCGGCGATCGCCCCAGCGGGATCATCGATCGGCATGGGCACGCCGCCGACCACCATGTAGGCGTCGCCAATGGTTTTCACCTTTTCTAGCCGTTTTAGTTCGGCCAACTGGTCAAATGTCGAAAAGACAGAATTCAGCAGATCTACAACTTCTTCTGGAGACAAGTTGGATGAAATCGCAGTGAAATTGACAATATCCGCAAACATCACCGCCGCATTGCTAAAGCTGTCTACAATTGTTTTCTCCTCTTGCTTGAGCCGCTCTGCGATAGGTTGCGGCAAAATATTGAGCAACAATTGTTCGGTTCGATGGCGATGGCGACGCAGCTCTTCTTGAGTGCGACGGCGGTGGGTAATGTTTTGCAAACTGCCCTCAAAGCAGACAATTTCTCCATCGTCCCGTACGATTAACCGCACATTTTCTGACACCCAGATGATGCTGCCGTCCTTGCAGTACAGCTCCGACTCAAAATCGGAAACTGAGCGATAGCGTTTCAGATAGGCAATTAACTCAAACCGCCGCATCGGCTGCACATACAACTGGCGATCGACATTTGTGACCATCGCCATCAGTTCTTCGGTTGAAGCGTAGCCCAAAATTTCCGCTAATGCAGGATTGGCACTTAGATAATGCCCATCTGAAGAAACTTGATAGATTCCCTCCACAGCATTTTCGAAAATACTGCGATACTTTTCCTCCGCTTGCCGCAGCTCTGTGGTTCGCCGTTCAACCCGTTCCTCCAGTTCCTGCGCTTGGTTTTCCAGAAGCTGTTGGTAGTCTAGCAACGATGCTTCAGCTTGTTTGCGGCTGCTAATGTCATACAACGTGGTTAACAGGGCTTCTCCTGCACCCAGGCGTAGCGGATGAACCGAAGCCGATACCCAAATCACCTCGCCATTCGCCCGCTTCACTTGAACTTCCTGATTTTTGACGGCTCCTTCTGCTTGAAATTGTTCAATCAGAAGCCTCTCGTCCTCAGGATTAACCAAGAAATCTCGCAAGTGATAGTTTGACAAGTTTTGAGCATCGATCCCCAACTGGTTTAGAGAGGTAGAATTGGCAAAAGAAATAAAGCCATCCAAACGCTGAGTGAGGATCATCAAGATGGGTGTTGATTCAGAAATCGCCCGAAATAATTCCTCACTCTGGCGCATCGTCTCAACGGCCTGAGTGTAGAGCTGATACTCCAAAACATCCCCATGCTCTGCCGTCGCCTTGAGAATCAGTTCCAGGTCGGCTTTGTCCTTCAAAACCGTTTCTAAAATATCTTGAAGCGTTGCGTGTGCCTTGCGGCGCTGCAAAATTTCTGACTGAAGTTGTCTGTTGGTTGCATGAAGCTCGGATTCAACCGTATCTCCATGCTCTACAGTGGCCAGGAGGGTTAGCTGGAGGTCGTTGTTTTCTTTTTTCAGACGTGCGACTTCGGCGCGGAGTTCCGCGATTTCCTGATGTAAAAATGCACTCTCACGGGTAGGATTTGGCTCCATCACAACTCTTCATTGGTTCAAATGTATTCTAGAGTGAGGCTAGGCATGAGGCGTTGAAGATTTTTCAACGATTTGGTTTGCCAAAGCACCGCTTCTGAACCTTGTAAGGTGAGATGCACATCTTTGCGCTCTCTCACCCTGACAACAAACATGGAGAGCGTGCTGATACCAGAACTATTGAGAAACTCTAGATCTCTTACATTAATGGTCAAATTTCGAGCATTTTCAAGTGCACCCAGCAGGACATCCATGATGGGCTTATACTCTTCCATCCCATCTAAACGCAAAAATCCTTTAATGACGATAGTATTCGATGTCGCATCGTGAAGAATACTGTATTCCTCAGTATTGATATCCACCAACTTCATCTCCCTGGTTACACATGATTAAGCACATTCGTGCATCGCATTGAATTTTAGGTTTTATTTAACTTTTATGAAATATTGAGCAAGTTAGTTGGCAAATGTATGGATTTGTAACGCACCCCTCTCTCTGTGTCTCAATTTGCAAAACTTGATGCACTCGTTTTCCCCCGTGACAACACGTATTCCGGACATTACTGCGATCGCGCCGTCATCCTGTACTCTCACGCAACGGAGATGTTTTTTCAAGCATACGGCCAGAGTTCAGACTTGCAGAGAGGCCATGACGTTAACTTCGATAATCTGTGGAGTGGATTGGCAACTCTGAAACTGCCATGCAAAGGTTGCACCATAGTCGTTGATCATGGTCAGGATTCCAATACAAGACTCGCCACCCCCCAAGGCAATCTTTTCCATGCGTTGGTTATACATTTCTTCGGGATCAGATGCATTCAGTTCTTGGATAAACGATTCATATTTTGTAGCCGCTTCTACACTGCTGTAGTTGATGGCTTGGAAAATGATTTGGGCTTCGAATAAATGCAGCGAAATTTGAATGGGACGATTAGATTGCGCATCATTGTACTTCACTGCATTTTCTAGGAGTTCGTTGGCCATAAAGCTTACAGAGCCTTTGACCGCATTACGAAGGTTGATTTTACTCTGGGCTTCTTCATTGCCTGGGAAAAACGTGGCAAAGTAATCGCCTAGGAAATCGGCGGACAGCCCATAATTGCGCCAGCGCTGGTTACGGGGACCAGTGGTAGGTGAAAAATGAAGGGTAAGATACTCGTTGCTGGCAGGAAACGCTCCATTGAAGTCACCATAAGTACGAGTGGCTGAGGTTTCTAGCATGGTGTCAAAACAAAAGGCTGACGTGTGAGGGACGTATCAGAAGAGGGGGATAAGGCAATGGGGCAGGGGCAGGGCCGTCAAACGCATTGTGATTGCAGGTTTGATTGCAGGTTTCTGACTGACGTTGATTCCTTTGAGAAAGCATTAAACGGCTAGCACCTTTAACCCCAACTTACGGCGAGAGTGCAACGAGTCTGGAAAAATTGGAAAAAAATCCAAGTCGGTCTCTGGGTAGGCAAAGAACGAAGAGAATTTGTTCATAATTTACAACAAAAAAATCGATAGTGTCGCTTTATGAAGCCAGAGGTTATTGATCGCTACACTATCGTCAAGTTTTTACAAATCAGAAGCTTTAGAAGGATGCTAGCTCCGGCCAGCTCTGGCGCTCTGTCAAGCATCAACCTGGGTGTGCGCATACCTTAATGAGGCTATGTATAGCCTTACGCATTGAGATGAAGACCAATCACATTTTTGAAAGCCCCGCGCTGCGGGGCTTTCAAAAATGTGATTGGTCTTCATCTCAGCGCTTAGTTTTATAAACATTCGGCGATCGCTCGAAACAACGCCGCTTATGAATGGTGCCCGCACAACAGACGCACCATTCATAAGCAGCTTGATTCTTTCTCAGCAATCGTGGGAACCGATTGAAGTTACGTCTCGATTTCGCTAACACGAGATGCACGTTTCACAGACAAAGACGAAGTAACGGGCTTGGCTGTAGATGAGGGAAGCAAGCGCTCATCCCGACCATCGTCATCGCCATCAAACGCCGTTTTGGCTTGCGTATCTTTCTGACTGGTTCGATTTGCTACTAGACCCACCATCGGTAAGCCATATTCCTGCAGCTTGGCAACACTCTCCGTTGTGGTCGAGCGGCTGGTTTGTCTGAGTGATACAACAAACAACATCCCATCGGTCTGAGCCACAAGGAAGTTGGCGTCGACGGCTGAGCTGAGGTTGGGGCTATCGTAGATGACCAGATTATAAGCCGTATGAAGCTTGCTCATGAGCGATCGCATTTGAGGCGAGGCCAGCAATCGCGTAACCCCAGGGCGAGTGGTTCCTGCTGTGAGGACATCAAGATTATCCACGTTGGGAACCGCCTGAATCACATCATCAGGATGCAAATCTTTCTGCAAGATATCGGTCAACCCTTTTGCGTTGGGTAATCTCAGCTTCTGGTGAACTTCAGCTGAGCGCAAATCCGCATCCACCAACAGAACTTTCTGCCCCGTCGCTGCTGCCGTTTGCGCAAGATGGAGCGCGGTCATGGTTTTGCCATCACCCTTATTGGGCGAGCCAATGACAATCGACCGTACGGGGTTGGACGGATTGGAAAACTTCAGGGCGGTGTAGAGATCATCAAAGGCTCCCTGGAAGTCATAGGCACTATCGGCCAGTTCGTCACTAACGGTGTTGGAACCGGCGATCGCCTGCAACTGTGCAGATGGATCCCCACCCATATAAACCGGAATCAACCCCAACAGAGGAGCAGGCACCGCATCTTTGATGTCTGGTAAGCCGTAGAAGATATCCTGGTTGCGCTCCAGTAGATAAGACAAGGCCATGCCTAGCCCTAGGCCAACGATCGCTCCAGCTAACAGATTTCTCAGCAGGTCATCCCCCACCGGCGCAGGATTCCCTGCATCATCAAACTCGATAGACGGTTCCGCAACAAGTTCCCAGGGGACTTCGCTCTGGGCCGCAGCAACCCGCAGAGTTTCTCGCTGATTGAGAAGCTGATCCAACGTGCGTGTGGCGATCGCTAGCTGTCGTTGTAATTCGTTGTAGCGTCGAATAATGGCGGGGAACTGCTCAGCCTGCTGATCGAGCAATGAGCGGCTCTGAGTCAGCGTTTCACCCCGCGCCTCTAAGGCCTGAATCTGGTTTGCTGTATTAACCAGCTGATCGACCAACGCCAATCGCAACCCATCCTGGAAGGTCGAAACCTGAATATTGGGTCGGACAGGAGGGAGTCCGTCCAAAATCTGCTCACCGCGTTGAAACAACAGGGTATAAAGACTATCCTGCTGGTCGCGCAGTCGCCGAATGGGCGGGGCGTCTTCACCCCAGCGAGTGCTCTCAACCGCTAGCTGTGTTTCTACGTCGCTAATGCTGGTCAGCACTTGCTGGTAATTTGGATCCTGACTCAGCGCTGAAACGGCGATCGCCTCGTCTGGTGTCAGTTGAAGCTGTTCTTGAAGATTGGTATAGAGCGTTCGCAGTTCCTGCAACGTTTGCTGGGTCTCTAACTGCTGAGCGCTCAATTCATTCTGTCGAGCATAGATATCGCCACCCTGGGCTTCCGGATCCAGCAAATCATATTCTTGTTGAAGTTCTTGAATTTCCTGCTGCAAAGTGTCAACGCGGGTTTGCAATTCCGGCAGCTGATCTTCAATGAATCGCACACCTTCTGTAATTTGGGTACGCCGATCCTCCAAGCTATAGCTCAGATATCCGTCAGCCGTTTCATCTAACACCTTTTGCACAAGGGCTGGATTATTGCCCTGGTAGGTAACATCTAACAAGCGGGTTTGGTCACTCCGTTCAATGTCTAGCCCCGTCACCAGTTGCCCATAGGTAAAGCTAGGAAACTCTTGTTTAACTGCTTCGTAGATATCATTCAGAACCCTGGAGCTTTGCAAAATTTCAATTTGCGTATCATAGTCAAGCCGAAAGATATCTTCACGGGGAACCCCTCCCTCGTTTTGGCTCAATGCTGTGGGTTCGGCGATTCGCGCTTCAGAGGTGACCGGTTCAACCAATAGACGGAACCCACCCGCGTAGGTTGGAGCCGCTCGATTTGTGACAAACCATGCCGCTGTGAGTATTCCTCCAGCACATACGAGGATAATGGGCCACCGACGCTTTGCCATGCGCAGCATCGGGAGAACAGGCAAACCGCCTTTAGGAGGGGCGTCGGCCTCTTCCGGCGCTGTTGTTTCTAAAGACTCTTCGTATGACAAATTTGCTTCCTTAACCATGTCGACCTCTGAAAGGGCTGGTGACTCTGCGTGGATTCACTTTCGTCGATGCACATCCCAATGTTAAACGGACTCGCAGATTAGCTGTTTCACACTTAGAAAACTCAAGTATTTACAGCTTAGGTAAACACAATCAATCAAAAAGATCATCTATGTCTTCAAAGACCTCATCTATTTCACCAAAGATTCCGAGGATAGTGAAGATATCTCCAACGGGACCTGTTATGAGCTGCAACAAGTCAGCCGTACTCGAAAGTGCATTTCGTCTCACTATAATAACGTCATTGTTTCGCATGGGAGGGTTCGTCTCCTCGTTCAGATCATCCTCAAAGTCCACAGAAACGCTGCGTTTCGAAATCGTCCCGTCCGAATTCAAGCGAAGGAGTTCTACATGACCTCGAAGGGCACGCGGATCATCAAAGCCGCCCGCGGCCAAAATAGCCTGATTCAAGGTGGTGTTAGGAGCGACCTCAACCTGTCCCGGTTGGCCAACCTCACCGATCACGTTCACGGTGATGATATCTGGCGAGAAATTGGCGACCGCTAGCTGAGCGGCCTCTTCAGGGGTTACAGCCACAGCTCGTGGCACAACCAACGTATCTCCATCCCGTAGCACCGCATCCTGCTGCAGATCTCCCGTTTGGAGGAAACTCCAGAGGTCTAAAGGAATGTTTGTTTCGACACCATTCGGGTTCCGACGAACCAATTCCAACTCGCGGACATTGGCCAGCTGGGTGATGCCACCCGCCGCCTGGATGGCTTGCGTCACAGTAAAGTCTTGAGCATTTCCGCCAAATTCAACACCGCCGATATCAACCCCCCCTTCCGGCTCAAAGTTATAAACACCGGGTCGATTGACTTCACCGACAATTCCCACCCGCAGAGTTCGAGGATTGAGCAACGTAACGGTGACCAAGGGGTCATTAATAAACCTGACATAGCTCTGTGTAACAACGTCTGCCGCTTGGTCGAGGGTCAACCCCTCCAATACGACTCGACCAACCCAAGGAAGATTGATCGATCCATCTACCAGAATTGTGTACTGTCCGTCGGCACCACTAAACTCTGGCACATCGAAAATATCAATTTGAATATTATCTCCAGATCCCAAAATATAGGGCACAGCTTGTGGAATGGAAATCCCTGCCTCGGGTGGAGCTGCGAGTTCTGGCTGAGATACCCCACTCTCTACGAGGGGAACCCTTGGCTCATCCGGAGATTCTGGATCCTGAGAGAGCGTAGGAGATTGCTGAGCAAAAGCCAAGGGAGCGCTCATGAGAGGGAGACCGAGCACAAACCCAACGCTCAGTAAATACCTCAATACTCCGCTCGACTTGGCTGAGGAATTTGTCTGATTTGCGTTTAAATCTGGTGTCATAAGACGTTTCAGGAAAAACTCCAGCAGCATACTGTACCTACAACATGTATTCAATTCAATAGTTCGGATATCTCTAGCCAGCGATCGCGCCCAGATTATATAAGGAAAGGAGCCGAAAAACAGAGAAAACATCCTAGTCTTCATCGAGAATATCTCACTCGGAGAGGAGCCAGTTCGCCCGCTGCTCTAGCGTTAGCGGGTCATCACCTCAGTGAATCTCACTAGATTGTTCCCAGTCTTAGACTAAATCTTGCTCAAATAACGCAAAATTTTGAACCTAAACGTCATCCTGCCCGAAAAAATCTAGGTAAAGTCTAGCCCAAGTAAACGTTTGTACGTAGTTTCATTGAAGGCTTCACAAAAACTACTTATTAGTAAAGAGAGGGTAATCTCAGTCCATATCCCATAGCTCATCTCAATCGTTTCCACGCCTAGAGACGAGCCAATTGTTAGAGCAGTTCCTAAATATCCTTCCGATGTAATGAAGTAACACGGCTCTCTACCTACCGCGTTACCTATCCACAGCGGTGATTGTAAGGATCAGGCGGTGTTCCGTGATTTCACAAAAACATCACACAACCGTTTTACCCTATGAAGATTCACGCAGGCTCAGCGGATGCATTGATGGTTTTCAGGAGTGTCTATAAGCTGGTTGTGGGTCTAATTGAGGGCATTCTGCGACGCTAGAGTCACTAGCCGGATAATTGTTTAGCCCTGCACCTTCCCCACGCCCTCAAAAGTCTAGGGGCGTTTCGGGTTGATGGGGCATAAAACAGCCAAATTTAGCCCTATCTGTCTATGGCGATAGGCCATCCTAAGATGCAGCTCTTTTACATCTCTGAGCAGGGAGAATGCTCGATGGAGATATGTTAGTTCCGATATGTTTCTGGGCAACCTTGGAATGCTGAGCGCTTGGCAGAGCTGTAGTTTGAGACGTTCAACTATTCACCATACAGCGACATATAAATGGTATGTCGTCTTCTCTCATGGGACTTAGTGGAGCTCGACAGAAGCTTACCCAGCCCTGTCAGGTGATTCGAAGGGCTCTTGTGCATCATAAATTTTGGCAAAAGATACGAAATGTCCAGTGGACTTAAAGAAGCTATAGAAAAGAAATTTGTAGACAAAGACTTAAACACAAAAAATAGCCCAGCTTATTTGTTAGACACCAAGTCTCAAACACGGCATTTTTTCTAGCGTTTGTATCAGGCATCCCGGATAGATTCAGGCAAAAACAAGTCCAAGGACAGGCTCAAAGCTGAACATTTCCTTCCATGAGATTGCTTTCATGTCAACAAAAATTGCGTATCTGGTAAACCAGTACCCCAAAGTCAGTCATAGCTTTATTCGGCGAGAAATTCTAGCACTCGAAAAAAAAGGATTAGAGATTAAGCGATTTGCGCTGCGATCCTGTGATGCTGAATTAGTCGATGAGGCAGATAAGCACGAACTATCGCAAACACAATATATTCTCTCTGTTGGATTGGCGGGTCTCTTAACGGCTTTATTAAAAACAGCGATCGCCTCTCCCTCCTATTTTTTCAAGGCGTTAGCGTTAGCGGTAAAAGTTGGTTGGAAGTCGGAAAGAGGGCTTATTTATCACCTCATTTATCTGGCTGAGGCTTGTGTCTTACTGTCGTGGTTGCGTAAGGGCGATATTTCCCATGTGCACTCCCACTTTGGAACCAATGCGACGACCGTTGCAATGTTATGTCATGTCCTGGGTGGGCCTTCCTACAGTTTTACGGTGCATGGCCCTGAAGAGTTTGACAGGGTTGAGGCCATTGGTTTGCCTGCAAAACTGAAATATGCGAGGTTTGTGATCGCCATTAGTTCCTTTTGTAAAAGTCAGCTGTTCCGGTGGTGTGATCTCGACGAATGGAAGAAAATTCATATCGTCCACTGTGGTCTCGACCAATCGTTTTTCTCACAACCGGCTACGGCTATTCCAGAACTGTCGGGCTTAGTTTGTGTTGGTCGATTGAGCGAACAAAAGGGACACTTCCTTCTCCTAGAAGCCATCAATCGATTGCACAAGAAGGGGATCAACATACCCATCACATTCGTAGGAGACGGAGAGCTCAGACCGAAAATTGAACAGCTTATCCAGCATTTCCACCTGCAAGACCTGGTCAAAATTACGGGCTGGGCCACAAATAACGAAGTACAAAAATATCTTCTAGCCTCCAAATGTATGGTTTTACCGAGCTTCGCTGAGGGACTACCCGTCGTAATTATGGAGGCTTTGGCCCTTCGCCGACCGGTTATCAGTACCTATATAGCCGGTATTCCTGAGTTGGTCGAGCCTGGGGAGTCGGGTTGGTTAGTGCCGTCTGGTTCGCTAGATGATCTAGAAGGTGCCATTCAGGCTCTCGACCAAAACTCAACGGAGAATCTGGAAAAGATGGGAGAGCGCGGCTATGCGAAAGTTCTCGAGAATCACAATATAGCGATCGAGGCAGGAAAATTGGCCGATCTCTTTTCTAAGTATGCTGATCAAATTCCGTAGCCCAAATCCAATGAAGCGCTTGTGTATCAACGTTGAAACTGGCGTGAGTCTGTTTCCTGGCTCATTCGGGTTAACTCTCTACAAGAACAACAGAACCAGCATGCCTACCCGCCATTTTTAGAATGTGATTGCTGAGAAAAGCTCACTTTCAGAAAGCATAGATACATGAATTGAACAAGTCGATCGTTGCAAGTTCCTACTCTTACCTGGCCTTAGGTGGTGTTATGTCTTCCCTTAAAAAATTAGCAATTCAAGGAACCCTTTGGATTTTTATTGGCTATGCCACTTCCCAAGGAATCAGATTTATAGGCAATGTTATTTTGACGCGCCTACTATCTCCTGAATTGTTTGGCTTGATGACTATTGTCAATATCTTCCTGATTGGCTTGCAACTGTTTTCTGATGTAGGTATTGGTCCCAGCATCATCCAAAACAAGCATGGGGAAGAAGAAGACTTTCGTAACACTGCCTGGACGATCCAAGTCATTAGAGGTTTTCTTTTATGGATTGGGTGTTTGCTGATTGCATTTCCCGTCGCCTCTATTTATGAAGAGCAACAGCTAAGGTGGCTCATTCCTTTTGTGGGTCTGACGACCATTATTGCTGGATTTAACTCATCATCCATCTTCATCCTTGAGCGTCATGTAGAAGTAAAAAAGCTGACCTTCTTTAAGGTCGTTGCCCAAATTGTTGGGGTCGCTACCACGATTGTCTTTGCTTTGCTGTCTCCGACAATTCTGGCTTTAGCGGCCGGAGGGATTGTCGGGGCGTCGACAACGATGATTCTCAGTCATTTTCTTATTCCACAAAACAGGCCAAAATTTACCTGGGACACTAAAGCAAAAAACGAAATTTTCTCGTTTGGCCGATGGATTTTTATTGCAACGGCTATGCATTTCCTGGCCAATCAGTCTGACCGTTTGATCTTAGGAAAGGTGCTGTCTCTTTCACAGCTTGGGGTATACACCATTGCCTTTACCCTTGCCGATATGCCCCGTCAAATTATGGGCAGGATCAGTAATGGCATTGTCTTCCCAATTGCTGCGAAGAAAAAGGATGTTCCACGGGCTGAACTGCGAGACAAGATATTGTCACAACGTCGATTGTTGCTCTTGGGGCTTGCCGTATTTGTTGCGCTTTTGGCAGGTCTGGGCGATATCCTGATTGCCTTTTTATACGACGATCGCTATGAGGAAGCAACATGGATGATGACGCTCCTATCGATCGGTATCTGGCCTTTTGTCCTGTTTGACACAACACGACCTGTCTTACTCGCTATTGGCCGCTCTGGTTATGAGGCATTAGCTAACTTTCTACGGTTTACGAGTATCAGTTTGGGGATCCTTGCTGGCTTTCATTTCTTTGGGTTGGTGGGTGCCGTTGCTGTACTAGCATTTAGCGATCTACCTCTATACACAGCCAACCAATATGGTCTTTGGAAAGAAGGGCTCACCTGCTATCGCCAAGACTTTTTAATGACCCTCTTCTTTGTTGGCTTTCTGACGTTGGTGTTCACTATCAGGATCATGCTTGGATATCCGCCTGCTGTATTCAGTCTGTTTGCCTAGTATCGTTCAAGTGCAAAGCCTTTTTATTTGTATTGGCTAACAAATTTCATTAGGGCTCTACGCGATCGCCACATCCCTACAAGGAATACTTCAAACGATCTACTGTCCTCGTAGCTGACGAGTTCAGAGCCTAGGATGTATGGAATTGAAAGTGCAAGGTCGGGATGGCTGTGCTATCCCGACCTTGCACTTTCAGTTTTGGATTGCTATGTCTATAGATTTCATGTAATGAATCATTTCCAGGCTAGCCACATCGGTGACGTTCCTTGAACTAGGAAATTATTAGTAAGTGCTAACGTTTTGGTCCCAACATCATAATCATGTTTTTGCCTTCCTGCTTTGGATTTTGCTGCACTTCAGCGATGCCTGCTAAATCGGTTGCAAGCTTCTTCAGCAGCGTTTCAGCTAAATCTTTGTGCTGAATCTCCCTTCCTCTAAAGGTCACCGTTGCTTTCACTTTATCCCCTGCTTTGATAAACCGTTCAGCACGATTGACGCACACATGATAGTCATGATCGCCGATTTTGTAGCGCATCTTTACTTCTTTAATTTCGGAGTTATGCTGCTTTTTCTTGGCTTCTCGTGCGCGCTTCTCCTGCTCAAACTTGTATTTGCCATAGTCCATGATGCGGCAAACGGGAGGATCTGCTTTCTCGCTACTCACCAACACCAAATCCAATTCCCGCTCATCGGCTATTTTCTGGGCTTCCTTGGGATGCATAATGCCCAAGTTTTCACCTTCAGTATCAATAACCCTTACCTGTGGGAAGCGGATACGCTCGTTGATATAGGGTAAATCGCGACCAGGTTTGTTAGGAGGTGCTGCCATGTGCAAATAGTTTGATAAATCCCTGTTTTGAGTGAATAAGCAACCTCAATAAGGTGAACTAGCGTCCATCAATCGACCAGAAAACACAGGATTGAGTGAGGCATTTTTTGAATGGATACTCAGATGAACCTAGTAGGTTGGAGTTACGCAAGCAATCGATAAATTGGGTAAAGCCTTGCCGATCGCTCAATCTAGGAGGATAGATCAGTGATTGCTGCCCAATTGTAACTAGGAGGTTTACCCTTGATCAACATCAACTTGTCCCCATTCCATAAGTATCATTCATAGATTGGAAGCAGGTTTGGCGGCAACAAACGGCAACATAACTGGGGTTGGAGACGACCAGGAAGCGCATACTATTGTCTGGAAACGTAAAGCTAAGACATCCCCGATTATAAGCAGATGAGTCGGAGCAGAGCATTGATTTCGTCAAGTTTTTTAACAAGCGTCCGGCACACCTTCTTCCATACCTTTCGAGTTGCACAAAAATACCTCTCTCACACCGATTTTGCGGTCAGATGAGGGAATCCTGGAGCTTGAAGGATATTTAATTGAGAAGATGATTTTTTCTGAGCAGGGGCTTGCTCCCGCCCCTACTCAGAAAAAATCATCATTGGATTCTGCGACCCTACCTGGAGTAAGGATGGGGCGAAAGAGGGGGCAAGATTTTTGATCTCCCTGCCTCCCTACCACAGTCAAATGTTTAGGCGTGCTTCAGGGATTGGTGTTCTTACCTCAGGTGTGACAGCTATGCCGAACTGGGTGCAATTGCTTCAACCTCTACAACGATCGCTACTGGATATGGTGTTGCGAGCCCCTTGCCCACTGTGCGATCGCACGGCCCAGCAGGGTTTCTGCGTCAGTTGTGCACGGCAAATTCAGCGATGTCAGCTCCTTGATCCACAGATATATTGGCAAAACCCCTTACCACTGTTTGCCTGGGGGCAATATGGAGGAGCATTAAAGCGAGCGATCGCCACACTCAAATATGAAAACCACCCCGAATTGGCAGAGCCCCTAGGTCAATGGACGGGACAATCATGGCGAACCTCTGGACTCGCAACATCGCGGCTGGTGGTGCTCCCCATTCCTATGTATCGAGATAAGCAGAAACAACGAGGATTTAACCAAGCCGAGTTGTTAGCACGAAGTTTTTGCCAAATTACGCGGTTTTCCCTCAAGCCAGAAGGGTTAGTGCGCGTGCGAGCGACAGAGGCTCAATTCGGATTGTCGGTAATAGAGCGGCAGAACAACCTGGCGGGAGCCATTCAAATTTCGCCATCCGCAGAGAATGCACTCAAAGGTAAACAGGTTCTTCTATTCGACGATATCTACACAACAGGGGCAACCGCGCGGGCTGCGGCTGCGGTGCTTCAGCAAGCAGGGATCAAGGTTTTTGGCATTGTGGCGATCGCAGCCCCTAGCCAAATGGTTTCTCATCCAACTGCCGTGAATGCCTGAGAAAGGTACCCAATCACGCCGCCTGCTAGGACTAGCCATGCTGAGTTGAGTTTCGTGCGGAAGACCAGGATGGCGCTGGCGATAGCCACGATGATTGTTAAAGGATCAATCAGAGCGGCCTGCCCGAGCTGGAAGGTGACCACGGCCATCAATCCTAGGGACGCCGCGTTAACACCATCCAGAAATCCACTGGCCCATCGTGATTGCCGAAGATTGGAGGCAAGTGGGCTAATCAAGCCAACCAGCACAAATGCGGGGAGAAAAATACCGATGGTACCTGCGATCGCCCCGGCATTTCCCGCCAACAGATACCCGATGAACGTTGCTGTCGTGAATACGGGGCCAGGGGTAAATTGCCCAATGGCCACTGCATCAAGCAATTGCTGGGACGTGAGCCATCCCATGCGTTCCACCAAATCTCGCTGCAAAAATGCGAGCAACACGTAACCACTGCCATACAGCACCGAACCAATTTTGAGGAAGAAGAGAAAGGTTTGTACCCAAGTGGCCGGATAGGTTACAGATGCTGGAGCAGGCGTACTCCCAGTTTGTGCCATCAGACCCGTCATGGGAAACAGCCAGGCTGCCGTTATATTCGTGCGCCATAAGTTTTTGAATAGCATGACGCCCAACCCTGCCAGAAGTAATAGCAAGATCTCGTTCAGTTGCAAGAAGAAAAGGGCAACAACGGCGATCGCCGCAATGATGGTCGGTGTATCCTTCAGCGCCTTTTTCCCGAGCTTCCACAACGCTTGCAAAACAATAGCAATAATGACGGGCTTGATGCCGTACAGCAGCCATTCCACCTGGGGCACCGTTTGGAAGCGCGCATAAACGGCTGCCAATATCCACACCAGTGTCATTGCTGGAAGGATGAAGCAGCTTCCTGCAACAAACAAGCCTGACCAACCGCCCCGGTCGTACCCAATATGGATCGCAAGCTCCGTAGAGTTGGGGCCGGGGATCAAGTTCGTGACGCCCATCAAGTCCAGCAGGCGCTCTCGTTCCATCCATTTGCGTCGCTCTACCACTTCATCTTCCATCATGGCAATGTGGGCAGCCGGACCGCCAAAGGCAACTAAGCCTAGGCGGAAAAAGACGGATGCCAGTTCTTTGAGCCGATGTTTCTGTTCGTCAGGTGGAAGATTACGGTAGGCGATCGCCTCTGGCACAGAAGGGGTTGGATCAGCGGACATAGAATGGAAGGGTTGATTGCATCATTTGCCATCCTGTCAGGTTGAGGTTATCGAAGTATTAAGAAAATTGGTTTTCGTCCTTATATGGATGATTACTATCGACGATTAGGCCGATACCATGGCGCAGGAAAGGCGGCTTAACTCTAACTGTCACTGACGCCGTACGGCGATCGCCCAGAGCATTCGGCAGAACCAAGCGATCGTTCAGGGGAATGTAGCTAAATGCTACGCAAATCTTATACCACTCCAAAGTTATCCGGTGTGGGCGATCGTTCAGACTACACTAAGCAGGTAGTAGATTTAACCGGGTTGGCGCAAGATTGATGGATTCCATTGGATCCTATCGAACTAATCCTGTTGAACTCAATGATCCCGTTGAACTCAATGAAAACGCCTTGCGTTGCAACTCAAAACCTCTCCTCCTTTTGTGTTTCTCTTTTCAAGTTCTGGAGCATAACTGATGGCTAAAACAATCTACGTGAACGAACAGCTCGATCCCTCGGGTTTGGTCTATACCTGCATTGCTTGCTGCAACCAAGAGCAAGCAGAAGCATGCCACGATTCCTTTGAGGAAAATCTGACGAGCGAGCAGAAATCTCTGGGGTGGACAGCTCGTCTTCGCACAGTTAGTACTTGGGATGATGTTCCTGTCAATTCTCTAAAACTCGATTAGGGTTATTGTCCACTCACTCATCCTCAAACTGAATCTCTGACTTCTAAACTCAGTTTCTTCCCAAGTCGAAACGGAGCAAGAGGAGTCAGAGATTTTTTATGCTTAGAATGATCTGGAGCGAAATAATTTGTTTAGAACTGTGTGAATCAATCTCACTGATCACGCTGTAATCCATTGCGCTATAGAAGTTTATGTCAGTAATATAGCGGTGTGCAACCGCATTAAGCACAGCAACGGTTGTGTGGGGCGCGGCGTATTTGTTTAGCGGGAATCGTCTGGGGAGAGAGGGGGTAAGGTCATGGCCTCAGCCACCCAATCAATAAAGGAAACACCTTGCTGCTGAGCGGTGGCGGCCAAGGAGGTCAAAATCTCCCAGGT